>DAIODI010000143.1:2336-7662 GCA_036746875.1 Aestuariivirgaceae bacterium | reverse complement strand
CTGTTGAGAGATCACAGTTAGAGCATCATCCCGCCAAGTGGCCGCCACTTGGCGGAAAAAGATGATGCGAATACAATGAGATAGAGCGGCCGGTTCGATTCAGTCAGGCCGGGACCCGCTCTAAGGCAGCGCGCGCGAGCGCGGGTAGCGCCAGCTGCGGCGCGACACGATCCGGACCCGCTTCGGTTTCGGCGCCGATCGGCGCGCTGGTCTGCGGGCCAGAACCAGCGTGCTCCAGCCCTCAAGGCGCAGCCGCACCACGATCACCGCTCCGGCGTCTTTCCAGGCGGCCTCGACCATACGCTCCTGCGCCGTCAGAAGGCCCGACAGCACGATGCGCGCGCCCGGCGCGGCGATCCGCATCAGCGAAGGCGCGAGCTTCATCAGCGGCCGGGCGAGGATGTTGGCCAGGATGAGGCTGTAGGGCGCGCGCGCCCGGAGCGCCGGGTGTTCGGCGCCGGCCGCCTCGACCACCGCGAGCCGCGCGCCATTGCGCCGGGCGTTTCGCCGCGTCACCCGCACCGCTTCCGCGTCGATGTCGCCGGCGGCGACGATGGCGCGCCGATTGGCCAGCGCGGCTGCGATGGCGAGAACGCCCGAGCCGCAGCCCACGTCGAGCGCACGTGCGAACCGCCGCTGCTTGAGGAGCCGGTCGAGCGCCTGCAGACAGCCCGCCGTCGTGGCGTGATGCCCGGTGCCGAAGGCGGTTCCGGCGTCGATCTCGATGGCGACGCCGGAAGCAGGACGGCGATGGCGATCGTGGGCGCCGTGCAGGCAAAAGCGGCCGGCGTGGACCGGCGCAAGCCCGTCGAGCGACCGCCGCACCCAGTCGGCGCCAGCGAGCGGACCGTAGTCCGCATCGCGCGCGGCCGGGAGCGCGCCGATGACGTCGGCCTGCGCCACATCCGCATCGTACAGCGCCGCAACCGACCACAGGTCGGCCGCCTCGTCGGCCACCGACAGGGTGACGGCCAGCGCCTCGGGCCACAGCGCCGCCTCGATCGTCTCGGTCAGCGCGAACGCCGCGGCGCGCGGCAGATTGGGCCAGCGCAACTGGTTGACAGCCGCGGGAACGCCGGGCGGGGAAGCAGCCACGGCCGCGCCGGCGGCTATTGGCTCAGGTCGGTTTCGTACCACTTGAGCGACAGCCTGCCGAGCGTGCCGTCGGCGTGGATCGCCGCCACGGGCTCGCGGAGCTTCGCGCTCCACGCCGGGTCGCCCTTGTCCACCGCCACCGCGAGCGGTTCAAGGAATAACGGCGCGCCGATGACCTTCACCGTATAGCCACGGCGGATGGCGGCGAGCGCCGTGTGCAGCGCGGTGATGACAGCGTCGAGCTTCGCGCCGTCGCCGTCCTTGAGCGCGTCCAGCGCAAGCTGGTCGGTGTCGAAGGTGCCGCTCGTCGCGTCGTCGATCTGGAAGTCGAAGGGCGGGGTGTCGCTCCAGTCGATCTCCAGCGTCTTGTGGAGATAGCTCTCGTAGGTCGTCGAGACGCCGACGCCGATGCGCTTGCCCGAGGCGCCATCGGGCCGGGTGATGGTCCGGTTCTGCTCGTGCACCACCAGGGCGGCGGGCGTGTAATAGTAGATCGCCGGGAAATCGAGCACCGCGTTGCGCTCGCGCGTGGGCGACATGGAGCCGACGGAGATATCCCAGCCGCCCCTCCAGCCGCCCGCCGTGACCACGTTCCAGCCGGGCGTGACGAACTTGATCTCGACTCCGAGCCGGCGGGCGATCTCGCGGCCCACGTCGATGTCGAAACCCTCGAACTCCTGGTCGGCGTTGAGAAACGACTGCGGAGGGTAGTCCGGGTCAGTGGACATGACCATCGTCTTCGCGGCCATGACCCGGTCCAGCACCTCGCCGGCGCCGGCGGGGGCCGCGGCGGCGATCGTCAGGCAGCAGAGCGCAAACGTTTTCAACCACATGGCCGGCCGTCTCCCGCTGGTCTCGCCAGACCTCGCCAACGCGAAAAACTATCCGACAATCGCGCACGGGCGCGCAAGTGCGGCTTTCCCGGCGGCGCGCCGGGCGCCGGGAACCTGTCCTTGTCGTTGGCTCTACATGGGAGTTGAGGGTTGATTCACTGCCGTTGGGCGCAAGCCCTTCCGGGCCTGGGATGGTGACCGGGGGTGGCTTCCGCTTCCATCGGTCCACAACGTTGCGCCGACCGGGTGGCTGACGCACGTTGTGAGAAAGGCGGTGCGCGAGGGGCTTGACCGGTCGGCGATCTTTGCGACCCACGACAAGGATCGCCCCGGGATGATTGTTGCGCTCCTGCTGTACGGGGACAGTCGTGGAGTCTTCTCGTCTCGCCGTCTGTCGCAGGCCTGCCAAGAGCAGGTGGCGACGCGCGCCGCTTCTCTCTATAGTGGAGACGACACACGGAACCGTGACCGATGATTCCATTCGCCATCGCCGGGCTTCAGATGTACCTGGGCCACGGCTCGAACATCGAGACGATGCGCCACCGCATCGACCTCACCATGCATCTCTACCCGTGGGTGCACATGGTGCTGTTCTCGGAACTGGCCTGCTACGGGCCGCTGCTGCATCATGCGCAGCCGCTGCCAGGCGGGGCCGAGGAGGAGCTTCAGACCATGGCGCGCCGGCACAAGATCTGGCTCGTCAACGGCTCCATGTACGAGCGCCGCGACGGGGCGATCCACAACACCACCTCGGTGATCAATCCGGACGGCGACATCGTCGGGCGTTACCGCAAGATGTTTCCGTTCACGCCGCTCGAACAGGGCGTGACGCCGGGGCGCGACTTCCTCACCTTCGACATCGAGGGCGTCGGCCGCTTCGGTCTGCTCAACTGCTACGACATGTGGTTTCCGGAAACCGCCCGCCAGCTCACCTCCATGGGCGTTGAGGTCATCCTGCATCCGGTGATGACGCACACCATCGACCGCGACGTGGACCTCGCTATCAGCCACGCCACCTCCGCCATGTTCCAGAGCTACGTGTTCGACGTGAACGGGCTGGGCGCGGGCGGCAACGGCCAGTCGGCGGTGTTCGATCCGTCCGGGCGCTGCCTGCACAAGGCGGACGCCACCGAACAGATCATCCCGATCGAGATCGATCTGGAACAGGTGCGCCGGTCGCGCACGCACGGCATGCGCGGCCTCGGCCAGGTGATGAAGTCGTTCCGCGACCGTCCGGCCGATTTCCCCGTCTATGACCGCAGCTTCGATTCCGGCTACCTCGACTCGCTCGGGCCGCTGGCGCAGCCGCGCCGGTCTGAAACGCCGCAGGCCAACGTCACCACCCTGCCGTCGCGGCGCAGCTTCATCGCCTGACATGGCCTGCGGCTTCGCGATCCGCCAGCACGATCTCGCAGGCGAGGGTACGCAGGCGCCGCCGCGGCTTCAGTACATCTTGGTGTCGCTTTTCGACGACGGAAGCGGCGGCGCGACGCCAGTGACTGGAACCGCCTCGAACTGGCGGTTGATGGCGGCGGCCCATTTCTTCGCCCGGTCGTTCAGCGTGCGGTCCTCGTTCTGCATGCGCCCGCGCGACACCACGATGCCGAGATCGGCGCCGAGGTAGCGGTAGTCTCCGGCGGTGTAGACGCGCAGGTAGAACGCCTCATCCTCGTCGGACACCAAGAACCAGTCGATCGACTTGCGCACCATCGAAATCTCGCCGTCGCGGTCCATGCGCCAGATCCCGGACTCCGGCGCCTTCGTGATCATCTCCACCCGATCGGTGGTGTACTTGAGGATGAGCTGGCTCCAGTCGTCGAACTCGGCCCAGCGCTGCTGCACGGCGGCGATATCCACGCGCCAGTCCACGTCCATGAACTCGAGCATGTGGAACAGGTAGATGGGGCAGCCGCCGTAGGTGGAGGTGATGAGGTTGGTGAGCGGCGAGGCGCCGGAGCCACGCGGGTTGATCTCGCCGAGGTAGACCTCGCGGGTGTCGGTGTCGATCAGGAAGTCCATGCAGAACGCGCCCCTGTAGCCGCGGGCGTAGAGCGCATCGCCGAGCTTGCGCGCCATCTCCTGCACGGCGGCGCGCTCCTTCGCGTAGCCGCCGGTGAACACGTCATTGCCGGCCCAGCCGCCCTTGTATGGGGTGAGCTCGGCGAAGCCGGTGATGTCGGTCTGCATCGGGCCGACCAGGGTGCCGTGGCGGGTCGCCACCGCCTCCAGCGTGCCGGGCAGGTGGCTGATCCGCCGCATCACCTTGAGCTCCTCGGCTGTGAGCTTGTCGGCGTTCCTTCCAAAATCCTCGCGCGAACGGATAAAGAAGGTGGTGCGGCCGGAATCGCCGTAGGGCGTCTGCACCACGAGGTCGGTTCCAAGCCCGGCGCGGGTGGCGAGCGCCATCAGATCGTCGTAGGTCGCCGCGTGTCCCAAGGCGTTGGGGGCGCTGGCGATCCCCGCCTCGTTGCCGATCTGGGTGGTGACGATCTTGGAGTCGATATGCTTGCGCAGCTTCGCCGGCGGCAGGGCGATCTTCACGCCGAGTTCGGCGGCGAGCGCCTCGGTCTCCTCGTCGAACATGACGAGCAGCATCAGGCCGCCGCCCCTGGCGGTGATGCGGTCGCGCACCTCGCGCGATCGCAGGAGGTGGTTATTCACCTCCTCGATGGAGCGAAACTCATGCGGGCCGGTTTCGCGCGGCACGGTCACCTTGGGATGGGCGCCGTCGAAGGAGTCGAAGTAATTGATATAGGCGAAGCGGTTGATCCACCGCCCCAGCCCCAGCACGTTGTAAGGCGTGGGCGAAAGGAACCACACCGGCGTCTGGTTGCGCCTGAAGAAGCGGTAGATATCGGAGAGCCCGTTCAGCGATGGGCGCGCGCCGTCAGCCATTCCTTGGCCCTCCCCAGCCTGTGTCCGGGTTCGAGGATGCCAAACCCCGCCCACCCCCGCCACAGCGAAAATGACGACCAGGCGTCAGACGGGATCGAGCGCGCGGCAGTCCTCGGCGCGCCAGCCGACGCGAGCCTTCTCGCCCTGCGTCAGATGAACGGCGTTCGCGGCGTTCGGCGCCTTGACGATGAAGTCGTCGTGGCCCGCGACCGAAAGGCGTGTGCGCACATGGTCACCGAGATAGATCAGCTCCTCGATCCGCCCCTCGAGCACCGACATCCCCTTCGCACCCTTCGGCGGGTTGATCACGATGCGCTCCGGCCGCACCGACAACAGCGTGCGCTCCCCCGCCTTCGCCACCTTCACGGGTACGGCCTCCACACGGTCGCCGGAGTCGAGGCGCACCGTGCAGCGCCCGCCCTCCGCCAGCGACTCCACCATCCCGGCCAGGCGGTTGTTCTCGCCGATGAACTGCGCCACGAACGAGTTCTCCGGGCGCTCGT
>DAIODI010000143.1:0-2236 GCA_036746875.1 Aestuariivirgaceae bacterium | reverse complement strand
AGGCGGTTGTTCTCGCCGATGAACTGCGCCACGAACGAGTTCTCCGGGCGCTCGTAAAGGTCAGCCGGGCTGGAGAGCTGCTGGATCACCCCGTCGTTGAACACCGCGATCCGGTCCGACATCGTCAGCGCCTCGGCCTGGTCGTGGGTGACGTAGACGACGGTGATCCCCAGCCGTTCGTGCAGGTGCTTGATCTCGTACTGCATCTGCTCGCGCAGCTGCTTGTCGAGGGCGCCCAGCGGCTCGTCCATCAGGACGAGGTCGGGCTCGAACACCAGCGCGCGCGCAACTGCGATGCGCTGCTGCTGGCCGCCGGAGAGCTGCGCCGGACGGCGATGGCCAAAACCCTTCAGCTCCACCATGTCGAGGGCCTTGGCCACCCGCGCCTCGATCTCGGCCTTGCCCTTGCCGCGCACCTCCAGCGGAAAGGCGAGGTTCTCGTTCACCGTCATGTGCGGAAACAGCGCGTAGTTCTGGAACACCATGCCGATGCCGCGCTTGTGGGGCGGCACCCGGTTGATGGGCCGCCCCGCCAGGTAGATCTCGCCGGAGGTCGCCGGCTCAAAGCCCGCCAGCATCATCAGCGTCGTGGTCTTGCCGGAGCCCGAAGGCCCCAGCATCGTCACGAACTCGCCGCGGGCGATGTCGAGGTTGAGGTTCTTCACCACCAGCGTTTCGCCGTCGTAGCTCTTCTGAACCCCGGCAAAACGGACCATCGGGTCGTCAGACTGGCCTTCGGTCATCGATCCTCGCCTCTTGCCGCCACGCGGACTCCCCTATCTTGCCCATGCGGATGCGCGAGGCAAGGACGCGGCGGCGAGCCCTCCGGACCTGAGGCGCCACCGCCGTGGCGGGCGGTCAATGGACGGGATCAACGAGCAGAGCCGGGCGGGCGTCGTTCACGCCCGCCGAACCGTTTTGGTTCATCGTGCCGTCGAACCGACGGCTGCTCAATCCCGAAAGACGTGCGCCGCGGGGCCAGTCTTGACGCACAGAACCTTCGGATAGTAGCCATCGCCGACGGTGTTCGATTGCGCGGCGTAGGCCATCGCTTGCATCATGCAGCCGCTGTGTCCGACGGCCATGACTGGCGCGCGCAATACGTGTGTGGCAGATTCTGAAGTGCAATCGCCCGCGCTGATCGCGATTGCGCACACCAGAATGACGATGTCCACAGGCGCCTCCCGGATCTACGACGATGATAATGTCCGAAATCGGCGCTGAGATGTGTGCGAAAACGCACAAACCGGCGGGCTCCCGCACAAGCCGTCCACGGCGCCCGGGCGGTGGGCGCGCCGCCTCGGGACGGGATGACCGGTTAACGCTGGTCAAGCGGGCGTCATATTCGCTGCACAGATACGGCTGGCCGGACAGACGCGACGCGGGGGATGCGACGTGACGATGGGCGAGCGGTTCGCAGCGCTTAGGGGCTTCATGCTGTTCGCCGACGTCGCCCCCGACACGATCGAGGCCATCGCCGGATCATGCACGTGGCGGGGCTTCGAGCCTGGCCAGACCATCATCAGCCATCAGGATCCGTCGCGCGACGTCGTGTTCCTCACGACGGGGCGCGCCCGCGCCAGCGTCTACGCCGCGTCCGGGCGGCAGGTGAGCTTCCGCGATATCGACGCGCCGGGGATTTTCGGAGAGCTCGCGGCCATCGACGGGCTGCCACGGTCGGCCTCGATCGAGGCGCTCGGCAAATGCCTGGCGATGACCATGCCGCAGGCGCGGTTCCTCAACATGCTCGCCGCCCATCCATCAATCGCGCTGGCCGTCATGCAGCACCTTTCCGGCATGGTGCGCGGTCTCTCCGACCGCGTGGTGGAGTTGTCCACGCTGGCGGTGCGCGGCCGCATCCACGCCGAACTCATCCGGCTCGCCGAAGCGACCAGGGCCGACGGCAACGAGGCGGTGCTGTCGTCGGCCCCGACGCACCTCGACATCGCCAACCGGATCGCCACCCATCGCGAGGCGGTGACACGCGAACTCGGCCGGCTTGAGGCGTTGGGCGTCGTGGTCAAGGAGGGCCGTACGCTGAAGATCCTCGACATGGCGCTGTTGCGGGCGATGCTGTCGTCCTGCGACGCCAGCGACTAGATCAACGCGCCTTCAAGTGAATCCGCAGTCTGCGGCTGCGAAGTCGTTGGAGCATTCGTGGGGCGAGAAGAGATTGCAGATGTTATACCAACCCGCATTGACTAGAACCCATGAGCCCAGTCGCGCAGTCCGATGG
>DAIODI010000142.1:0-7730 GCA_036746875.1 Aestuariivirgaceae bacterium | reverse complement strand
CCGAGCAGCGCGCCCCAGTTGAAGGCGACGCCGAGGAACGCCTGCGGCCAGTATGTCACCCGCTTCATGAACGGGTAGACGAGAACCGGAATCGCCGACAGGAGACCGACGGCGATGGCGAACCCGTTGAACTGCACGAGGATGAGCAGCGACGCCGCGCCGAGCAGCGCCACGAACGCGAGCGCGCCGGCGACGCCGATCTCGCCCGACGCCAGCGGCCGGCAGCGGGTGCGCGCCACCTTCGCGTCGATGTCGCGGTCGGCGAGGTCGTTGAGCGTGCAGCCGGCGGCGCGCGTCAGGATCGCGCCCGCAAGGAACAGCGCGAGGAGATCGAGACGGGGCACGCCGCCGCCCTCGGCGACCTGGGCCAACGCGATCGCCCACCAGCCCGGCAGCAGGAGCAGCCACCAGCCGATCGGCTTGTCGAGCCGCGCCAGGCGCACGTAAGGCTTCGCCCAGGCGGGCAGCGCCAGTTCGATGCGGCGCGCGAGAGTGAGGGCGTTCGGGGTGTCGGACATGGATGGTCGCAAGGTTCGAAGGGGCTTGCGCGCCGCGGCGCCAGCGGAGACTGTTTGCGGCATGTCTGAGGAAGGATCAACCGGGCAGACGGATGCGGCGGCGCCGCGCCTCTACCTCAGGCCGCTGGCGCAAGGTGTGGCCGCGCCGCTCGATCCGAAGCAGGCGCACTACCTCTCGGTGGTGCTGCGGCTTCCGCCAGGCGCGGCGGTGCGTGCGTTCAACGAGGCCGACGGCGAGTGGGTCGCCCGGCTGGCGAGGGCGCGGCGCAACGACTGGTCGCTCACGCCGGAACGAAAGCTCGCGCCGCCGCAGCGCCTGCCCGACCTGTGGTATCTGTTCGCGCCGCTGAAGCATGACCGGCTCGACTATCTGGCGCAGAAGGCGACGGAAATGGGCGTCTGCCGGCTCATGCCGGTGCTCACCGAGCGCACCCATCGCCAGCGCCTGAACATCGACCGGCTGCGCGCCAACGCTATCGAGGCGGCGGAACAGTGCGGCCTCGTGTCGCTGCCCGAAGTGGCGGACCTTGCGGCCCTCGACGATGTGCTGGCGAAGTGGCCGCCCGGGCGGACACTCGTCTTCTGCGACGAGGACCGCGCGGGGGGCGACCCGCTGCGCGATCTCGCCGCCCTGCGCCGCGGACCGCTGGCCGTGCTTGTGGGTCCCGAAGGCGGTTTCACGCCGGACGAACGGGCGAGGCTGCGGGCGCTTGCGCATGTCTGCCCGATCTCGCTTGGTCCGCGCATTCTCCGTGCCGATACGGCGGCCGTGGCGGCGCTGGCGCTGGTGCAGGCGGCGCTGGGCGACTGGGGAACCGCCACCCCCCAAGTTACGGATTGAACTTTGACCCCGCGCGGGGCATTGCTGTTGCCCCGCCGGTTGAGCCTTGCATGACTGAGGAGAGGATATGAGCGGACCGTCCCCCGATACGGCGGAGGCGCGCCAGCCGGTCGAGAGCCGGGCGCAGCTCGCCGCCTATCTCGAACAGGGGATCAAGCCGGCGTCGGCGTGGCGCATCGGCACCGAGCACGAGAAGTTTCCGTTCCTCGCCGACACGCTCAAGCCCGTGCCGTATGCGGGCGACCGCTCGATCCGGGCGCTGCTGGAGGAGATGGCGCGCCGCTTCGGCTTCGAGGCGGTGCGCGAGAACGGCAATGTCATCGCGCTCGCCGGCGCGGGCAAATCGGTGTCGCTGGAACCCGGCGGCCAGTTCGAGCTCTCCGGCGGAACGCTCGCCACGTTGCACGAGACGGCGGCCGAGATCGCCGGCCACCTGGCGCAGGCGCGCGCCGTCGGCGGCGATCTCGGCATCGGCTTTCTCGGGCTCGGCTTCACGCCGGACTGGACCCGCGCCGAAATCCCCGTCATGCCCAAGGGCCGCTATGCGATCATGGCGCCTTACATGGACCGGAAGGGCAAGCTCGGCCGCGACATGATGTTCCGCACCTGCACCGTGCAGGTGAACCTCGATTTCGGCTCGGAAGCCGACATGGTGCGCAAGATGCGGGTGGGCGTCGCGCTGCAGCCCATCGCCACGGCGCTGTTCGCCGCCTCGCCGTTCACCGAAGGCAAGCCCAACGGCCACCGCTCGATGCGCTCCGCGATCTGGCTCGACACCGATCCCGACCGCACCGGCATGCTGCCGTTCGTGTTCGAGCCGGGCTTCGGCTTCGAGCGCTATGTGGATTACGCGCTCGATGTGCCGATGTACTTCGTCGCCCGGGAAGGCCGCTACATCGACGTCGCGGGCGAGAGCTTCCGCCGGTTCATGGAAGGCCGGCTCGACGCGCTGCCCGGCGAGCGCCCGACGATGAAGGACTGGGCCGACCACCTCACCACCATCTTCCCCGAGGTGCGGCTCAAGCGCTTCCTCGAAATGCGCGGCGCCGACGCCGGTCCCGAGCCGCACCTCACGGCGCTGTCCGCGCTGTGGACCGGGCTCCTCTATGACGCGCAGGCGCTCGACGGGGCGGAAGCGCTGGTCGCCGGCTGGACGGCGGAGGATCGAGCCGCGTTGCGACGCGACGTGCCGCGCCTTGCCCTTCAGGCGACCGTGAAGGGCCAGAGCGTGCGCGACATCGCACGCGCCGTGCTGGCGCTTGCCCGCGGCGGCCTCGAACGGCGCGGCCGCCTCAACGCCGCAGGCGAAACCGAGGCGCGCCATCTCGCCCCGCTGGAGGCGATTGCGGAGCGCGGCGCGACGCTGGCCGACATCCTGCTCGAGCGCTACGCCGGCGCGTGGGCGGGCGACGTGCGCCACGCCTATCGGGAATTCGTGTTGTGAGCTTTTCGCCGCCGGCCATGCACCGCAGAAGCTGGCCCAGAGTGCTTCGCGATATACACAGAAGGCGCGCAAACTCTGAGTTTGCTCAATTTGTCTGGTATGGCAGGACAGAAGGAGCGAAAAGTTGTGTTGACTTAAACGGCAACGGTGCAGCAACTTGAGACTCGAGGGGAACTCGTCAGGATCGAGGTCGAACTCGATCCTGACGAGGAGCCCCAGCGGCTGATTTATGCTTTGCCAAGCGTGATCGAGTGGATGGACGATGTGCTGCCTGGCCTTGAAACAGACGGATACATCCCCGGCGCCAATCGGCCCATTGAACAGGCCGAGGCGCAATTCTATAGCTTTGTCAGCGGCAAAACGACCTTCGAAATGCCTCCGCACCCCATGCGACCTGAGGAACACGGCGTTTGGGTTCTGCGAACGCACGATTTGCGGTTTTTCGGATTTTTTTGGCGGAAGAGCGTTTTCATCACCACGTCAGCTGACACCAAGGCTCGATGCAAAACGAACGGAACGTATGGCGACCACTGCCGCCGCGCGGCTGATGTGAGAAACAGACTGGATCTCGATCCGCCGAAATTCGTTTCAGGGAGGGCCGTCAAGGATGTCCTATAAGTTTGGACCTACAAATCGGAAGGACCGTATCGCCGCTCGATTTCTCAGCCAGGTTCATGCCGTGCTCTCGAATGCTGCATTAACGGTCCGGGAAGAACGCGGGGTAACGCAGGCGCAAGTGGCTCGCGATCTGGAGGTGGATCGCGCAACGATCTCCCGGCTTCTATCTGGAGCAGGGAATCCAACCCTCCGCACGATTGGAGAGTTGGCGGGGGCTTTGGGCTACCGGCCGGAGCTGGTGCTTCACAAGGTGACGCAGCGGCCTGGGTCCAATCACACGCCGGTCGTCCGCGAGGGGATAACTGTCGTCGCAAAGCAATCGAATGCCACGGCCTCTCACGGCATGTCGACTATATACGATGGGCGCGCAAGAGCGCAAACCACCGAGGCGATGGACAAGCGTTGATGCCAGTTACGGCGACAGTCCTTTTCTGTGACGACATCCGCTTCGAGATGAGCGGCAAGATGCTCTTTGTTGGAGTCTACTTGGACGATCTCGTGCCCGTAGTTCTGCACCTGGTCATACAGCTTGCGATATGGGTTCGCGTGCAGAGACTCTAACCAGGCAGTCATGCACTGCGGTTTGCTGTTGGAGCGAACGGGGTTCCCCAACTCGACGGTGGAATGACGGTGGTCGTGACAGAGGGAAGGCATGCCTCCCACCTGACGCTGGTGGGGCTATCGGTGGAGCTGAAAGACTGTGGCCACATTTTCCTCACGCTAACCGGATTTCCGGACGGACAAACCGTGCATGCCGAGTTGCCGGTGTTGAAGCCGCCGGAGACCGCCGGCCTGACGGCGTAACATCACCGTCCTGGGGCAAATCGAACCGCCTGCGTCAATCGGTCAGTTCGCCTTGAGCCAGGCGTAGATGCGCTGGCCGGGCCTGCCGGAGGGCTTCATGCCGGCCTTCGCCTCGGCTGCCCTGATCGCGGCGTTGGTCATCGGCCCGACGCGGCCGTCCACGGGGCCCTTGTAGTAGCCCCTGTCGGCGAGCAACTGCTGAAGCTCCTTGCGCTGGGCGCGCGTCAGGCCGAGATCGTCGGTCGGCCACGGCTTCGAGAAGCCGCCCTTGCCGCGCAGCCGGTCCGACAGGTGGCCGATGGCGAGCGCGTAAGCTTCCGAGGCGTTGTAGGCGTGGAGCGCATCGAAGTTCCGCGACACCAGGAATGCCGGTCCTGCCTTGCCGGCAGGCAGGATGAGGCCATAGGCCCCGGCGCCGGACAGCGGCTTGCCGGAAGGGAGCGTGACGCCGCGCTTCTTCCAGGCGTCGAGCGGCGCCTTCGCCTTGCGGCCCTTCGGCCCGGCGTAGTTGGCCGGCAGCTTCACCTCGAAGCCCCAGGGCACGCCGTCGCGCCAGCCCGCCTTCTTCAGGTAGTTGGCGGCGGAGGCGAGCGCGTCCGGCGTCGAGCGGATGAGATCGCGCCGGCCGTCGCCATCGTGGTCCACGGCCACCCGGGCATAGGTCGAGGGGATGAACTGGGTCTGGCCGAAGGCCCCGGCCCACGAGCCCTGCAGCTCGTCGAGGTCGAGGTCGCCCTTCTGCACAAGCCGCAACGCGGCGATCAGCTCGCGGCGGAACGGCGCGCCGTTTTTCCGGGCGCAGGCGACATTGGCGAGCGCGTGGGGCAGGAAGAACTCGCCCTTCTCGCCCCCGTAATCGCTTTCGACGCCCCACAGCGCAGTGAGCGAATACGGATCGACGCCGTATGTCCGGTGCAGCCGCTTCAGCAGCGCGGCGTGCTTCTCCAGCATCGCCTTGCCTTGCGCGATGCGCGGGGCGTCGACGAGGAGGGTGAGATACTCCCACACCGGCGTCTTGTACTCGGGCTGGCTGCGCGAGAAACGCCCGGCCTTCTCGTCGAAGGCGACATCGCCGAGAGCCCTTTCGACAAGCGACGGCCGGACGCCGGCCTTCACCGCCTCGGCGCGGATCGAGGCGACGCAGGTCTCGAACCTCGCCGCCTTCGCCTCACGCGGCGGCGCGAACAGCAGCGCCGCGCAGAGCGGCGTCAGGAGAAGAGCGTGATGCAGGCGCTTCGCCATCAGCGATTCGACCCCGTTGACCGACGCCGGAAGAGCTAGCAGAGGCGCCGCCGGGCGAGAAGCCGCGCGCGATCAGGCTGCCGTGATCGGTCTTGTTCCAGCGGAACGGATCGACCGCGAACTCGACGATGGCGCAGTGGGCGGCGGCCGAGACCAGAAACCATTGGATCGGAACCGTGAGCGCAGCCGTAACAAACCCCGACATCCGGTCGCGATCGGCGAGGTAGAGAAGAGCCGCGGCGATCGCCAAGGCGTGCCCCGCGGCGAAGACGAAGAGGCCCGAAGGCGCCGCGCCCGCCAGCGCTTTCCAAAGCAGAACCCCAAGGAGCCAGGGATGGGCGATCGCCGCCAGCACACTGCCGGCCATGAGGAGGTTCATCACCACGCAGCCTGACGCGCCAAGGTCGCGGAAGGCGCGCGGCGGCGAGCGCATCAGCACGAGCCACGTTTGCAGGAAACCTTTCATCCAGCGGCTGCGCTGCCGAAACCACGGCCCGAGCGCGGTGGTTGGCTCTTCAAGGGTCACGCTGTCCAGCATCCTCGCCTGATAGCCGAAGCGCGCGAGGCGATAGCCGAGATCGGCGTCCTCGGTGACGTTGAACGGGTCCCATCCGCCGACCGCCCTCAGGCCACCGATCCGGAAGTGGTTGGAGGTGCCGCCGAGCGGAAACGGCAGCCGCAGGGCGCTGAGCAGCGGCAGCAGGCCATCGAACAGCACCGCGTACTCGAGCGCGTACTGGCGGGTGAGCCAGTTGTGGCGGGAGCTGTGGAAGGCGAGCCGCGCCTGGAGACAGATGACGTGTTCCGGAAGGGTGGCGAACGCCGCGACCGCGCGCAGCAGCTGGTCGCGGGCGGGAACGTCCTCGGCGTCGTAGATCACGACATACGCGCCGCGCGCCGTCACCAGCGCGATGTTCAGCGCCTTCGGCTTGGTCTTCGGACCGCCCGGCGGCGCCCGCACCACGGTGATCCAGGACGGCAGAACGTGACGGGCGAGCGCGTCGTGGGTGTCGCGGTCGTCCTCTTCGGTGACAAGCTTCACGTCGAGCCGGTCGCGCGGGTAGTCGAGGCGGTCAAGCGCCTCCAGAAGACGCGGCACGATGCGCCCCTCCCGATAGAGCGGCACCAGCACGGTGTAGACGGGCAGGTTCGAAGAGATGAGAAGCGGGGCTGCGGCGGCGCGCCGGGTGGCGATGCGCCAGCCCCCCGCGGCGAGCTTCCTGGCCGACCGCGACAGGAACATAAGTCCTACGCCAGCGGCCGCCGCCGCCGGGGCGATGAGCGCCAATCCCGCCGCCAGCGCTAGACCTGCCGCCAGCGCCAGCCCCTGGGCGCGCCACACCGGCTCACGGGCAGACATCGCGTGATGGGTGCGCGACAAATGGTTGACGGCCCGGTCCGTCAGAGGAGCGCGCAAACACCGCTCCAGCGCCGTCTGCAACGTCTGTGGCTCGACTTCAACCATGGGGACTGAGGCCAGCGGCAGATCGGCGTAAGCGTTGGCGAGGCGGCACCAGACCGGCGGCCCGTCTCCCAGGACGAGCGGAAACGGCCGGCCGCGCAACGCCTGGCGCAGCGCGGCCGCCGGCGTCGTGCGCAGCGCGCTTTCAAGGCGCGCCGGTGACAGGCCGCGTTGCGCCGGCCGTGCGCCGACTCTTCCGCCAATCTGCATGGGCCTTGCCCTGCCGGTTGCGTCCGTCAACGGACGCTTTCAGCATGGCGGAAGGGGCCGGCGGCTCAATTAGCGCAAAACGACTAGCGCCTCATCCCGCCAAGCGGCTGCCACCTGGCGGAAAATTCTTTTAGAACATAGAGATGGAGCGGCCAGATGCAGTCAGGCCGGAGCCCGTCTTCGGCGGTGGTTCATGTCCACTGCGAGACGCCCTCGCCCACCGCCTCGCCGAGCGAGCGCTTGCCGGCGATGCGCACCCGCATGGCGAGGCCCTCGCAGATGTCGGCGATCACGCCCGGCCCCTCGTACACCAGTCCGGAGTACAGCTGGACGAGGCTCGCGCCGGCGCGGATCTTCTGCCAGGCGTGCGCCGCTGTCGAAACGCCGCCGACGCCGATCAGCGGCAGCCGGTGACCGACGAGCCGGTACATCGCCGCCAGCGTGCGGGTGGAGAGCTCGAACAGCGGTTCGCCGGAAAGCCCGCCGGTCTCGCTGCGGTGCGCAGACCTGAGCGTGGAGGGGCGGCTGATGGTGGTGTTGGAGACGATGACACCGTCGATGCGGCTCGCCAGGCAAACTTCCGCCAAGTCG
>DAIODI010000141.1:0-7825 GCA_036746875.1 Aestuariivirgaceae bacterium | reverse complement strand
ATGATCTCGGCGGTGTTCCGGCGCGGCGGCGACGTGTCGTTCGTGGTCGAGGAACTGAAGGCGGTGTTCGACCCGCGTGGCGGCCACTGGATGGGCGGGCGCTACGTGCCGAGCCTGCTCGCCGCCATCGGCGGGGTGATCGAGCGGCACATGATCGACATCGGCTTCCTGAAACGCGGCGAGGCTTCACCGGCCGGAGAAGGCGCGGCGGCGCCCGAACGGCTTCAGCAGCGCCGGGCGCCCGCCCAGTGCCCGCGCTGCGGCGAGGCGGCGCTGGTGTTTCAGGAGGGTTGCGCGTCGTGCGCCGCCTGCGGCCACTCGACCTGCGGTTAGCGCATCATCCCGCCAGGTGGCCAACGCCTGGCGGGAAGATTCTGTGAGGCGGCAGACGCCCGTCGCAACCGCCGGCCGCGCCCGGGGACGCGCCGGCGCGCCAGGCGTTCAGAACTGCGACTTCGGCTCCAGCACCTGCTTGCCGCGGTACATGCCGGTCTTGAGGTCAACGTGGTGCGGGCGGTGCAGTTCGCCGGTCTGCGTGTTCTCGACATAAGTGGCCTTCGGCACCTTATGGCCCGAACGGCGCATGCCGCGACGCGACGGGGAGGTTTTTCTCTTCGGGACGGCCATGCTCGAAACTCCGGCGGGAAACCTGTCAAACACCGGGCAGGCTTCGGCCCGTTTTTCGGATCGGCGCGGCTTATAGCGCGCCCGCCACGGCTTCGCCAGAGGTTTTCGGCCTCAGCCGCCGCGCGGCCCCTGAAGGCAATGGAGATAGGGCAACGCGCCGGGCACGCGCAACCGCAGGGCCGCCGCCATGCGCTGGTGCTGCCGTGACGGCTTGCCGGCGCTGCGCTCCAGCGGGTTCGGCAGCGCGGCGGCGAGCAGCGCCGCCTCGCGCCGGTTGCGCGCCGCGGGGGGCTTGCCGAAGAGACGCCGCGCGGCGGCTTCCGCGCCATAGACGCCGGGGCCCCACTCGACGATGTTGAGGTAAACCTCGACGATGCGCCGCTTCGGCCAGACGAGGTCGATCCACAGCGCCAGCGGCAGTTCGAGGGCCTTGCGGACCCAGGAGCGCGACGGCCACAGAAACAGGTTCTTCGCCGTCTGCATGGTGATGGTGGAGCCGCCGCGCACGCTTCGCCCGCCGTTCTCCGCCGCCTGCCCCGCCAGTTGACCCAGAACGTTGAAATCGACGCCACGGTGGGAACAGAACTGCGCATCCTCCGAGGTCACCACCGCCTGCACCAGATTCGGGCTGATCTCGTTCAGCGGCTTCCATGTCTGGTCGATGCCGAAGCCCTGCGCCGCCCGCCACAGCATGAGAGCGGAGACGGGAGGGTTCACCACGAGATAGACCACGGTGAGCAGGTAGGGGAGCGCGAGCACGACGGCGAGCCCGACGGCGACCGCCCTCACCAGCCGCGGCGGCGGGAGAAATCGCAAGAGGGCGGTGGGGAAGCGAACGGGCACGTCAACAAGCCGGTTGAGTTCGATCTCCGGCGACCTTATGACACGGGCCGCCCTGCAACAAACTGTTGTCCAGCCAACCGGAAAAGCAACGAAATGTCGTTTCAGGCCGCGCTCGTCTCGACCGCCCGGGAGGTGGACGATCTGTTGAACCGCCTGCTGCCCGAGCGTGGCGCGCGGGCGCAGCGCGTGGTGGCGGCCATGCGCTATTCCTCGATCGGCCAGGGCAAGCGGCTGCGGCCCTTCTTCGTCACCGAGAGCGCGCGCATCCTCGGCGCGCCGCGCGACCGGGCGCTGCGGGCGGGCGTGGCGCTGGAGTGCGTCCACTGCTACTCGCTCGTCCACGACGATCTCCCCGCCATGGACGACGACGATCTCCGGCGCGGCAAACCCACCTGTCACCGCGCCTTCGACGAGGCGACCGCGATCCTGGCGGGCGACGGCCTCCTGACCTTCGCCTTCGAGATCCTCGCCCATATCGACACCCACCCGAACGCCGCCGTGCGCGCCGAGCTGGTGCTCGAACTCGCCCGCGCGTCCGGCCCCGACGGCATGGTGGGCGGCCAGATGCTCGACCTCGAGGCCGAGAAGGCGCAAAGCCACGATCTCGACGCGATCATCCGTCTCCAGAGCATGAAGACCGGGGCGCTGTTCCGCTACTCGCTGGAGGTGGGCGCGATCCTCGCCGAAGCGGGCGCCGGCGACCGTGCGGCGATGACGACCTACGCCGACCGCATCGGCCTGGCGTTCCAGATCGCCGACGATGTGCTCGACGTGGAATCGACGCCCGAGCAACTCGGCAAGGCGACGCAGAAGGACAAGGGCGCAGGCAAAGCCACCTTCATCGATCTCTACGGCCTCGCCGGGGCCAAGGCGAAGGCGGCGACGCTGGCGGGCGAGGCGATCGCGGCGCTGGAGCCGTTTGGCGCGAAAGCGGAGACGCTGCGCGAGGCCGCCCGGTTCATCGTCGAGCGAAAGAACTGACGCCCGCGCCATCGCCGGCGTAACCCGCCGCTAACCAAGACGAGGCGATGCTGAAGCGATGAGCACGGCCATTGACGCGCGTTTCGTTCTCCTTGCGCCCGACGCGGCGCTCGCCGCGACCGCCTGGATCGCCGCGCTCGCCACAAGCCGAGGCGCGGCAGCCAAGACGGTGGAGGCCTACGGCTGCGACATGGGCCAGTTCGCGGGCTTCCTCGGCGGCCATCTCGGCCAGCCCGCCGGCCTTGCCGACCTGGTGACGCTCACCACCGCCGACTTTCGCGCCTTCCTCGCCCAGCGCCGCCGCGACGGCGCGCAAAGCCGCACGCTGGCCCGGCAGCTCTCGGCGTTGCGCTCGTTCTTCCGCCACCTCGACAAGGCCCACGGCGTGCGCAATCCCGCCATCACCGCCGTGCAACGGCCGAAGCTGCCGAAGGCTCTGCCCAAGGCGCTTTCGGTGGAGGCGGCGCGCGCCACGCTCGACGCCCACGAGGACCCGGACGCGGCGGCGTGGATCAACGCCCGCAACGCGGCGGTGCTGCTGCTGCTGTACGGTTGCGGCCTGCGCGTTTCGGAAGCCGTGGGCCTGACGCGCGCCGACCTGCCCGCGCCTGTGCTCAGGATCACCGGCAAGGGCGGCAAGGTGCGCGAGACGCCGGTGCTGGCGGAGGTGAACCAGGCGGTTGAGCACTATGTTGCGCTCTGTCCCTGGCCGCTGGCGCGCTCGCAGGCCCTGTTCCGGGGCGCGAAGGGCGGGCCGCTCAACGCACGGATCGTGCAGCTGCTGCTCGAACGGTTGCGCGCGGCGCTGGGGCTGCCGGAAACGGCCACGCCGCACGCGCTGCGCCACTCGTTCGCCACGCATCTGCTGTCGGCGGGGGCGGATCTGCGGGCGATCCAGGAGCTTCTGGGACATGCCAGCCTTTCGACGACGCAGGTTTACACGGGCGTGGACCGGAGCCATCTCGTCAGCCAGTATCGCAAGGCGTTCGGCTGAAGGTTACGCGCACCTGCCCATGCATCCACCGCTTGATCCCTTCACGCCCGACGAGGCGCTGCCCGCGACCGCCGATGTGGGGGTCAGCGGCGGCGGCATCATCGGCGTGTCGACGGCGCTGGAGCTGGCCGAGCGCGGCGTCTGCGTGGCGCTGGTGGAGAAGGGAGCGATCGGCGCGGAGCAGTCGAGCCGGAACTGGGGCTGGTGCCGCCAGACCGGGCGCGATCCGCGCGAGATCCCGCTGATTCGCGAATCGATCAGGCTGTGGCGCGGCATGAACGAGCGGGTGGGCGCTGAAACCGGCTTCCGTACCTGCGGCATCCTCTATCTGGCCGAGACCGAACAGGAACTGGCCCGCAAGGCGGACTGGTTCGACCGCTACGGCCGCCCCTGGCAGATCGACTCGCGTCTCGTCTCGGGCGAGGAGGCCGCACGCCTGATGCCCGGCGCGGCCGTGCGCTGGCACGGCGGGCTCTACACGCCGAGCGACGGGCGCGCCGAGCCGCAGAAGGCGTCGCCCGCCATCGCCGCCGCCGCCCGCCGCCTCGGCGCGACGGTGCTCACGGGGTGCGCTGCGCGCGGGATCGAAACCGAAGCTGGACGGGTGGCGGCCGTTGTGACGGAGCGCGGGACCATCCGGTGTTCCTCCGTGGTGCTGGCGGGCGGCGCATGGTCGCGGCTGTTCTGCGGCAACCTCGGCGTCCACCTGCCGCAGCTCGCCGTCATCAACACCGTGCTGCGCACCGCGCCCATCGACGCCGGTATCGAGACGACGGGCGCGGGCAAGAGCTTTGCGATCCGCAAGCGCCTCGATGGCGGCTACACGGTGGCGCACCGGCATCTGTCGGTCGCCGATCTCGTTCCGGACTCGCTGCGCCTCCTCCCGGCCTTCTGGCCGGTGTTCCGGCAGGACATCGCCGGCATCCGCCTGCGCGTGGGCCGCGCCTTCATCGAGGCCGCGCGCACGCCGCGGCGCTGGCGGCTGGACGAGACCACGCCGTTCGAGCGCGTGCGGGTGCTCGACCCCGAGCCGGTGAAGCCCATCCTTGATGAGGCCATGGCGAGCCTGAAGCGCACCTTCCCGGCGTTCGCAAACGCCTCGGTGGCGCAATCGTGGGCCGGGGCCATCGACGCCACCCCGGACGCCGTGCCGGTCATCTCGCCCGTCGAGGCGCTGCCCGGGTTCCATCTGGCGACCGGATTCTCCGGCCACGGGTTTGGCGTCGGGCCGGGCGCGGGCAAGCTGATGGCCGATCTTGTCACCGGCAAGCCGCCGGTGGTCGACCCGGCGCCGTTCCGCTATTCGCGCTTCATCGACGGCGCCCGGCTTGAGCCCATCGCCGGGTTGTAGGAGACCGGCGTGCGATTTCACAAATGCTGCTCGATTTCAATCGCCTGGGTTTTCTCACCAGCGGGATGACGCCCTGGCGCATCATCCCGCCAAGTGGCCGCAACCTGGCGGAAAAAGATGACGCGAAGACAAGCAGATAGAGCGGCCGGCCTGATTCAGTCAGGTCGAGCGCCGCCCTACGCCAGCCGATCGCGGATGATCTCGAACATCGCCATCGTCCACCGGTCGATCGCCTCGTCCACGGGCAGGGGTTGCGAGGACTGTTTGACGACGACAACGCCCGATGGCGGATCGATGTAGATCCACTGGCCGTGGATGCCGCAGGCGATCAACGCGCCGCGCCCGCCCGCCGGCGCGTACCACTGGCTGCGATAGCTGCCGCCGGGGAAGAGCGGAGCCATGTCGCCGTTCGCCCAGGCGCTGCGGTCGCCGCCAACGGCAAGGTCGGCGATCCAGGCGGCCGGAACGACCTGCCGCCCGTTGGCCGCGCCGCCGCAACGCACGAGCTCGCCGATCCGCGCCATGTCGGGCAGCGTGATGCAGAAGCCGCCGGCGGCGCGCGGAGCGCCGCGGCAATCGACGGTGATGTAGGCCTCCCCTTCCGCCCCGATGCCGGCGAACAGCCGGGCGGCGGCGTCGGCCAGCCGCTCGCCGGTTGCGGCCTCGATGATCAGGCCGAGAAGATCGGAGTTGGGCGAGACGTAGTGGAAGCGCTTGCCATGCGGGCGGTCCCCCAGCCGGAGCGTCGGCAGAAAACCGGCAAGGCCCTGATCGCTGGCAGGACCGCGCGGCGGGTTCCAGCGGGAGGCCTCGCGGTAGGCGAGGAAGGTCTCGTCGGGGTTGAGGTAGTCCTCGGTGAAGGCGATGCTCACCGTCATGTCGAGCACATGGCGCACCGTGGCCGCGCCATAGGCCGAACCGTCGCGCACCGGCAGATAGGCCGCGACTGGCGCATCCGGGTCGAGCTTGCCCTCTCCGGCCGCGATCCCGGCGATCAGCGCGGTGATCGACTTCGACACCGAAAACACAACATGGGGCTTGTGCGCCTCGTCCGTGCGGCCCCACTCGAACGCCACGCTGCCGTCCTTGAGCGCCATGAAGCCGTCCGTGCAGGTGGCGCCAAGAAACGCCGCGAGGTCATCCGGCATGGGGCGGGGATCGCGTGGCAGCGGCGACAGCCCGGGCGCGAAGGCGATACCCGTGGTGCCGATCAGTTCGCGCACGTTGGAAAACGCCCAGGCGCTGAACGGCGCGGTGCGCCAGTTGGCGAGCGTCACATCGCTGCGGCTGAACGCGGGCGCCGCGCCTCCATCGGCGGTCATGGGGCGTGGCGGATCAGCCGCTGGTAGAGATGCCAGGTGGCGTGTCCGAGGATCGGCAGGATGAACAGGAGCCCGAGAAAGCCGGGCGCCATCGCCACGATCATCGCCAGCACCACCAGCACGCCCCAGAGCAGCATCGGCATGGCGTTCTGCCGAACGGCCTTCACGCTGGTGATGATGGCGGTGATGAAGTCGACGTTGCGGTCGAGGAGCAAGGGGCACGACACGACCGTCACCGTGAACAGCGCCAGCGAGAGGAACGCGCCGACCAGATGCCCGACGATCAGAAACGCCCAGCCGTCCGGCGTGGTGAGAATCATCTGCACGAGCTTGCCGAGATCGGCGCTGGCGTGAAAGCCGAGGAACAGCGCCATCAGCAGCCGCACCTGATAGAGCCAGATCCAGAAGATGAACAGCACGACGAACGCCATCCATGGCAGCTCGAACCGGCGCTGTTCGTACATCACCGCGAGCACGCCGCGCCACGCGATCGGTTGACCGGCTTCGATGCGGCGGCTGACCTCGTAGAGCCCGATGGCGATGAACGGGCCAAGCAAAATGAACCCGGCCGCCAGCGGATAGGCGAGATACGACATGCCCCAGCGGAACGACATCGCCACGATGATCCACCCGGCGACCATGTAGAACGCGCCGAAAAAAAGCCCGTACTGCGGCTTCTGCA
Source organism: Aestuariivirgaceae bacterium (assembly GCA_036746875.1). Classification (GTDB taxonomy): domain Bacteria; phylum Pseudomonadota; class Alphaproteobacteria; order Rhizobiales; family Aestuariivirgaceae; genus DAIODI01. Next base: position 1,025 of record DAIODI010000141.1, on the reverse strand, counting down.
GAAAGTCGCCGACCCCCGCGGCCAGGCTGTCCCGGATGTCGGTGAACGTGATGGTGTTGATGGCCAGGGCTCTGGTTGCCGGCGCCGGTTTGTCGGTCGCGCTGTTCATCGGTTCGCCTTCCGGTCGAGGGGCAGGACAACGCTAGCGCCGCCCGCCTGGCCAGTAAAGTCCATCACACCTGCAATTTCAACTAAAGGTAGTATTTTCCAAATTTGCCACTTTGGGTTTGACGAGGATTCAGTGCGCAACTACATATTTGAATGGAGTAGTGATTCGGGGTTCACGCCATGTTCGTCATCGTAGATGATCGAGAAATCGTGACACGGAGCTATATGCAATCCTTTGAGAGGGAGGGTATTTCTACGGCCACTTTCAATCCTCAGGAATTCTATACATGGATTGAAAGCGCGGCCTCGTCGGAGATTACGGCGGTTGAGGCGTTCGTTCTGGGTGATTGCGCCGCCCGCGAGAAATACACACCGGCGATCCGAAACAAATCACAGGCGCCCGTCATCGCCATGGTCGACAGCCGGGTGCTCGAGTCGATGCTGAAGCTGTTCGACGCCGGCGTCGACGACGTCGTCAGCAAACCCGTCCATGTGCGCGAGATCCTGGCCCGCGCCCGGGCGATCGCACGGCGGCGCGGCGCCGACACGGAGTCGGCCACGGCCGGCGAGATCACCGTCTATTTCGACGGCCGCGACCCGCTGATCCGCGGCCGCCCGCTGGCGTTGCCGCGCCGGGAACGTCGCATCCTTGAACACCTCGCCGCCTGCAAGGGCCGGCTGGTGACGCGAGCGCAGATCTTCTCCTCCGTCTACGGATTGTTCGACGAGGACATCGACGAATCGGTGGTGGAAAGCCACATCTCGAAGCTGCGCAAGAAACTGAGGACCAGGCTCGGGTACGATCCGGTGGAGTCGAAGCGCTACCTCGGCTACCGCCTCACGGTCTGACGACCAGAACGGTTAGATGTGGAACCTCAACAGGTTGTCCTGCGATGAAGGGAGTCGGCTGACGGGTG
>DAIODI010000140.1:0-7843 GCA_036746875.1 Aestuariivirgaceae bacterium | reverse complement strand
ACCTTGTCGGAGACGACGATGTTGAGGCGCGACAGGTCGGCCCACCCCTGGCTCTCCAGAAGCCCCATGACGCGCGAGCGGATCTCGTTGTCGTCGGCGTCGGCGATCTCGGGTCCGGCGCGCCCGGCGGCGCTCGCCAGCGCCCGGAGGATATTGGCGCGGCTGACGATCCCGACGATCCTGCCGTTCTCCACCACCGGCACGCGCTTGATGCGCCGCTTCTCCAGCGTCGCGGCGATTTCGGAGAGCGTGGCGTCCGGTCCCACCGCCACCACCTCGCGGCTCATGATATCGGCGGCGCGGCCGCCATGCGCCTTGATGAAGTCCTCCGTCATCGCCATGCGCCCGCCCACCAGCCGCAGCCACCACGAGTCCTTGCGTTCGGTGCCGATTTCGGAGCGCCGGATCAGATCGCCTTCCGAGACGATGCCGAGCGGGCCGCCGTGCGAATCGACGATCGGCACGGCGCTGATGCGGTGCTTCAGCATCAGTTCGACGAGATGCTGCACCGTGGCGTCGGCCGGGGCGGTGACCACGGGGGATGTCATCACGTCGCGAGCGCGCATGGTCTTCACTCCTCATTGTCTCATGCCGGTCCGGCATGGCCCGGCCCGGCGGCGGTTTCCCTGACGGCGATCAAACCCGCGCGCGCGTCAGGATGCAAGCCAGAGCGCGGCCAGTCCCAGAAAGGCGAAAAATCCCACCACGTCGGTGACGGTGGTGACGAACGTTCCCGAGGAAATCGCCGGGTCGATGCCGAAGCGGTCGAGCGCCAGCGGGATGAGGATTCCGGCGAGCGCGGCGGCGACGAGGTTGATCACCATGGCGGCCCCGATGATGACGCCGAGCCCGTCCGAGCCGAACCAGATCCAGGCGAACACCCCCATGATGACGGCGAACAGCAGGCCGTTGAGGAACCCCACGGCGCACTCGCGGGTGATCACCTTGACCACGTTCAGCGGTCCCAGCGTGCGGGTGGCGAGGGCGCGCACCGCCACCGTCATCGTCTGCGTGCCGGCGTTGCCGCCCATCGAGGCGACGATCGGCATCAGCACGGCGAGCGCCACCATCTCGGCGATGGTGGCGTCGAACAGCGAGATCACCCACGAGGCGAGAATGGCGGTGAGCAGGTTCACGAACAGCCACGAGAAGCGCGACCGGGTGGTGTTCCACACCGTGTCCGACAGCTCCTCGTCGCCGACGCCGCCGAGGTGCAGGATCTCCTCCGTCGCCTCGTCCTGGATCACGTCCACCACGTCGTCGATGGTGAGGCTGCCGACGAGACGGCCGGAGGCGTCGGTCACGGCGGCGGAGTAGAGGCGGTACTTCTGGAAGCGGAAGGCGATGTCGTGGGCGTTGTCGGTGACGTCGAACACCGTCTGCTCGTCGTCCATGATGTCGGCGATCCTCGCCTCGCGGGTCTCGCGCAGAAGACGCGCCGTCGGGACCACGCCGACCAGGTGATAGAGCGGATCGACGACATAGACCTCGACGAAGTTCTCCGGCAACTTCCTCGCCTCGCGGGCGATGAAGTCGAGCGTCTGGCCGACCGTCCAGAACGGCGGCGCCGCCACGAACTCGGTCTGCAGCAGCCGGCCGGCGGAGTCCTCGGGGTAGTCGAGGGCCCGGGAGAGCGCGGCGCGTTCCGCCCCCGGCACGGCGTCGAGGATTTCCCGCTGGTCCTCCTCGTCCATGTCCTCGATGAGGTAGGCGGCGTCGTCGGTGTCGAGCTTGCGAACCGCCGAGGCGATGACCGGGTTGGGCAGCGCCTCCATCAGCTCGTCGCGCACGGCCGGGTCGAGTTCGGGCAGCGCCTCCACGTCGAAGGTTCGCCCCAGGAGTTCGATCAGCGCCAGCCGCTCGTCGGACGCGAGCGCGGCGAGAAGGTCGGCGAGGTCGGCCTCGTGCAGGTCGCGGGTGAGTTTTCGCGCCGTCTTCTGGTCTCGCGCCGCAACCGCGGCTTCGACCGCATGCACGAATCCGGCCTCGATCAGGCCGTCCTCGTCGCGGATCGCAACCTCGTCGCGGGTGTCGGCCATGGCGCGCGCCGTCCTGGGTTTGCCGGAGTGGCCTGTTGGCGATTGCCACCGCGCAAGCCGACGTGTCAAATGGCGTGTCGCCCCGGGAATGCAATCCCGGCGGATATCGGGACGCGCAGCGGCCGACGCGCGCCCAGGGTGGTGCCTTCCATGCAGTCGATGTCGCTTGAAACCCGCGCCAAGCTCGCGTGCCTGTTCTCGGGTTGCGTTTGGGGCGTGTTCTGGATTCCGCTGCGGGCGCTCGAAGAGGCGGGCATCCACGGGCTGTGGGGGACCGTCGTGTTCTTCGCGATCCCGGCGCTGGTGTTCCTGCCGCTGCTGCTTGCCCGCCGCCGGAAGATCGCCGCCGGCGGGGCCGATCTCCAGATCACCGCGTTCCTGTCAGCGGCCTCGCTGACGCTCTACGCCATCGCCATCATGTACACCGATGTCGTGCGCGCCATGCTGCTGTTCTACCTCACGCCGCTGTGGAGCGCGATCCTCGCCCGCATCATCCTCGGCGAGCCGATCACGCCGGTGCGGATGCTGGCCATGGCCATCGCGGTTGTCGGGCTCTTGACGATCTTCGGCCTCGGCGCGACTTTTCCGGTGCCGCGCAACATCGGCGACTGGATGGGCTTCGCCTCCGGTCTCATGTGGGCGATGGCGGCGGTGCGGCTGCGCGGCGACACCCGCAATCACTCGCTCGACATCACCGGCAGCTACTTCGTCTGGTCGGCGCTGATCGCGCTCACCGCCGCGATCCTCGTGGCGCCGGGCGGCGCGCCCCCGGCGTCGCAGTATGCGCCGATGCTGCCGTGGTTGTTGCCGATGCTGCTGCTGCTCGTGGTGCCCGGGGCGTACGCCGCCGTCTGGGGGCCGAAGTTCCTCAACCCCGGCCTTGTGGGCATTCTGTTCATGACCGAGATCTCGGTTGGCGCGGTGACAGCGGCGTTGTGGGCGAATGAGCCGTTCGGACCGCGCGAGATCATCGGCATCCTGCTGATCGCGGGCGCGGGGCTTCTGGAGTCAGTCTACGATCTCTACCACACGCGCCGGACGGCGCGGGCCTGAATCGGCGGCGGGCCATCGCCTGCCGCCGTCTGCATGATGTGGAGCACCTGGCCCGGAAGCTCCTCCAGCACATACGCCACGACCTCAGCCTGTTGGCGCAGCGCCGGGAGCCAGACGGTGACGCCGGCGATCTTTCGCGCCGTGTGGACGACACGCGCCTCAATTGAGCGGGCGCCGACTGTCGCGTGGACCCGATAATGCCTGCGCCGGCCTTGCGGGCATTCGTGCTCGACGATCAGCGACAGAAGGCACCGCGGCGGGCGGTTGCGGCGGCGGTCCCAGCGTTTCCATTCGAGGGCGACGAGGCGGCTTCGGGTCATGTTCAGCCTTGTGTTATGATATAACATAACAGAACACATTTGGCGTGAAAAGCCTGAAACGGCACGCGCCGCGCCCCCGGAGGGACGCGGCGCGATGACGGACTGGTTAGCGATGAGGACGGGCTGTCAGATTTCGTTCTTGCCCATCTGGTCGGCAATGTAGTCGGCCTGGCGGATCACCAGCGCCACGATGGTCAGCGTCGGGTTCTCGGCGCCGCCGGTGGTGAACACGCTGCCGTCGGAGATAAACAGGTTCTTCACGTCGTGCGCCTGGCCGTAGCTGTTCACCACGCCGTCGCGGGCGTTGGCGCTCATCCGGTTGGTGCCGAGGTTGTGGGTGGAGGGGTAGGGCGGCGTCTTGTACGTCGCCTTGGCTCCCACCGCGTCGTAGATCGCCTGGCCCTGCCTGAAGGCATGCTCGCGCATGGCGATGTCGTTGGGGTGGTCGTCGAAGTGCACGTTCGGAACCGGGAGACCGAACTGGTCCTTCTCGGTGGCGTGGAGCGTGATGGCGTTCGTCTCCTGCGGCATGTCCTCGCCGACGAGCCACATGCCGGCGGTGTTGGCGTAGTTGTCCATCCACATGGAGAAGTTGCGGCCCCACGCGCCGGGGTCTAGGAACGCGGCCATGAACGGCACGCCGAGCGACAGCGTCTCCATCTCGTAGCCGCCGACGAAGCCGCGGCTTGGATCGTGGCGGGCCTCATCCTGGATGATGCCGGCCATGGTGGTGCCGCGGAACATGTGCACAGGCTTCTCGAAGATGCCGTACACCGAACCCGTCATGTGGCGCATGTAGTTGCGGCCCACCTGACCGGACGAGTTGGCGAGCCCGTTCGGGAACATCGACGACGCCGAGTTCAGCAGCAGGCGCGGGCTCTCGATCGAGTTGCCGGCGACGGCGACCACGCGGGCCTTCTGGCGCTGCCTGGCGCCGTCCTTGTCGGCGTAGACCACGGCCGTCACCTTGCCGGAGGCGTCGTGCTCGATGGTGAGCACCTGGCTGTTGGGGCGAACCTCAAGGTTGCCGGTGCGCTCGCCCTTCGGAATCTCGGTGTAGAGCGTGGACCACTTGGCGCCCGACTTGCAGCCCTGGAAGCAGAAACCGATCTGCTGGCAGGAGCCGCGGCCGTCGCGCGGCTGCGAGTTGATCGCCATGCGCCCGGTGTGGACTTCCTTGTAGCCGAGCTTCTTGGCGCCCGCTTCCAGCACCTTGTAGTTGTTGTTGCCGGGCAGCGGCGGGATGCCGTTGGTCTGGGTGACGCCCATCTTGTCTTCGGCCTTGGCGTAATAGGGCTCGAGCTCCGCCAGCGTCAGGGGCCAGTCGAGAAGGTTGGCGCCCGCCACGTCGCCGTAGACGGTCTTGGTCCTGAATTCATGCTCCTGGAAGCGCAGCGAAGCGCCGGCCCAGTGCACGGTGGAGCCGCCGACCGCCTTCACGATCCACGCCGGCAGGCCCGAAAAATCCTTCGCCACCCGCCACGATCCGGAGGTGGTGCGCTTGTCGAGCCACGAGATCTTGGCGAAGTTGGCCCACTCGTCGTTCTCGAAATCATTCATCTCCACGCGGCCGCCCGCTTCGAGGATGACCGTCTTGATGCCCTTCTGGGCCAGTTCGTTGCCGAGCGTGCCGCCACCGGCGCCCGAGCCCACGATGACGACGACGGAGTCGTCGTTCAGGTCAAATTTCGCTGCCATTGGTGTTGTCCTCCCAGACGCCGGTCAGAGCCAGTCGATATCGTTGAAGCCGCGGTTGATGTAACCGCCCTTGGAGGCCGACTCGCCCTCGTAGCCCAGCACCTTCCACATGTCCTGGTTGTTGTAGAGGCCGGTGACGAGGTTGCCCCGCACCTTCTGGAAGAAGGGATCGCTCTCGATCGCCTTCAGCAGCGCCACGCGCTCGTCCTCGGAGGTGAGCGAGCGGTAGTCGGACGCCTTCAGCCCCTGGGCCGCCTTGTTGAGCGCCGCGCCGCCGTCGGTCAGCATCTGCTTCACCGCCGGGTCCATGACGGCGGCTTCGTCGAGACCGGCGCCCGCCTTGGCGTAGAACGCGACGTAGGACAGGTCGTGCGGTTCGGTGCCGCGCGACACCTGCACGAGAACGGCGAAGGTCTCGGCGTCGAGGTTGGCGGGCGTCGCAGCCCACGCCCCGTTGACGCCGAACACGGTGGTCGGCGTCACCGCCGCCACGATCAGCGTCACGGCGCCTTTCAGCACCGAGCGCCGGTCCACTCTCGCAGTCGTCTGGGTTTGCATCGTGTCCTCCTGGGTTCGGCGGCGCGCGCTTCGCGTGCGCGGCCTTGTTGAGGCGTTCAGACGTAACGCCCGTGTTTCTGCAGCACCTCGATCTTATAGCCGTCGGGGTCCTGCACGAAGAAGAACTTCGCCATCAGCTTGCCGTCACGGTGAAACTCCTTCACCGGGTTGGGGCTGAGGCCGAGATCGGTGAAGCGCTGGTGTTCGGCGTCGAGGTTGTCCACCGCCAGCGCGATGTGGCCGTAGCCGGTCCCGTGCGTGTAGGGTTCGGTGCGGCCGTGGTTGATCGTCAGCTCCACCTCGAAATCGTTTTCGGGGTTGCGCAGGTAGACGAGCGTGAAGCCGTCGAACTCGAAGCGGTCGGCGATCTTCAGGCCGAACGCCTTCTCGTAGAAATCCACGGACGCCTTTTCGTCGAGCACCCGCACCATCATGTGGATCGCCTTGGCCAAGATCCGGCTCCCTTACTTCTGCGCCGTCAGGTACTTGATGATGGACGCCCGGATCGCCGGGTCCGCCTGCTTGTACATCATGTAGGTGTCGGGAACGACGTCGTGCGGTTCGTTGAGCCAGGCGTCGAGCCGGGCCTCGTCCCACGTCCAGTCGGCGGCGGCGAGACCGGGCGAATAGGTGAAGCCTTCAACCTTCCCGGCCTTGCGGCTCATCATCGCGTGCAGCGTCGGACCCTGGCGCTGTTCCCCTGGGTTCATGCTGTGGCACACGCCGCATTGCTTGACGAACAGGGCCTCACCCTCGTCGGCGGAAGCAGCGCCGGTAAGGCTCGCGGCCGCCACTCCAAGCGCGGCCAACACAACGCCAGATCGCATCCGAACGTCCTCCCGCTCTGCACGATTTCGCGGGCGTAGCACGCCGGGCTACCCGCCGGGTATTAGCGGAGTACTACGCAGGTTCACGCCGCGTCGCGCTGGCCGCGTTCGACCGGCGGCGCGAGGCCGCTCAGGTAAACCAGGCAGGAACAGCGCAACAGCGATGCGAAGTTCGGCACCTCGCCGTGGATGTCCAGCGCCTCGTCGTAAAGCTGCGACAGGAACTTCGCCACCGGCAGGCCCTGTTCGGCGCAGATGGTCTCGACGATCCGCCAGAACGGCTTTTCAAGCCTCACGCTGGTGGAGTGGCCCTGCAGACGCACGGAGCGGGTTTCGAAGGCGTAATCGGCCGGGTCCTGCCCGGAGAAGATGGTGCACATGATGTCCTCCCGACCCGGACGTGCTGCGCACTTGTCCGGCCAGACTTTGGCGCTATCTTAAGTCGCCTTCGGTTCCGGGCAAGCGGCGTTTCCGCGGGCTGTAAACTCTCATCCCGATGGTCGAACCACACTTCGCGGTCGCCTTAGATGCAGGGGCGAAACCGCAGAAAGCGGCACGGAGATGGACGCGAACACCCTGAAGGCTCTGCGGCGGATGACGGTGGCGAACGGCTGCACGCCTGCCGAAGCGGAAGTCGCCGCCCGCAAGATCGCCGAATGGGAAGCGAAGCAGCGGCAAGTCCTTCCGCGCCGGCGGGTTTATCACGAGCCGCAAGCCGTTTCCGCGCGCTCCGGCTGGATCAAGCCGCCGCGCTGGAACTTCGCGGACCCCGCCGCCGCCCGCCGCCGTCTCGAGGATTGACGCATTATCCCGTCAGGCGCCCGCCGGCCGGCGGAACAAGATGATGCTCACCCGTGGAGATCAAGCGGCCGGCCTGATTGGGTAAGGCCGGACCAGGCCCCGGTACCCTGCATTGGGGGGGGGGTAGCTTCTCGCTACGCCCGCGCCGTGTGCGAACGCCGTTGCGGGCGCGCGGCGGCGCAGGTTAGGGGAGGGGCGATGCTCACCGTTCTCGCGCTCGCCTTTCCGTTCTTCGCCATCATCGGCTGCGGCTATGGCGCGGCGAAGGTGTTTAGGCTGCCCGAGACGGGTCTTGCCTGGCTGTCGATCTTCATCGTCTGGTTCGCGCTGCCGTCGATGATCTTCCTCACCGTCGCCGCCGCGCCCTTCGAACAGCTGGTGAAATGGCCGTTCGTCGCCGCCACCTCGGCCGCGACGTTTCTGTCGTTCATGGGCGTGTTCGCGATCTCGGTGGCGCTGTGGCGAACAAAAAAACGGAAGGCGGGGATGAGGGGCAGATCCGAAAGAGTCGGCGAGGTTGGGGGAATGGGGCTGGCGCGGGGGGGGG
>DAIODI010000139.1:1414-7885 GCA_036746875.1 Aestuariivirgaceae bacterium | reverse complement strand
AATCGCCTTCGGTCCACGCGGGGCCGGGAAGCACGAAGCGGTATTCGAGCCCGCTTGCCGCGTCGATGGCGTTGAAACTTTCGCGGGTTTCGCCCGCCAGCGGAACCGGCGCGCACGTCACGCCCTCCCCGGCGAGCATCCGGCAAAGCTGGTCGCCAGACGCGCCGCCGGCGGCGAACAACGCCATCACCGGCGCGCCAAGCCTTGCCAGCGCCCGCGCCACGTTGACGCCGCCGCCGCCCGGCGTCCGGCGCACCGCCTCGGCGCGCATCTTGCGCACCGGCACGAGCCGGGCGACGCGCAGCGACACGTCCATGGCGGGATTGAGCGTCACCGTCAGCACCCGCCCCGCCGTTTGTCCGCCGCCCATGCCGTTCCTGCCTCACGCAATCGTGCGCCCGTTGATGCGCCGGAACGACCGAAACCGGCAAGCGACGGGCGATGGCGCAGTAAGCGGAGTATGGACGCCGCGCCGCCATCTCGCCATCATAGAGCCATGAGCTTGCGACATCCCATCACGCGACGCGCCGCCGCGCTCGCCCTTGCGGGCGCTGCGGCCCTCGCCCTTCAGCCGCCGCGGCAGGCGCAGGCGGAGGAGCCGCTGCCGTCGCCGGCCGTCGAGGCGCTGATTCTCGCCTTTGCGCGCGGCGCGCCGTTGCGCGAGGCGGGCCTTGCGCTCGACATGGACGACAGCATCGACGACGGCTCCAGCGTGCCCGCCGCGGTGATCGCCGACAGTCCGATGACGGCGGGCGACCATGTCGAGGCGATCCTCCTCATCGCGCCCGAGAACCCGCTGCTCGCCGTCGCGGAGTTCCGCTTCACGCCGATGAGCGGTCGCGCCAGCGCCCGCACGCGCATCCGCCTTGCGAAATCGCAAACGCTGATCGCGCTCGCCCGCTCGTCGACGGGCGCGGTGTCGGTGGCGCGCCGCCGCGTCGAGGTGGTCGCCAACGGGTGCGTGGGGTGAGGGGATGAGCGAGGAACCGCGCATCCGTCTGCCCCAGAAGGCCGCCCCCGGCGAGATCGTGACGATCCGCACGCTCGTCACCCATGAAATGCAGTCGGGCCTGCGGAAGGACAAGGCGGGCGCCCTGATCCCGCGGCGGATCATCAACAGGTTCACCTGCGCCTTTGAAGGAACCGTGTTTTTCGACGCCCGTCTCGAACCCGGCGTCGCCGCCAACCCGTTTCTCGAGTTCACCCTGAAGGCGGACCGCACAGGCACGCTCGAGTTCGCCTGGCACGACGACAACGGCGCCGTCATCTCGGCGCAGCGCGTCATCGAGGTCGGCTGATGCGCGCCGCCCTGCTCGCCCTCGCCGCATTCGCCGCCGCGCCTGCCGCTGCAGCCGAGTACCCGGCGCTTGCGATGGCCGGCGACACCGCCTACGGCGAGTACCTTGCGACCGAGTGCGTCACCTGCCATGCGAAGGCCGGAAAGGCGATCCCGGCCATCACCGGCCGCGACCGGGCGGAGATCATCGTGGCTCTCTACGAGTTCAAGGCGGGCGTGCGCGCCAACCAGACCATGCAGACCGTCGCCGCCTCGCTCGGCGACGCGGAGATCGCCGCGCTCGCGGACTACCTCGCCCAACTTCCCAGGAAAGCAAACTAACTTCATGAACAAATGGAGAAAATGATGAACATCAAGCTCAATCGCAGGCAGGTCGCGGGACTGGGCGCCGGGCTCGCGGCAAGCCGGCGGGCGCGGCCCGCCCGGGCCCTGGGCAAGCCGATGGGGGTGGCCAGCGGCGGCGGCGCGGGCGGCGCCACGGCGGCCCGCTACATCGCCCGCGACGCCAAGGGGGCGATCGACGTGACGCTGGTCGAACCGTCGAAGCGGTACTCCACCTGCTTCTACTCCAACCTCGTCATCGGCGGCTTCCGGACGTTCGAGAGCCTGGAGTTCGGCTACGACAACATGGCCACGGCGGGCGTGACCGTCATCCACGACCGCGCCGCCGGCGTCGATCGCACGGCGCGCACCGTCACCCTGGCGGGCGGCCAGACGCTGCCCTACGACCGGCTGATCGTCGCGCCCGGCATCGACCTCAAGTGGGACAGCGTGCCGGGCTATTCCGAGGCCGCCGCCGAGACCATGCCGCACGCCTGGAAGGCCGGCCCGCAGAGCCAACTCCTGACCGCGAAGCTGAACGCGGTCGAGGACGGCCAGACCGTGGTGATGGTCGCCCCGCCCAACCCCTATCGCTGCCCGCCCGGACCTTACGAGCGCGCGTCGATGTTTGCGCACGTCCTCGCGGCGAAGGGGCTGAAGAACGCCAGGGTCGTGATCCTCGACCCCAAGGACAAGTTCTCCAAGCAGGCGCTGTTCGTGGACGGCTGGACCCGCCACTATCCCGGCATGGTGCAGTGGATCGGCCCCGACGTGCACGGCGGCATCAAGGGCGTCGATCCCTCGACCGGGGAGGTGAAGACCGACCTCGACACCTTCAAGGGCGCGCTGGTGAATGTGATCCCGGCCCAGAAGGCCGGCCAGATCGCCTACGACGCGGGGCTGGTCAACGAAACCGGCTGGTGCCCCATCGATCCCTTTACGATGCGCTCGAAGGCCGACGCCAACGTCTTCGTGCTCGGCGACGCGACGATCGCCGGCGACATGCCCAAGTCGGCGTTCTCCGCCAACAGCCAGGCGAAGGTGGCGGCGATGACGGTGCGCGCCGATCTCCTTGCGGCGAAGGCGTTTCCGGCCCGCTACGCCAACACCTGCTGGAGCCTCATCGACACGAATGACTCGATCAAGATCGGGGCCCAGTATGAGCCGACGGAGGAGAAGATCACGGCGAAGCAGAACTTCCTCTCCGCCATTGACGAGACGGCGGACGTGCGCCGCCAGACCTTTGAGGAAAGCGTCGCCTGGTATGACGCCATCACCGCCGACATCTTCGGGGCATAACGCCCGGAGGGTTTCATGGATCGGCGTGACGACCGGCCGGCTCGCCTGACCATGCGCCGCCGGATCGATCCCCGGGTCTGGCGGGTTTGCGCCTTGGCGATGTGTCCATGGCCGTCGCCCTGAGGCGTATCCTGCCGCCGACCAACAGCCTCGTCGTGTTCGAGGCGGCGGCGCGGCATCGTAACTTCACCCGGGCTGCGGAAGAGCTCTCGGTCACCCAGTCGGCGGTGAGCCGGCAGATCCAGCTGCTGGAGGATTTCCTCGGCGCGCCGGTGTTTCAGCGCCACGCGCGCGGGCTTGAGCTGCCCCGCGAGGGCGCGCGGCTGCACCGGGCGGTGGCGATGGGGCTGGAGCACATCGCCAACGTCGCCTCCGACATCCGGCGCAACAAGGGTCCGGCGGAGCTCACCGTCGCCACCTCGGTCACGTTCGCGTCGTACTGGCTGATGGCGCGCCTCGCCAAGTTCCGCGCCGCCCATCCCGACATCGAGCTTCGCCTCGTGGCGTCCTCACCCGTCTACGATCTCACCGCCGCGGGCATCGACATCGCCGTGCGCTACGGCTCCGGCGAATGGCCGGGTGTGGACGCGGTTCGCCTGTTCGACGACGAGATCTGGCCGGTGTGCTCCAAGGCCTACCTCGCGGCGCGGCCACCGATCGGCTCCCCGCAGGCGCTGCTGGGCGAGACGCTGCTGCATCTCTCCAAGTTCGATCGCAACTGGGTGACGTGGGAGAGCTTCCTTGAGACCTTCGGCGTCTCCGGACCCGCCACCGGGCGCGGCCATGTGTTCGACAACTCCATGGTGCTCATCCAGGCGGCGCTGCGCGGCGAGGGCATCGCGCTGTGCGGGCGCAGGCTCGCGGAGGACTTCATCGCCCAGGGCGATCTCGTGCGACCGCTCGACATCACCTTGAAGTCGCAGCGCGGGTTCTACCTGCTCACGCCGCGCGACGGCGCCATGACCCGCGCCGCGAGGCTGTTCCACGACTGGCTGATCGAGGAAGCCCGCCGGCCGGCGTGATGCAGTCGGGCCGGGCCGCGCCCTACAGGTATCCCTTGTGGCGGAAGAACAGGAACGTGACGATCACCGACAGGATCATCAGGCCGATCGAGACCAGGTAGCCGTAGGTCCAGTCGAGTTCCGGCATGATGCGGAAGTTCATGCCGTAGATCGAGGCGATCAGCGTCGGCGGCAGGAACACCACGGCCGCCACCGAGAAGATCTTGATGATCCCGGACTGCTCGATGTTGATCATGCCGAGCGTGGCGTCGAGCAGGAACGCGATCTTGCCCGAAAGATACGAGGCGTGATCGGTGAGCGAGGCGATATCGCGTTGCAGCGTCTTCAGGTGCGCCTTCATCAGCTTGCGCGCCTCCACCTTCTGCTCCCCCGCCTCCATGGTCGCCACCAGAAACGCGACGAGGCGCGACAGCGTGACGAGGCTTTCGCGCACGTTCGAGGTGAAATCGCCCTCCTCGCTGATCTTGAGCAGGAACTCCTTGTAGCGGCTGGACTTTCCCTCTTCGTCCTTGAACACGCGCTTGGAGGTCTGGGCGACGATCAGCCCGGCGCGCTCAAGGTGGTCGGCGAGCCGGTCCACGACCGCCTCCAGCAGGCCGATCAGCACGCCCTCGCCGGAACCGGGACACCCCGGCGCCTTCTGGAACCGCTGGGAGAACGCCTCGAACGCGCGCGGTTCGCAGTAACGCACCGTGACGAGCATGTGGCGGACGAGGATGAAGGTGATGGCCTCCAGCACCGGCTCGTCGGTGTTGGCGCGCGTCACCAGCGTCGCGGTCATGAACGTGGCGTCGCCGGCGGTGTAGAGACGGCTCGACGCTTCGATCTCGGCCAGCTTCTCGCGCACCGGAATGTCGATGCCGAGCACCGCCTCGACCGCCTTCTCCTCGTCGTGGGTGGGCGAAACCAGATCGATCCACACGGTGCCGGAGGGAAGCGCCGCCCCCTCCAGCCAGCCGGTCGGAACGAGCAGGCCGCTGTGGTGGGCGTAGACGTGGAGCATGGCGGTCGCTCGGGTGAGGGTTCAGGCGGCCGCACACTAGCCGAGCCGCCCGCGGCGAGGAAGGCGGCGCATTGCTGCCCGGCGCAAAGCCGTGGTAGGCGGACGGCCATGACAAGGATGCAACGGGATCCGGGCGTCGTCCACATCATCGGCGGCGGTCTCGCCGGAAGCGAGGCGGCCTGGCAGGCCGCCAACGCCGGCTGCCGCGTGGTGCTGCATGAAATGCGCCCAGGCCGCATGACCGAGGCGCACCGGACCGGCGGCCTCGCCGAACTCGTCTGCTCCAATTCGTTCCGCTCCGACGACGCCGGCCTGAACGCCGTGGGCCTGCTCCACGCCGAAATGCGGCTGGCGGGCTCGCTGGTGATGGCCGCCGCCGACGCCCACAAGCTCCCCGCCGGCGGTGCGCTGGCGGTGGACCGCGAGGGGTTTTCGCGCGCCGTCACCGCGGCGATCGCGGCGCATCCGTTGATCCGGCTCGAAACCGGCGAGATCGACGGCCTGCCGCCGGAAGCCTGGCGCAACGTCGTCATCGCCACCGGGCCGCTGACGTCGCCCGGGCTGGCGGACGCCATCCGCGCGCTGACCGGCGACGGCGGGCTCGCCTTCTTCGACGCCATCGCGCCGATCGTGTATCGCGACTCCATCAACTTCTTCGTGGCGTGGCGCCAATCGCGCTACGACAAGGCCGGGCCGGCCGGCTCGGGGGCCGACTACATCAACTGCCCGCTCGACAAGGCGCAGTACGAGGCGTTCATCGCCGGCCTGCTCTCGGGAGAGCCGGCGCTGGCGAAGGCGTTCGAGGCGACGGCCCCCTTCTTCGACGGCTGCCTGCCCATCGAGGTCATGGCCGAACGCGGACCCGAAACGCTCCGCCACGGGCCGATGAAGCCGCGCGGCCTCACCAACGCCCATTACCCGCAGGTGAAGCCCTACGCCGTGGTGCAGCTGCGCCAGGACAACGCGCTGGGCACGCTCTACAACATGGTCGGCTTCCAGACCAAGCTGAAGCACGGCGAGCAGGTCCGCCTGTTCCGCACCATCCCCGGCCTGGAGCGCGCCGAGTTCGCCCGGCTCGGCGGGCTGCACCGCAACACGTTCCTCAACGCGCCGCGCCTCATCGACAGTGAGTTGCGGCTCAACACCATGCCGCGGCTGCGCTTCGCCGGACAGATCACCGGCGTCGAGGGCTATGTGGAGAGCGCCGCCACCGGGCTTCTCGCCGGCCGCGCCGCCGCCGCGCAGGCCCGGGGTCTGCCGTGGACCATGCCGCCCGCAACGACGGCGCACGGCGCGCTCGTCAATCACATCACCGGCGGCCACATCGAGATGACCGACAACGCCAGCCGTTCGTCGTTCCAGCCGATGAACGTCAACTTCGGGCTGTTCCCGCCGGTGAAGCTGCCCGCCGGAGCGGATGGCCGCCGGCTGCGCGGCAAGGCGAAGCAGGAGGCGAGGAAGCGCGCCTACACCAGCCGCGCCATCGCCGATTTCCACGGCTGGCTCGCTGCTCAGGGCGGTTTCGCCGC
>DAIODI010000139.1:0-1314 GCA_036746875.1 Aestuariivirgaceae bacterium | reverse complement strand
GCTCAGGGCGGTTTCGCCGCCAGCGCCGCCGTCGGCGCGCCGCCCTAGAATCGCTCGCGAGTGGCGGCGAAGAGAAGAGCGATCTGGCGTCGCCATTGCGCCACCTCCGCAGCCGCCGTGAGAACGCCGGCGCCGGCGCGCGCCAGCGCCTTCAGGTAGCCAGGCACGAGCGCCGCGGCGAGGAACGCGGGAAAGGCCGACCGCGGCGTGTTGGAGAGCGCCGCGCAGGCTTCGGCGAGACGCCGCCCGGCGTGGTCGCGCAGTTCGGCCAGCGCTGCGTCCATCTCCGGCGAGACGCGCCCGGACAGCACATGCGCCGGGCTCAGCCCGTGGCGGGCCAGCACATCCGCCGGAAGGTAGCACTGGCCGCGCGCCCGGTGGAACGCCATCGCGCGCATGAGGCCCGTGAGACCGATGGCGACGCCCGCCGCGCCCGCCGCGTCGGCGGCGCGCGCCGTGCCGGCCTCGGGCCCGGCCAGCGCCAGCCCCGCCAGCATGACGAGCGCTGAAGACGTCTCCCCGAGGTAGCCTTCGAGATCGTTCAGCGACGGCATGGGATCGTCGTAGAGATCGAACCGGCGGGCCTCGATCATCGCCGCGAACGCCCGCTCCGGCAGGTTCGCCCGGCGCATCGCCGCCGCCAGCGCCATCGCCACCGGGTGCTGGGGAGTTTCGCCAGCCGCAATGGCGGCGAGCTGGGTCGACCACCACTCGAACCGCATCTCGCCCGGCATCGGCTCGCGCGCCAGATCGCGCACCCGGGACAGCTCGACATTGAAGGCGTAGAGCGCCAGCAGGTCGCCGCGCGCGGAATCAGGGGCGAACAGGGCGCAGAGCCAGCGGTCCTTGTCGTGCGCCCGCACGATGTCGTGGCAATGCTGGCGCGCGGCGTCGAGGTCCATGCCGCCTCCGTCCGTCAGCCGACGGCGATCAGCGCCGCCGCCACGGGCCGCGCTTCGGCCAGCAACACGTTGTAGGTGCGCACCGCCGCGCCCGTGTCCATCGCCGCGATGGAGAGACCGGCGGCGGCGAAGGCGGCGCGAAGCTCTCCTGCCGGAAACACCTGGGCAGGTCCGGTGCCGAACAGGAACACGCCGATGCCGGCGGCTTCCGCGAGAACGCGGGCGAACGCGCCGGGCGCAATTCCTTCGGCGCTCTGTTGCGGCCACGCGTACATGCCGGAGGGAACGATGAGCAGCGAGCCGCGATGCGACAGTTCGGCGAAGCGGAAGCCGCCGGCGCCGTAAGCCGTGATCGCCGCGCGGCCGGGAAAGTGCGGCGCGTCCGCAGGCGCGCCGCGCGCCCCCGTCACGG
>DAIODI010000138.1:0-7936 GCA_036746875.1 Aestuariivirgaceae bacterium | reverse complement strand
CAAGGCTGTCGCGGACGCAGTGCCGGTGGGCCAGCAGATCTTCTACCGCTCGTCGTTCGCGCTTGTCCCGGTGTCCTCCTTTCTCGCGGCGCGCGGCGAGCTCGCCGGCGCCTTCCGCACCATGCGGCCCATGGCGCACGTCCTGCGCGGCGGCTTCGGCGTGGCGGCGATGACGGCGTGGTTTGTCGCCATCGCCTATCTGCAACTCCCGGAAGCGATCGCGCTGAACTTCGCCGCGCCGCTCATCCTCACCGTGCTGGCGATGGTGTGGCTCGGCGAACCGGCGCGGGCCGAGCGTATCCTCGCGGTGCTGCTCGGCTTCGTCGGCGTGCTGATCATCCTGTGGCCGAAGCTGTCGTTCGGGGCCCACCCGATGGGCCGCACGGAAGCGATCGGCGCGGCGGCCGCGCTCGCCTCCGCGTTCCTGATGGCGGTGGCGGTGATCCTTGTGCGAAAGCTCGTCGCCAGCGAGCCGACCTCCACCATCGTCGTTTACTTCTCGCTGCTGTCCGCCGTGGCGGGGTTGCTGTCGCTGCCCTTCGGATGGGTGACGCCCGATCCCTGGCAGTCAGCCATGCTGGTGATGGCGGGCCTGCTCGGCGGCGTGTCGCAGCTGTTTCTCACCGAGAGCTACCGTTACGCCGACGCCACCACCATCGCGCCGTTCGACTACACCCAGATGATCTGGGCCATCGCCATCGGCTGGCTGGTCTTCGCCGAGGCGCCGCAGGCCGGCGTGCTGGCCGGGGCGGCCATCGTCATCCTCGCCGGGCTGCTCGTCGTGTGGGGCAATCGCCACGAAGGCCGCCGCGTTCCGGCGGTCCGCGACGGCGCTCAGGACGAGTAGGTGACACGCCCGCCGCACACCGTCATGGCGGGGCGCAGCGCGGCGATCTGCGACGGCGGCACGGCGGCGATGTCGCCGTCGAGCATCACGAGATCGGCGAACTGGCCGGGCTTCAGCTCGCCCTTCCTGCCGTCCATGAACTCCGTATACGCACTGTCGCGCGTATAGGAGGCGAGCGCCTCGGCGAGCGTCTGGCGCTGGTCCGGCAGGTCCTGCGCCCACGTCTCGCGCGTCACCGCCGCCTGCACCGACGCCAGCGGATCGATGGGCGACACCGGCCAGTCGGTGGCGAAGACGAGCCGCGCGCCCGCCTCGCGCAAGGTGCGCCAGGCGTAGGAGAGGGGCCAGCGGCGGCGGCCGATCCGCGACACCGTGGGTTCGAGCGGCAGGCCCATCGTGCCGGGCGGATGCGGCGGCTGCATCGAGGCGACGACGCCAAGCTCGCGAAAGCGCGCAATGTCATCCGGGTGGATCACCTCGACGTGCTCGATGCGGTGGCGGGAGTCGCGTCGTCCGTTGGCCTTCGCCGCCGCCTCGTAGCCGTCGAGAACGGCGCGCACCGCGCCGTCGCCGATGGCGTGGACCGCGATCTGCAAGCCCCGCCGGTCGATCTCGGTGGCGACCTCCCTGAAGCGGTCAGGGGTGAACAGCGGCTCGCCCTTCCAGCCCGGGCGGTCGGCGTAATCGTCCACCATCACCGCCGTGTAGCCTTCGAGCACGCCGTCGTAGAACACCTTCACGAAACCCGAAGCCAGCGTCGGCGAGGCGAAGCGCTTCGCCATCAGGCTCGCCTTCTCCAGCATGCCGAGGTCCATGAACGGCTTGAAGTGGAACGGCACGCGCACGCGGCACTTGAGGCCGCCTTCCGCCTCGATCTCGGAAAGCAGCTCCAGCGTGTAGAGGTTGCCGTCCATGTTGTGGATCGAGGTGATGCCGTGGCGCGCGCAGTAGTCGAGGCCGCGCTTCAGCGTCTCGCGGTCGAAGGCCCGCTCGGCGGGCGTCGGCGCCGGGTCGGGTTCGCCGCCGGTGGACAGTCCCAGCCGCTCGCGGCCCGCGCCGGCCAGCGCCATCACCGGCTGGAACGCCTCGCCCTCGCGCAGTCCGCCTGCCGCCAGGCCGTCGGCCGCCATGACGATCTCGTTGCCGGGCCCAAGGCGCCGCCCCTTGAGGATACCGGCCCGTTCCAGCGCCACGGTGTTCGCCCACATGGTGTGATGGTCGGGCGAGACCATGGCGAAGGGGCGGTCGGGCACGATGCGGTCGAGGACGTGGCGCGTCACCGGTTCGGTTTCGGAGACGATGGTGTAGTCGGCCCCTTGCGCGACCAGCGCCGGCTTCTCGGGATGCTCGGCGGCGTAACGTCTCGCCGCGGCGGCCAGCGCCTCGAAGCCGCGCACGCCGGTCAGGTGCAGGTGGTCGAGTTCGGCTGCGCCGGTGAAGAGGTGCATGTGGCCCTCGATGAAGCCGGGCATCACGGTCGCGCCCTTCGCATCGATCACGCGCGTGCCCTTTCCGGCCAGCGCCATGATCTCGGCGGCGCGGCCCACTGCGGCGATGGCGCCGCCTGTCACCGCCACGGCCTGCGCGCGGGATCCGGCGTCGTCCATGGTCAGCACATGGGCGTTGGTGAAGATCAGGTCGGCGGTCATGTCGTTGTCCCCGTTCGAAACAGCACTCAGGCGGCGCGCAGCGCATCGCCGAGGCAACGCGTCGCGGCGTCCACGCCGCCCTCGCCCGGAATGCCCAGCGCGCGAAGCCCGGCCTCCACGCACGCCAGCACGCCGAGGATCTGCGGCGCGTTGACGTGCCCCATGTGGGCGATGCGGAAGCCCCTTCCCGCCACGTCGCCGATGGCGACGCCGAGCGTCACGCCGCATTCGCGGTCGCACCAGTCGATCAGCCGTTGCGCCTCGAAGGCGGTGCGAACCGTGGTGACGGCGTTGGAGCGCTCGGCGGGTTCGAGCACGTTCAGCTCCAGCGCCCCGCCCCGCGCCCACGCCTCCACCGCCCGCCGCGTCGCTTCGGCGAGCAGCGCGTGGCGGCGCACCACGGCGTCGAAGCCTTCGGCGGCGATCATGTCGAGCGACGCGCGCAGGCCGAAAATCAGGTGCTCCGGCGCGGTGCCGCAGTGCTTCATGTAGTTTTCCGGCCCGTCGCGGAAGGTCCAGTCCCAGAACCTTGTGACGAGACCGGCGCTGCGATGGGCGGCGCGCGCGCGAGAACCGGCCGCCACGAAGCCGAGGCCCGGCGGCAGCATCAGCGCCTTCTGGGAGGCGGCCACCGTCAGGTCCACGCCCCAGGCGTCCATGCGGAACGGCATCGTGGCGAACGAGGCGATGCAATCCACCATGAACAGCGCCGGGTGGTTGGCCGCGTCGATGGCGGCGCGCAACGCCGGAATGTCGTTGACGACGCTTGAGGCGGTGTCCGCCTGGACGACGAGAATGGCCTTGATGCGGTGGGCGGCGTCGGCCTTCAGGCGCGCCTCCAGCGCCGCCGGGTCCACGGCGCGGCGGGGACGCTCCTTGAGCACCTCCATGTCGAGGCCGGTCGCCTTCGCCTGCTCGCCCCAGCCGAGGGCGAAGCGGCCGCTTTCGAGCGCCAGCACGAGATCGCCGCGCGACAGCGTGTTGGTGAGCGCCGCCTCCCACGCCCCGTGGCCGTTGGCGGCGTAGATGTAGGCGTTGCCTTGCGTGCCGAACAGCGTCTTGAGATCAGCGAGGCAGGAGAGGCTCAAGGCCTCCATTTCCGGGCCGTAGAGGTCGATGGGCTGGCGGTGCATGGCGCAAAGCACCGCGTCGGGCAGCGTCGTGGGACCTGGCGTGGCGAGCACCCGCCTGCCGTTGGCGACCGTCATCGCGAACCCTCCGTGACCGTTCCCCAAAGCCTCGCGCGGTCATTCCACGGGAGCCGGACGTCCGCAACCCCGGATGGTTGCGAACCAGCTATTCGCCGAGGTAGGCGGCAAGTCCCGGCGTCGCCGACGGCCGGGCGAACAGCGCCGCCGTCGGCTGCAGCGCCACGATCAGCCCGGCGTCGACAAACGCGGTATGGGTCGCGGCGTGGCGCGCATCCGCCGGGTCGTGCGTCACCCACAACACGGTGAGGCTATGTTCGGCGGCGAGATCGCGCACCAGCTCCACCATGTCGCGGCGCAACGCCGGCCCGAGCGCCGCGAACGGTTCGTCGAGGAGCAGCACCGGGCGGTTGCGCACCAGGGCCCGCGCGATCGCCACGCGCTGGCGCTCGCCGCCCGACATCTCGCCCGGCCGGCGGGAGGCGAAGCCGTCGAGGCCGACGCGGGCGAGCGCATCCCGCACGCGCTCGCGCTCCATGGTCGTGAGCGAGAGCGACGCAGACGCGCCGAGCGCCACATTGGTGAAGGCGTCGAGGTGGGCGAACAGGTTGTGGTCCTGAAAGATCATGCTCACCGGGCGCGCCTGCGGCGGCGCGTCGGTGACGTCGTCCGCGCCGATCAGCACACGGCCCGAGAGCGGCGCTTCGAACCCGGCGATCAGGTTGAGCAGCGTCGATTTCCCCGCCCCGCTGGGCCCGATCACGGCGGTCAGCCCGCCGGCCGGAAAGGTGGCGTCGAACGCCATCGCCATGTCGTCGTAATCGAAGCGCACGGCGTCGAGACGAACGGCGGGGGCGGTCATCGCCGCCTCCCCGCGGGCCGCCGGGCCAGCCGTTCGGCGCCAAGGACGAGGGTGAGGGTGAGCGCCGCAAGGATCAGCGCCAGCCCGGCCGCATCCGCCGTGCGGTAGCTGCCGAGCCGCTGGAACAGAAGATAGGGCAGCGTCACGAAGGCGTCCGAGCCGAACAGCGCGATGACGCCGAGGTCGCCCACCGACATCGCCATGGCGAGCGCGAAGGCGAGCCCCAGCGGCCGCTTCAGCGTGGGCAGGTCGATGAGGCGCAACCGGGCGAGGCCGGTGACGCCGAGGCTCAGCGCCAGGCGATCCTGCGTCACCGCCGCCTCGCGCGCCGCCGGGGCGAGGATGGCGAAGCAGAACGGCAGCGCCATCAGCGCGTTGGCCGTGACGATCGCCAGCGCCGCCACGGGAGGCGAGCCGGTATGGGGCATCGCCAGCACGAACCAGCCGGCGCCGAGCACGACCGGCGGCACGGCGAGCGTCACGCCGGCGAGCGCGCCGCCGTAGCGGTCCAGCGTCACGCGCCACAGCGGCGGGTTGCGCAGCCGTCCGGTGTCGCGACGGGTCGCCAGCAGCCCGGCGGTGAGCGCCACGGCAACCAGCGCCGAACAGCCGGCGGCGGCGAGGCTGGTGAGGAGCGCGCGCCAGACGATGGCCTCCGAGACGAGGCGGCCGAGCGGGGCGGCCAGCCCGGACAGCGCAATCGCCGCCATCGGCGCGGCGACGAACAGCGCCGCCAGCCACACGACCGCAAGATCGCCCGGCGCCGCGCGAGTCCGCAGCGCAGGACGCACCGCCTCGCCGGTCCCCACCCCCATGCCCAGCGCCGGGCTCGCCCCGAGGCGAAGCACCGTGGCCTGGAGGAGCAGGCAAAGGGCGATCTGGACGAGCGCCAGCAGCACCGCGCGCGCCGGGTCGAAATCGAAGCGCAGCGCCTGGTAGATCGCCACCTCCAGCGTCGTCGCCGCCGGGCCGCCGCCGAGGATCAGCACCACGGTGAAGCTCGCCGCGCACAGCATGAACACCAGCATGAACACCGAGGGCGCGGTGCGCTTCAGAACCGGCCACTCGATCAAGCGGAAGTTGTCGCGCCGCGAAAACGCAAGCTGCGCCGCAAGCCGGCGCGTTTCCGGCGGCACGGCGTCGAGCGCCGCCAGCAGCATGCGTACGGCGAGCGGCAGGTTGAAGAACACATGCGCGATCAGGATGCCGTCGAGCCCATAGATGTCGAGGCGCGGCAGGCCGATCCACGCGAGCCCGTCGCTGACGACGCCCTGCCGCCCCCACACCTCGACCACGCCGAGCACGGCGACCAGCGCGGGCAGGCCGAGCGGCAGGGCGAAGATGCGCAAGGCCAGCGTCCGGCCGGTGAACATCCGTCCGCCGGAGAGCGCCAGCGCCACCGGCGCCGCAAGGACGAGCGCCAGCGACGCCGACAGCCCGGCCTGCAACAGCGTGAAGCGGGTGACGCGCCACAGGTAGGGGTCGGCAAGCAGGCTTGCGGGCGCGCCAGCCCCGGTCCGCAGCAGCAACGGCACGACCGCCGCCGCCACCGCCAGGGTGATGACGGCGCCGGCCAACGCCCCCGGTACGGCCGGAGAAAGCGCCGCGCGAGTGGAACTCACGAAGGGGTCACTTGCTCATCGCCTTGAGCCATTCCTCCACCCACGCCTTGCGGTTGGCGGCCACCTCCTCCGGCGCGAACGCCAGCGAGGCGGCGGGCTGCACCAGCTTGTCGAACGCCGGGTTGAGGGGCGTTGAGGTGGCGGCGGCGGGATACATCCAGTTGGTCTCGGGAATGATATCCTGGAACGCCGGGGTCAGCATGAAGGCGAGGAAGCGCCTTGCCAGATCCCTGTTCTTCGAGGCTTTCAGCAGACCCGCCACCTCGATCTGCATGTAGTGGCCCTCCTCGAAGGCGAACGCCTGATAGCGATCGCTCGATTCGGCGATCATGTGATAGGCAGGCGAGGTGGTGTAGGAGAGCACCATCGGCGCCTCGCCCTTCGTGAACAGCCCGTAGGCTTCCGACCATCCGGGCGTGACGGTGAGCACGCGGTCCTTCAGCTTCTCCCAGGCCTGCGGGGCCTTGTCGCCATAGACCTTCCGCACCCAAAGCATCAGGCCGAGGCCGGGGGTGGAGGTGCGCGGATCCTGGATGACGATCTTTTCCGGCCGGTCGCTCTCCACCAGCGCCTTGAGGCTCGTGAAGGCGTCCTTCGGCAGCGCCTGCGTGTCGTAGACGACGGCGAAGTAGCCCCAGTCGAAGGGCAGAAAGACCGGGTCCGTCCAGCCGCCCGGCACGGCGAGGTTCGCCGCGGCGATCCCGTGCGGCTCGAACAGGCCGGTGGCGGCGGCTTCAGCGGTGAGATTGGTGTCGAAACCCAGCACCACGTCCGCCGGGGAGGCTTCGCCCTCGAGCTTCAGCCGGTTCAGCATGGCGACGCCGTCGGCGACGCCCACCCATTCGAGGGTGCAGTTGCATCCGGCCTCGAAGGCCTTCTTCACCGCCGGGCCGGGACCCCATTCGGAGATGAAGCTGTCGTAGGTCAGTACCCTGAGGGTATCCTTGGCCTGCGCAGTTGCGCCGATGCACAGGATGGCCAGCGCGGCAATCAACAATCGCATGGTAGTCCTCCCTTGCAGCGCGGGAGGAGGGTGTGGAAGGCCGGTTGCGTTCCGCCTTGCCCCTGTCCCTCCGCCGGCATGATCCGGATCAGGTTCGTCGGGTTGGCGGTCGCCGCCTCTCAGCACGGACGCAAGCATCCGGGCACCCCGTAGAGCGATGTTGACAGTAGAGCGGGCGGGGTGATTGTGACAACACGTTTTTGAGCGCCGCCGCGGAGACCGCCCTGACAAAGTTCACCATCCTGCTTGGCGGCGACCTTTCGCCGACGCCGCGTCTTCTGGCGCAGGTTCACGGCACGCGCGCCATCGCCGCCGATTCGGGCGTGCTGCATGCGCCGCTTCTGGGTCTCGATGTCGAGCTGTGGATCGGCGACTTCGATTCAACGCCGGAGGAGGCGCAGGCCCGGCTATCGCACCTGGCTCGCCTGACGCACCCGGTGGACAAGGACAAGACAGACGGCGAGCTTGCCGTCGATGCGGCGCTCGCGCGCGACGCGACATCGCTGGTGCTGGCGGGCGGCCTCGGCGGGCAGGCCGACCATGCGCTCGCCAACATCATGCTGGCGAAACGGCTGACGCGGCTCGCCGTGCCGGCCATGCTGACGACAGGGACGGAGGAGGCTTATCCTCTGCACGCCGGTGAGTTTGAAGTCGAAATACCTGTCGGATCGCGCCTCTCGATTGTGCCGATCACCGATTTGCACAACCTGAGCCTGAGCGGCGTGAAATGGCCGCTGACGGCGCGCACCGTCGCCGACGGGTCGACCCTCACGCAGTC
Organism: Aestuariivirgaceae bacterium; assembly: GCA_036746875.1. Lineage (GTDB taxonomy): Bacteria > Pseudomonadota > Alphaproteobacteria > Rhizobiales > Aestuariivirgaceae > DAIODI01. Next base: position 27 of record DAIODI010000138.1, on the reverse strand, counting down.
CAAAAAGACGACCGGGGGCCCGGTGCG
>DAIODI010000137.1:0-7940 GCA_036746875.1 Aestuariivirgaceae bacterium | reverse complement strand
TTCGTGCGCCAGCGCATGGACGGCAACGTGGTGGTGATGCCGCCCGGCAAGGGCGGCTCGCCCGCAGCGGCCTCGCCCGTGGCGATGCTGCAGATGCGGGCGAACGAGCTCGCCACCGAAGGCGCGACCGCGCTCGCCACCGTGACCGTCACCGAACAGACGACGGCGACGGTTGCGCTGACGGCGGAGCTTTCCGACGCCGACCAGCGCGCGCTCGCCCGCATGAAGGGCTACGAAGGCGAGATGTGCGGCGAGTGCGGCAACTACACGATGGTCAGGAACGGCACCTGCCTGAAGTGCGACACCTGCGGCTCGACGAGCGGCTGCAGCTGAGCCACCGATCCCGGCGGTGGCGCTGGTGGCGCTGGTCGCCATGACCATGGTGATCCACGGCCGGGGGATGGTGACGGCGATGCTAGCCGCCAACGCGTTCTACGCCTGGCTGCGCAAGCGGGAACTGCGGGGCTAAGGCATCGTCACGCTGATCCTCGCCAGCCTGATGATCGTCACCGTGCACTATGTCGAAGTTGGCGCATGGGCGTCGTTCTTCACCCTGACCGGCGCGATCCCCGACGCGTCGGACGCGTTCCATTTCACCTTGCTCGAGCATGTGACGCCCGGCAGCGACATCAGCCTGCCGTTCCGCTGGCGCAATCTCGAAGGCGGGATCGCGATGGCCGGCCTGCTCACCTTCGCCTGGTCAACCTCCGTGCTGATCACCCTCGTCTCCCGCTATCAGCAGGACACGATGGCGCGCCGGGGCGCGCCGCCGGACACCGCATGACGAACGCCAAGGAAAGAACGTGTACGGACGTTCGCCGCACCGCGCTGCGGCGTAACGCAACCTCGCGCAACGCCGGCTCGACGAGGTCGGCGCGCGTCGTGATCTCTGAAGCGATCGTGCATGCGGTGCTTCAGGATGAAACGCATGAGGCCTCATGCTGAGGCTTGTGAATCACGCGCCGCCAAAAAACTGCGTCGCATGCGAAGCAAGTCGTGCGTTTCACCTTGCAGAATCGGAGAATCAATGCATGTGATGAATCAAGACGTTCGCTGTGACGGCTCGACGTGATTTTGTCATCGGGTCTCGGGGCATAGCGAAGCGTCGGGTGAAGTGCTTCAAGCGTTTAAGACCCACATCATTCGGGGAGAATGCACGGATGGCGACTGCAGCGAAGAAGGCCCCTGCGAAGAAGGCGGCCAAGAAGCCTGCGAAGAAGGCCCCTGCGAAGAAGGCGGCCAAGAAGCCTGCGAAGAAGGCTGCGAAGAAGAAGTAATCTTCTGACGAGCGCTTCGTTCAAAGTCAGAGCCCCGGCCGCGATCCGCGCCGGGGCTCTTGCCTTTTCAGAATTGAGCGGCTCGCGCCGCGTGCCGTTCACTGGTAGACGTAAACCCGGGCGCCAACCTTCACGCGGTCGTAGAGATCGATCACGTCGTTGTTCAGCATGCGGATGCACCCCGACGACACTGCGCCGCCGATCGTCTCCGCCGCGTTGGTGCCATGGATGCGGAACAGCGTGCCGCCGATGTACAGCGCACGGGCGCCGAGCGGGTTGTTCGGCCCGCCGGGCATGTGCGCCGGCAGAATGTTTCCCTTCGCCTTCTCGCGTTCGATCATGCGCGCGGGCGGCCGCCAGTCCGGCCACTCGGCCTTGGCGGAAATGCGGCCATCGCCCGACCACTGGAAGCCTTCGCGCCCGACGCCGACCTTGTAACGCAGCGCCTTGCCGTCCGGCATGACGAGGTAGAGCGCACGCTCCGGCGTCTTCACGATGATCGACCCCGGCGCGTACGTGCCGCTGTTGAAGGCGACCACCTGTTTGGTGGAGCGGGCATAGCCCCCGCCCTGCTGGGGCGCGCTGCGCTGGTTGTTCTTGAACAGGCATTCGAGGAAGAAACAACTGGCGCGGGTTTGTCCCTGCGCCTGCGCCAGGGCGGGCGTGACGCCGAGAACAGCGGCGGCGCAAAGCGCCATGGCGGCGGAGGCGAAGCGTTTCATGGTCCCCAATCCCCAACATCTTGCAGACCGGGGAGCGGCGCTCTCACCGGCGTGCTGCAGACCCTGCATAAGAATCCGCGCCGCATCAACGACCACGCCCGGCGATCGCACGCTTCGCCGGCGGCTGTTGCCGCGCCGCAACGACCGGGCAGGCGCCCGGGCCGGCCATTTGCGCCGAACCCGTTCGCATCTTCGCCGGATTTTCCTGTAGATAAGGAACGCGGCCAGCTCTTGAGCGGGAGGGGAAACATGGATCGAGGACCGCTCGCCAGCCTCGGGCCGGAGGGCGTGCGATCGGCCGATGCGCCGGCCTGCGCCACGCTTGCCATCGACCTCTCTGCGCTGGCGGCCAATTACGCTGCGCTCGCCGCCGCCGCCGCCCCGGCGGCCTGCGGCGCCGCGGTGAAGGCGAACGCCTACGGCCTCGGCATGCTGCCGGTTTCGCGTACGCTGTGGGAGGCCGGGTGCCGTTCATTCTTCGTCGCCCTGCCGGCTGAAGGCGTCGCGCTCCGCCGGGCGCTGCCGGAGGCGGAGATATTCGTGCTCGACGGCCTTGCGCCGGGGAGCGCCGAGGCGTGCGCCGCGCACCACCTGATCCCGGCGCTGGCGAGCCTTGAGGAGGCCGACGAGTACGCCCGTCACGCCGGCGCGCTCGGGCGGCGGCTCGCGGCGGCGATCCACGTCGACACCGGACTCAACCGGCTGGGCATGAGCCTTGACGAAGCGCGCCGGGTGTCGCGGCGGGACGATATTCTCGGCGCGCTCGATATGCGGCTGGTCGTCAGCCATCTCGCCTGCGCCGACGAACCCGGACACGTCATGAACGACCGCCAGCGCGAGGCGTTCGCCGGTGTTCGCCGGCTGTTCCCCAACGTTCGCGCGAGCCTCGCCAACTCGCCGGGCACGCTGTCGGCCGGCTACGCCTGCGACCTCGTGCGCCCGGGCCTGGCGCTCTACGGCGGCAATCCGTTCGCCGACCGGGCGAACCCCATGCGCCCGGTGGTGTGCCTCCACGCCACCGTCCTCCAGGTGCGCGAGGTGCCGGCCGGCGACAGCGTCGGCTACAACGCCACCTGGACGGCGCGGCGGGCGTCGCGCATCGCGATCCTTGGCGCGGGCTACGCCGACGGCCTTCCCCGATCGCTCTCCAGCAGGCCGTTGCGCGAAGGTGATGACGCAACCGCGGCCGGCCCGGCGCGGGTCTTCATCAGCGGGCGGTTCGCCCCCGTCGCCGGCCGGGTGTCGATGGACCTGATGGCGGTGGATGTGACCGACATCGATCCCGGTCTCTTGGGGCGCGGCGCGAGCGCCGAACTCATCGGCGATCACGTCACGCTCGACGATGTGGCCCGCTGGTCGGGCACGACGCCGTACGAGATTCTCACCCGTTTGGGATCGCGCTGCGTCCGGCTATACTCTCCGGCGTGAATCGGGTTTCCTTCCTCGGACGGCGGCGCTGCATCGTGGATTTCCTCGCCAACATCGGGCGCATCACGCTCTCGCTGGTCGCCGAGATCGGGCGGTTGGCGCTGTTCCTCAGGGACGCCGTTCTGATCGGCCTCACGCCGCGCTTCTACATCCGCCAGATCGCCGAGCAGCTGCTGCGGATCGGCTACCACTCGTTGCCGGTCGTGGGCCTCACCGCCTTCTTCACCGGCGGCGTGCTGGCGTTGCAGATCTACATCGGCGGCTCGCGCTTCAACGCCGAAAGCCTGGTCTCCTCCATCGTGGCGCTGGGCATCACCCGCGAGCTGGGACCGGTGCTGGCCGGCCTCATGGTGGCGGGCCGCGTCTCGGCGGCGATCGCGGCCGAACTCGGCACCATGCGCGTCACCGAGCAGATCGACGCGCTGGTGACGCTCTCCACCAACCCGTTCAAATATCTCGTCGGCCCGCGCATCGTCGCGGCGGTGATCGCGCTGCCCCTTCTCGTGCTGGTGGCCGACACCATCGGCATCATGGGCGGCTATATCGTCGGCACCCGCTCGCTGGGGTTCAACGGCGCGGCGTACCTGAAGAACACGGTGGATTTCCTCGAACTCGGCGACATCACCTCGGGTCTCATGAAGGCGGCGGTGTTCGGCTTCATCATCGCGCTGATGGGCTGCTACCACGGCTTCAACTCGAAGGGCGGCGCGCAAGGCGTCGGCCGGGCGACGACCGACGCGGTGGTCTCGGCCTCGATCCTGATCCTCGCCTCGAACTACCTGATGACCTCGCTCCTGTTCAACGAGTGAGTCCGCCATGGCCGAACCGCACATCGTGCTCAAGGACGTCCGCAAGGCCTTCGGGCCGAAGCAGGTGCTGAACGGCGTGGACGTGTCCGTGGCGCGCGGCCGGTCGCTGGTGGTCATCGGCGGCTCCGGAACCGGCAAGTCGGTGATGCTGAAGTGCATCCTCGGCATCCTCCGCCCCGACTCCGGCAGCATCGACATCGGCGGCGAGAGCGCCGTCGGCCTGTCGGGCGCGGCGCGCGACCGGATGATGGCCCGCTTCGGCATGCTGTTCCAGGGCGCGGCGCTCTTTGATTCGCTCACCGTCTGGCAGAACGTCGCCTTCGGCCTGATCCAGGGCAAGCGCATGAAGCGGGCGCAAGCCCACGATATCGCCGTGACCAAGCTTGCCCAGGTGGGGCTCGGCCCGGAGGTGGGCGAACTCTACCCGGCGGAGCTGTCCGGCGGCATGCAGAAGCGTGTCGGTCTCGCCCGCGCCATCGCCGCCGATCCCGAGATCATCTTCTTCGACGAGCCCACCACCGGCCTCGACCCGATCATGGCCGACGTCATCAACAACCTGATCGTCGACTGCGCGAAGCGGCTGGGCGCAACCGCCATCTCGATCACCCACGACATGGCCTCGGCGCGAAAAATCGCCGACGACATCGCCATGATCTACAGGGGCCGGATCATCTGGACCGGCAAGGCGAAGGACATCGACCACAGCGGCAACGCCTACGTGGACCAGTTCATCCATGGCCGCGCCGAAGGCCCGATCCAGATGGACGTGCTGAAGCCGTGAGCCGGCCCTACTCCTTGCGCCGCTTCCTGTCGGCGTAAGGGTTTTTCGGCTGGCGCAGATAAACGCGCACCGGCGTGCCCCAGAGGTCGAACGCCTCGCGCAACCCGTTGACGAGAAAGCGCACGTAGGTGTCGGGCAGGCCTTCCGCGTTCGAGCAGAAGATCACGAACGCCGGCGGGCGGGCCGAGGCTTGCGTCATGTAGCGCAGGCGAATGCGCCGGCCGCCCGGCGCCGGCGGCGGGTGGCGCTCCACCTGGTCGAGGAGCCAGCGGTTGAGCTTCGAGGTGGGCACGCGGCGGTTCCAGATCTTCCACGTCTCCACCACCGCCGGCATCAGCCCGTTGAGGCCGCGCCCGGTGAGGCCGGACAGCGTGACGACGCCGACGCCGAGCACCTGCGGCAGCTCCTCGCGCACCTTCTCCTCGATCTCGCGCAGGCGGGCTTGCGGGTTCTCCACCAGGTCCCACTTCGACACCGCAAGCACGAGGCCGCGCCCTTCCTCGGCGACGAGGTGGGCGATCTGCAGGTCCTGGTTCTCGAACGGCTGGGTCGCGTCCACCACCAGCACCACCACCTCGGCGAAGCGGATGGCGCGCAGCGCGTCGCCCGCCGACATCTTCTCCAGCCGATCGCTGATGCGCGCCTTGCGCCGCAGGCCCGCCGTGTCCCACAGCTCGATCTTCTGGCCCTGCCACGCCCAGTCGATGGCGATGGCGTCGCGGGTGATGCCGGCTTCCGGACCGGTCAGTTGCCGGTCCTCGCCGATCAGCGCGTTGATCAGCGTGGACTTGCCCGCGTTGGGCCGTCCGACGATGGCGAGTTTCAGCGGCCGCGGCGCGCGCGAGCGCTGGCGATCGCTCTTGCCGCGCCCTCGCCCGTCGTCGCCTTCGCCCGCGCCGTCTTCGCCATCGTCACCGGCGCCGGAAGGGTCATCCCCGACATACGGGGCAAGCGCCTCATGAAGCGCATCCAGTCCCTCGCCGTGCGCCGCCGACAGCGCCACCGGCTCGCCGAGGCCGAGGCTGAACGCCTCCATCAACCCCGCCTGGCCCGCCCCGCCCTCCGCCTTGTTGGCGACGAGGATCACCGGGCGGCCGGATTTTCGCACCACGGAGGCGAAATGCCGGTCCTGGGCGGTGAGGCCGGCGCGCGCGTCGATGACGAACAGCACCACGCCGGCGCGCGCGATCGCCTGTTCGGAGAGCGCCGTCATGCGCGCTGCCAGCGTTCCCGGTTTCGCCTGGTCGAGGCCCGCCGTATCGACGAGGCGGAAGCGAAGATCGGCGAGCCGCCCGTCCGCCTCGCGCAGGTCGCGGGTCACCCCCGGCGTGTCGTCCACCAGCGCCAGCCGCCGGCCCGCCAGCCGGTTGAACAGCGTGGACTTGCCGACGTTGGGACGCCCGGCGATGACGACGGTTTGGGTCATGGCCCCGGGCTAGGCCAATCGCCCGGCCACGTCAATGAAGCCCGGCCCGGGCGGTCTTCAGCGCAGCGCGATCAGGTTGCCGTCGTCGGCGAGGATGTACACTGTGCCGTTGGCGATCACCGGCGGAATGTACATGGCCGAGCCGAGGTTGAGCGTGTTCATGATCTGGCCGGTCTGCGGCGAGACCTCGAGCAGCGCGCCGGCCGAACTGGCGACGAGGAGCCGCCCGCCCGCCACCACCGGTCCGGCGTAGGTCGCATCCGCCGGCAGCGACACCGACCAGCGCACGCCGCCGGTGCGTTTGGAGACGGCGGCGAGCGTCGAGCGGCCGGCGAGCACGAACACATAGTCGCCGGCGACCCACGGCGTCTGGATGCCGGAAATGTCCTGGCTCCACACTTCCGCGCCGTCCTTGAGCCCGATCGCCGCAAGGCGGCCCGAGTGGGCGATGGCGTACACCACGCCGCCCTCGATCACCGGGCGGCCCGCCACATCGTTGAGGTTCGCCATGGAGCTTGTGGGGTCGGAGGAGGCGAGCGACTCCGTCCACACCGGCGAGCCGAGATCCTCTGTGAGCGCCGTCACCTCGCCGGCGGTGGAGGGAACGACCACCATGCCCTGCGCCACCGCCGGGCTCGACGCGGCGAGGAGCGAGGCCTGTTCGCCGCTGCCCTGGTGACGCCAGAGCACGTCGCCGCCGACGGCGGAAAGCGCCACCACCTCGTTCGCCACCGTCACGACATACATGCGCCCGCCCGCCACCGTGGGGGCGGCGCGGATCGGCGTGTCGAGGCGCCGCCGCCAGATTTCGCCGCCGGCGCCGGGATCGAGCGCCATCACCTCGCCGAAGCCGGTGGCGACGTAGAGCACGCCGCCTTCCGAGGCGACGCCGCCGCCGAACGCGCCTTCCGGATCCTTGCCCTCGCGCGCCACGGAGCGCCGCCAGATCACCCCGCCGCTCACCGCGTCGATGGCGGCGAGGCTGGCTTCGGCGTCGAGCACATACACTCGCCCGCCGACGACGATGGGCGGGGAGATCAGCCGGTCGCGCCCCGAGGAGCCGGAGCCGGCGTTGACGCTCCAGGCCTGCTGCAGCGGCGTGCCGATGGCGAGATTGCCGAGCGCATTGGACGCCGAACCGCCCGGCTGCGACCAGTTGGCGTTGTTGACGGCGACGGGGATGACGATGGGGTCGGAGGCGTCGGCGGCGCGCGGCGCAAGTTCGGCGGCGTTGAGCACCGGCTCGCGCGTGCCGGGGAGCTTCACGTCCGGTTCGCCGGTGATCGGCTCCAGCAGCTTCTCCGCCGACGGGATCGAGGACCACCCGGCCGCAACGAGCGCGAGCCCCAGGGCGAGCGCCGCACGGGCGAGGTTCGTCATTGCGTGCGCGGCAGCTTCGGCTGCACCACCGCCGCGATGCTCCGGGCGCGCTGGCGCAGGCCCTCGCAGGCGGCGGGGTCGGCGATGATATCCAGGGCCAGCCGGTTGGCCACGTCG
>DAIODI010000136.1:2973-8050 GCA_036746875.1 Aestuariivirgaceae bacterium | reverse complement strand
GGCGAGCACGACCACCGGGCCGCAGCGTTCGATCAGCGCGCGCACGCGCGGCTCGCCCGGATAGAGCAGCGTGGGGCTTTCACCGAACTCGGCGGCGACGACGGGCATCGCCACGTCCAGGCTCGCCGGCGCGACGCGCGGCGCAAGGTCGGCGTGGGAAACGCCGGCGGCGAGGCTCACCACCGCCTGGCCTTGCCTGAACCGCAACCCTTCCGCCAGCGCCAGCGTGTCGTAGGGCCGCACGGCGAGGATGACGATGTCGCTTTCGTCGAGGATGGCCTGGTTGTCGGCTTCGATCGCGCAGCCGAAGCGGCGCGCGAGATCGGACGATGTCTCCCGCCCGCGTTCCGAAATGACGAACCGCTCCGGCCCCTTCGCCAGCGCCGGAATCATGTGCCGGATGAGATGGCCGGCGCCGATGATCCCGACGGTATCTGCCATCGAAAGGTCAGCGTCCGCCCGCAATGGCGATCAGCGCCGGCACCGCGTCCTCGATCTCCCGGCACACCACGGCGCCCGCCTCAGCCAGTTCGGCCGAGACGTCCACCGGCAGCGAGGTGTTGGAGCCCTTCGGCACCTGGTTGAGACGGCCGCCGATCAGCACCGGCACGCCCTTCGGCAGCTTCTCCTTGAGCTGCGTGTAGTAGTCGAGCGCGATGCCGTTGTAGGTGGAAACGAGCACCGCCTCGGCGCCATCCGCCACGGCCCGGGCGGCCAGCACGTCGGGGTCGGTGGAGACGCCGCCGTCGATGATTTCCGCGCCCAGGCCCCGCAGCACGGTCTCCAGCGCCATCTTGCCGTGTTCGTGAACGTCGCTCGTCGCCACAATCACCCGCGGGCGCACCGCCCTGATCCTGGCGCGCTCGGCGTCGGCCACGCGGCTCATGTGCTTCTCGGCGAGTTCGTCGAGCTCCTCCACGAACGGCGCGCGCACCTTCGGCTTGCGGCCACGCGGCGCCTCCGCGTCGGGAACGCCCGCGCCCCAAAACTCCTCCAGCCGCTTCGCCCCGATCCGGCGCAGCGACAGCAGCATCTCGAACGGGTCGCCGGTGTCGACGCCCGCCTGCTCCAGGCCTTTCAGCACGCGCTCGGCGAACAGACGCCCGCCGGCGACGATCTCGTCGGCGATGCGCTGGGCGTCCTCGATGTCGACCAGCGTGGTCCAGCCGCGCCCATGCTCCCTGAGACGCGCGGCGAACATCTGCGCCTCGATGATCTCGTCGATCTCGGGGATGCGGATGTTCTCGGTGATCGGCACCGGGTTCACGGCGTGGCCGGTGGGCCTCAGCGTCTGCCCGGCGATGTCGGTGAGAAGATAGCTCGCCAGCGAGGCGAAGTTCGCGCCGGGGCCGCCGCGGTAGCTCACCGTGTTGCCGTAGACCATGGTGCCCGGCGAGGAGATGACGCCGGCGAGCGCCAGGTGCATGGCGAGGCGGCGCTTGGGATCGGAGAAGTGGTGCCCCCAGCAGTGCGCGAGATTGCCGCCGAGCAGGCCCTCGACGATGTGCTTCTCCAGCAGCACCAGCCCCAGAACCGAGGAAATGTCCGTGAACAGCCCGGCGAACCCGTCGTCGAGGTTGGAGTGGACGAGGACCTCCACCGGCTGCGCCGCCACCAGCGCCAGCGCGGTGAGCGTCGATTCGGTGGTCGCCACGTCGTCGTCCCGGCCGGGCACGCGGAAGGTGAAGTACTGGCCGAGGTTGCCGACCGAGGTGGAGCCGGCGGCGAGCGCCGCGGTGACGTTGTCGACCGCCGCCGGGAAGCCCATGATGAAGTCGCCGAAGTGCGGCGCGACCGGCGCCTGCGCGGCAAGTTTGACGAACTCCTCCGGGCCTTCGAGCAGCATGCCGGTGCCCTTCGTCACCGCCTTGCGCTCCTGCGGCGGAACGCCCATCGCCCAGTCGAGGCAGATGCCGTAGCGGTCCACCGTCACGCCCTGCTTCAGGCAGGTTTCGTAGATCTCCGCCCATGCCCGGCACGACTTGGCGTGATCGCGATAGCCGATCTGCGCGTGCTGGGTGATGCGTCCTTCGGCGACGGCGCGGCGCTTGAATTCCGCCTCGCTCGGCACGCCGCGCTGCTTGAGGAACGGCCCCGGCTCCACCCGGTGCACCTTCGCCAGCGTGCGGCCCCGGTCGAGAATGGCGGCCGTCTCCGGCAAGCGATCTTCGGGGAAAATCTCCTTGCGCGTCAGCACCGCCGCCCGCCTTTCCGCCGCTACTTCGTGTTGTCTTCGGTGTAGCGCACGCAGGTCTGCCGGATGTTCGTCGGGAAGAAGTACCCGAGCAGCGGGTTGGCGTCCGCCGTCCAGAAGCACCGCTGCACATAAGGCCCGCGATCCGGCCCGGCGACGCGCGTCGTGCCGAAGGGATAGGCCTTGTCGCCGGGATATCTCACGTCCAGCTCAATTCGCGCCGAGCCATTGAAGCTCCCCGCCGCGTTGTCGGCCCCGCCCTTGCCCGGACCCGCCTGCGCGGCTCCGGCGGCGATCAGCAGCGCCCCCGCCACCAGAAAAAGCCGGAATTGAAACCGCATCGTTCTTCTGACCCCGTTACCCTTGGGCGCAGCTTACAACGGCGCGGACGGGTTCGCCATGGTCACGGCCGCTGGCGCCGGCGTCGCCAGGCCGCTGATGCGAGGACCGGACTGGTCCGGAAAATCCAGCCATGAGGATCACGAACAGCAAAAGCCGGAGCACGCATTCATGCAACCAATCCGTGAGAATCTCGCCAGGCAGATTGCCGGGCGCTCTCGCCGCGCGCTCCCCCCGGTGGCATACTCTCGCTCCCGATTCGACGGTCGCGCCGGCTTCCGTCCAGCACATCCTCAGGATCCATGGCCAAGACACAGGACTTGTTCGGTCATTCCGATTCGGCGGCGCCTGGAGACAAGCCCGCCCGGGGCCGCGCCAGAACGGCCGAGGAGGCCTATACCGCCGCCGACATCGAGGTTCTGGAGGGCCTGGAGCCGGTGCGCCGCCGGCCGGGCATGTACATCGGCGGCACCGACGAGAAGGCGCTGCACCACCTGTTCGCCGAGGTGATCGACAACGCCATGGACGAGGCGGTGGCCGGCCACGCCACGTTCATCGAGGTGGCGCTGGAGGCCGGCGGCTGGCTCTCCGTCACCGACAACGGCCGCGGCATCCCCGTCGATCCGCACCCCCGGTTCCGCGACACATCGGCGCTCGAGGTCATCATGACCACCCTGCACGCGGGCGGCAAGTTCGACTCGAAGGTCTACGAAACCTCCGGCGGCCTGCACGGCGTCGGCGTGTCGGTGGTGAACGCGCTGTCGGAAACGCTCGAGGTTGAGGTGGCGCGCGGCCAGACGCTCTACCGCCAGGTGTTCCGGCGCGGCAAGCCGGCGACGAAGCTCGAAACCGTCGGCAAGGTTGTGAACCGGCGCGGCACGCGCGTGCGCTTCCTTCCCGATCCGGAGATCTTCGGCAGGCAGGCGCGCTTCGAGCCGAAGCGGCTGTTCCGCATGGCGCGCTCCAAGGCCTACCTGTTTGGCGGCGTCGAGATCCGCTGGTCGTGCGATCCGGCGCTGCTCGCCGGCAAGGACGACACGCCGCGCGAGGCGGTGCTGCGGTTCCCCGGCGGCCTCAAGGACTTTCTGGAGGAGCAGATTGCGGGCCGCCCGCGCGTCGCCGAGGACGTTTTCTCCGGCGACGTGAAGAAACCCGGCGGCCATGGCTCCGTCGAGTGGGCCGTCGCGTGGTTCGGCGGGGCCGACGGGTTCATGAACTCCTACTGCAACACCATTCCCACGGCGGAAGGCGGCACACACGAGCAGGGCTTCCGCTCCGCCCTGTCGCGCTCGATCAGGGCCTACGCCGACCTGAAAGGCAACAAGCGCGCGAGTATCGTCACGGCGGACGACGTCATGGCGTCGGCGGGAGCGATGCTGTCGGTGTTCATCCGCGAGCCGGAGTTCCAGGGGCAGACGAAGGAGAAGCTGGCGACGGCGGAGGCCGCCCGTATCGTCGAAACCGCCGTGCGCGACCACTTCGACCACTGGCTCACCGGCCACCCGGCGCAGGCCGACCGGCTGCTCGACTGGATCGTGGAGCGCGCCGAGGAGCGGGTGCGCCGGCGCCAGGAGAAGGAGGTCGGCCGCAAGACCGCCGTGCGCAAGCTCAGGCTTCCCGGCAAGCTCGCCGACTGCACGGCGACCGGCGCGGCGGGGTCGGAACTCTTCATCGTCGAGGGCGACTCGGCCGGCGGCTCGGCCAAGCAGGCGCGCAACCGCGCCAACCAGGCGATCCTGCCGTTGCGCGGCAAGATCCTGAACGTGGCGAGCGCCGGCAAGGACAAGCTCGCCCAGAACCAGCAGCTCCAGGATCTCGTGCAGGCGCTGGGCTGCGGTCTCGGCGCGTCCTGGCGCGAAGACGAGCTGCGCTACGAGAAGGTGATCGTGATGACCGACGCCGACGTGGACGGCGCGCACATCGCCTCGCTCCTCATCACCTTCTTCTACCGCCAGATGCCGAAGCTGATCGAGCTGGGCCACCTCTATCTCGCCGTGCCGCCGCTCTATCGGCTGACGCAGGGGGCGAAGTCGGCGTACGCCCGCGACGACGCGCACCGCGAGGCGCTGATGAAGAGCGAGTTCGCCGGGCGCGGCAAGGTGGAGATCAGCCGCTTCAAGGGTCTGGGCGAGATGCTCCCGGCCCAGCTCAAGGAGACCACCATGGACCCGCGCAAGCGCACGCTGCTTCGGGTGGAGATGAAGGACGACGAGCGCTCGACCACCGCCGACGTCATCGACCGGCTGATGGGAACGAGGCCCGAGGCGCGCTTCGCCTTCATCACCGAGCGCGCCCGCTTCGTGGCCGAAGACGCGCTTGACATCTGATCCTCCGGGCAACCCGGGGCCGGGCCCGCGTTCGCACCGCGAGCGCCGCGCATCGCCGTGCGGGCGCGACATCTCCCGCCGCTTCCCCCGGGCTTGACCCGGGGGTCCTCTTCCGTTCGGCGGCGCCTGCCCGAAACGACGCCCGCGCAAGACGAGGGGCGAGGGCGCGACATCTCCCGCCGCTTCCCCCGGGCTTGACCCGGGGGTCCTCTTCCGT
>DAIODI010000136.1:0-2873 GCA_036746875.1 Aestuariivirgaceae bacterium | reverse complement strand
TCGGCGGCGCCTGCCCGAAACGACGCCAGCGCAAAACCAGGGAGAACGAGCGCTACGCGTCCTTCGCCGCTTCGAGCTTCACCGACTCGCCGCAGCCGCAGGCCGACACCTGGTTCGGGTTGTTGAACACGAACCCGGCCTTCAGCTTGTCCGCCTTGTAGTCCATCTCGGCGCCGAGCAGGAACATCACCGCCCTGGCGTCGATGAGGAGCGTCACGCCCTTGTCTTCCACCACCTCGTCGAACCTGCCGGCCTCGGCGGCCCATTCCATCGTGTACTCCATCCCGGCGCAGCCGCCGTTCTTGACGCCGATGCGCAAGGCGGCGACCGGCGCGGGCTGTTTCGCCATAATGTCCTTCACGCGCGCCGCTGCGGCGTCGGTCAGCGTCATCGCCTTCGGGCGCGGCCGGCGGGCTGGCGGCGATACGGCCTGGTCCATGGTCAACTCCTCCGACCTCACCACATGTTGAGGGCGACGCGCGCCTCGTCCGACATCCGGGAATGGTCCCATGGCGGATCGAACACGAGGTTCACCTTGACGCTCTTGACGCCCGCGACGGGCGAAATCGCGTTCTCCACCCAACCCGGCATGTCGCCCGCCACCGGGCAGCCCGGCGCGGTGAGCGTCATGTCGATGGTGACGTTGCGCTCGTCGTCCACGTCGATGCGGTAGATCAGACCCAGTTCGAAGATGTCGACGGGGATTTCGGGATCGTACACGGTCTTGAGCGCGGCGATCATGTCGTCCGTCATCCGGTCGAGTTCGTCCTTGGGGATCGCCGGCGCCGGGACGGCCGCGCCCGCCGCTGCGTCAGCCTTTGCTTCCTGGATTGCGGCTTCCATCAGACCCTCCGTCAGCCGAACAGCTTCTGTGCGCCCGCCAGCGCGTCCGCCAGGCGGTCCACGTCCTCGCGCGTATTGTACATGGCGAACGACGCCCGGCACGTGGCGGCGACGCCGAGCCGCTGCAACAACGGCATGGTGCAATGCGTGCCCGCCCTCACCGCAACGCCGGCGCGGTCGATCACCGTGGCGACATCGTGCGCGTGCGCGCCCTGCATCGAAAACGACAGGATCGCGCCCTTGTCGCGCGCCGTGCCGTAGAGCGTGAGCGAGTTCATCGCCGAGAGGCGTTCGGTGGCGTAGGCGAGGAGGTCGGCCTCGTGCGCCGCAATCGCCTCGCGGCCCGCCTCCATCATGTACTCCAGCGCCGCGCCGAGCCCGATGGCCTGGACGATGGCGGGCGTTCCCGCCTCAAAGCGGTGCGGCGGGTCGGCGTAAGTCACCTCGTCGGTCGTCACCTCGCGGATCATCTCGCCGCCGCCCTGGTAGGGCGGCATCCGCTCCAGATGCTGGCGCTTGGCGTAGAGAACGCCGACGCCCGAAGGTCCGTAGGTCTTGTGGCCGGTGAAGACGTAGAAGTCGGCGTCGAGATCGCGCACGTCCACCGGCAGGTGCACCGCCGACTGGCTGCCGTCCACCAGCACGGGAACGCCGCGCGCGTGCGCCATGCGGATCGCTTCCTTCACCGGAACAATCGTGCCGAGCGCGTTCGACATCTGGGTGATGGCGACGATCCTGGTGCGCGCCGTCAGCAGCTTCTCGAATTCGTCGAGCAGGAAATTGCCCTCGTCATCGATGGGCGCCCACTTCAGCACCGCGCCGCGCCGTTCGCGGTGGAAATGCCACGGCACGATGTTGGAGTGGTGTTCGAGGATCGACAGCATGATCTCGTCGCCCTCGCCGATCGCCATGCCGCCGAAGCTCTGCGCCACGAGGTTGATCGCCTCGGTGGCGTTGCGGGTGAAGATAATCTCCTCCGTGGACGGAGCATTGAGGAACCGGCGCACGGTCTCGCGCGCCTTCTCGAAAGCGTCGGTGGCGGCGTTGGAGAGGAAGTGCAGCCCGCGATGGACGTTGGCGTACTCGTGTTCGTAGGCGTGGCTGATCGCCTCGATGACCGCGCGCGGCTTCTGCGCCGAGGCCGCATTGTCGAGGTAGGTCAGCGGCTTGCCGTAAACCTCGCGGCCGAGGATCGGGAAGTCGGCGCGGATGCGGGCGACATCGAAGGACGGGCCGCTCGCCGCTTGCGGCTTCAGCGCGCGCGCCGTCATCATGCGCCCCGCCGGCGCAGCCAGCCGCGCGCCATCTCCGCCAGCGCCTCGCGCACGCCATCCTCCATATCGTCGCCGAAGGCTTCCGCCACGAACGCCTCGATGAGCAGCGCCTTCGCTTCCCTTTCCGGCACGCCGCGGGCGCGCAGGTAGAACAGATGATCCTCCTCGATGTCGCCGGCGGTCGCGCCGTGGCCGCACACCACGTCGTCGGCGAAGATCTCAAGCTCCGGCTTGGCGTCGAACTCGGCGGCGGGCGACAGCAGCAGCGCGTGGCTCGACTGCTTGCCGTCGGTCTTCTGCGCGCCCGGCCTGACGATCACCTTGCCCTGGAAGACGCCGCGCGCCTCGCCGTCCATCACCACCTTGAACACTTCGCGGCTGGTGCAGCGGGGCACGCGGTGATCCACCACGAGCCGGGTGTCGCAATGCTGGCGGCCGT
This sequence comes from Aestuariivirgaceae bacterium, assembly GCA_036746875.1. Taxonomy (GTDB): domain Bacteria; phylum Pseudomonadota; class Alphaproteobacteria; order Rhizobiales; family Aestuariivirgaceae; genus DAIODI01. The sequence goes on along the minus strand of DAIODI010000136.1, from coordinate 317 downwards.
CGAGAAGGTAGCTGCCGGCGATGCGCGCGTCGCCGCCTTCGCCGATGAACCGCACCGTCTGCTGGTGGCGGGAGAAGCCCGCGCCCATCGTCAGCGTGTAGTCGCGCACGATGGCGTTAGCCCCCAGGGTGAGCACCGTACTGGCGAGATGGTGGGCAGTTTCGGGCTCGGCCGCGACCTTGACGCGGTCGAGCCGGGCGCCGTCGCCAAGCCGCACGTCCGCCACCGGCAACGCCACGAACGCACCGTCTGCGCCGAGAAGCGTTTCAGCAAGCCGCCGGGCCGCGCACGCGCCGACGGAAATCAACCACCGAGCC
>DAIODI010000135.1:0-8230 GCA_036746875.1 Aestuariivirgaceae bacterium | reverse complement strand
TCTCGCCGGTCATCGCCGTGTCGGAGCGCGCCGTGCGCCCGGTGAGCAGCGAAACCAGCGCCGTGTACATGGCGACGCCGGCGCTCGGCCCGTCCTTCGGCGTCGCGCCTGCCGGAACGTGCACATGGATGTCGGAGGTTTCGAACACCTTCGCATCGACGCCGAGCGCCGCGGCGTTGCCCTTCACCAGCGACAGCGCCGCCTGCGCGCTCTCGCGCATCACGTCGCCCAGCTGCCCGGTCAGGATCAGGCCGCCCTTGCCGGGCACGCGCGTCGCCTCGATGAACAGGATGTCGCCGCCGACCGGCGTCCAGGCGAGGCCGGTGGCCACGCCCGGAACGGTGGTGCGCATCGCCACCTCGTCCTCGAAGCGCGGCGCGCCGAGCACAGCCCGCAGGTCGCCCGCGTCCACAACCACGCGCTGCGCCGATCCGTCGGCGATCCGCACCGCCGCGTTGCGCAGCGCCTTGCCCACCTCGCGTTCGAGGTTTCGCACCCCGGCTTCGCGCGTATAGCCGCCGATGATGGCGCCGATCGCCGCGTCGGTGATCTCCGCCTGCTCCGGCTTCAGCCCGTTCGCCTCAAGCTGCCGCTTCACCAGATAGCGCCTGGCGATCTGCAGCTTCTCCTCCTCGGTGTAGCCGGGGAGCGAGATGATCTCCATGCGGTCGCGCAACGGTCCCGGGATCGTGTCGAGCATGTTGGCGGTGGCGATGAACACCACCCGCGACAGGTCGAACGGCACGGCCAGGTAATTGTCGCGGAAGGCGCCGTTCTGCTCGGGGTCGAGCACCTCGAGCATGGCGGCGGAAGGATCGCCCTGGATGCCGCGGCCCATCTTGTCGATCTCGTCGAGCATCATCACGCAGTTGCGCGCGCCCGCCTTCTTGATCGCCTGGATGATGTTGCCCGGCAGCGCGCCGATGTAGGTGCGCCGGTGGCCGCGGATCTCCGCCTCGTCATGGACGCCGCCCAGCGACACGCGCACGAACGCCCGGTTCATGGCCCGCGCGATCGACTGACCGAGCGAGGTCTTGCCCACGCCCGGGGGACCGGCGAAGCACAGGATCGGGGCCTTGCCGTTGGGCGCGAGCTTGCGCACCGCAAGATATTCGAGGATCCGCGTCTTGATCTTCTCCAGCCCGTAGTGGTCCTCGTCGAGGATGCGCCGCGCCTCGGCGATATCGATCGAGTCCTCCTCCGGCAGCGCCCACGGCAGCTCGATCAGCCAGTCGAGATAGGTGCGGATCATGCCCGCCTCGCCCGCCGCCTCCGGCAGCCGCTCGTAGCGCCGCAGCTCCTTCCTCGCCTGCTCGTCCACCTCCGGCGGCATCTTCGCCTCCGATATGCGGCGGGTGAGTTCGGCGACCTCCTCGGACTTGCCGTCGCTCTCGCCAAGCTGGCGCTGGATGGCGGCCATCTGCTCGCGCAGCACCGCCTCGCGCTGGCGCTCGTCGAAGGCGGCCTTGGTCTGGCGGCCGATCTCCTGGGAGATGCGCAGCACCTCGATCCGCTGGGCGAGGATCTTCGAAACCTTGTCCATGCGGGCGAGCACGTCCACGGTTTCGAGGATGTCCTGCTTCTCCTCGGGCTTGAGGTCGAGGTAGGCGGCCGCAAGATCGGCGCGCTGCGCCGCGTTGTCGGCCTGCTGCACCGTCTGCACCAGCTCCTGCGGCGCGTTCGGCATCAGGCCCAACGCCTCCACCGCCTGGCCTTGCAGATGCAGGAACCGCGCCTCGATCTCGGCGCCCTTCAGGTCGGGCTCAGGGATCAGGATGGTGCGCGCCATCAGGAACGGCGCGCCCGGCAGGAAGTCGAGCACGCGGAAGCGCTGCGTCGCCTGCACCACGATGTGATGCGTGCCGTCGGGCGCGGTGATGTAGCGCACGATGTTGCCGACGACGCCGACGCGATGCATGTCGGCGGGGCCGGGCTCGCCCACTTCGGCGTCGCGCTGCATCAGAATGCCCACGGGGCGCTCCTCGCGCACGGCGCGCTGGGCGGCGGCGATGGACTGCGGACGGCCGACGGTGAGCGGAGCGACCGTGCCGGGGAACAGCACGGTGTTGCGAACCGGCAGGATGATCAGCGCGTCCGACGGCAGCGGCACGCTCGCCGCGTCGTTGCCGCGCGACGGCGCAGGGGCGGCGTCGAGCGCCATCGGCACGGGCTCGCCTTCGGAGGGGACGGTGGTGTCGTCGTGAAGGGTCATGGGGTGTTCCTCAGGCAAGCTTGTCCAGGCTGAAGACGACGCAGCCGTTCCTGGCGAAGCGCCGGGCGGCGGAGTAGCGCCCGGCCGGGAGGGAAATCCGCCGCTCGAAGCGGCCTTGCGGCAGTTCAAGCCGGTGGATGACGGCGCTGGAGAGTTCGGCCGGCAGCACGCGCCGCCCGGCGACGATCAGCGCGCCGTCCTTGATCACGGCCTCGACGGTCTCGGGGTCGACGCCCGGCAGCGCCACGAAGATCAGCACGGCGTGCGCGGTTTCGAGCACGTCCACCGGCGGCTCCCATGCCGGCTGGCGCGGATCGCCCGCATGCAGGCGGAAGAACTTGCGATGCATCCGCTCGGCGCGATCGAGTTTCTCGATCGCCTCGGACATCATCCAGTCAAAGGGGTCGCGCATGGAGAGGCCCTTGTTCATCATCGCTCTCCATGTGGGGAGGCGGCCCCGGCAGCGCAACTCCCGCGCAGGACGACAACCCGTCAGACGGAAGGAAGGCCCCGCTGCATCAGCCGCGTCAGTCGCCCGGCGAAGGCGTGCGGGTCCTCCGGCGGTTCGCCGTCGAGGATCCGCGCCTCGTCGCACAGGAGATGCGCCACATCCTCGCGCAAGCCGGGCTCCGGCGTTGCGATCCTCGCCAGCGCCGCGATCAGCGGGTGGCGCGGGTTCACCTCCAGCACCGGCCGCGACGTGGCCGAAAGCTGCCCCGCCCGCGACAGGATCCGCTCCAGTTCGCGGTCCATGGCGTTCTCGGGCGCAACGAGGCACACCGGGCTGTCGGTGAGGCGCGTCGAGGCGCGCACGTCCTCCACCCGCGCGCTGAGCGCCGCCTTGAGTTCGGCCAGCAGCCGCTTCACGTCGTCCGGCGTTTCGGCAGCCGGGGCCGCGGCCTGATCGAGGAGCGGGATCGCCGCCAGATCGGCCTGGCCTTGCGTCGCCGAGCGGAACGGCTTGCCGTCCACATCGAGACCGGCCGTCACCCAGAACGAATCGACGGGGTCCGGCAACAGCAGCACCTCGACGCCGCGGGCGCGGAAACCCTCAAGCTGCGGCGAGGCGGCGAGCCGCGCCAGATCCGAACCGGCGATGTAGTAGACCGCCGTCTGGTTCGGCCGCAGCGCGGCCGTGTACTGGGCGAGCGAGCGCCAGCCGTCGCCGGACGCGGTAGTGCGGAAGCGGGCGAGCTTCAGAAGCTGGCCGCGCCGGTCGCGGTCCTCGTAGAGCCCCTCCTTCAGGACCGGGCCGAAATTCTCCCACACCTTCGCATAGGCGCCAGCGTCATCGCTGGCGAGCTTCTCCAGATCGGTGAGGATGCGCCCGGTCACGCCCTTGCGGATCGCGGCCAGCACCGGGCTCTCCTGGATCATCTCGCGCGAGACGTTGAGCGGCAGGTCGTTCGAATCGACGAGGCCGGTCACGAAGCGCAGCCAGCGCGGCAACAGGTCGGCGTCGTCGGTGATGAACACACGGCGCACGTAAAGCTTCATCCGGCCGCGCCGCACCGGATCGAACAGATCGATCGGCCGCGCGCCCGGCACGAAAGCAAGCGCCGTGTACTCGTGGCGGCCTTCGGCGCGATAGTGGACGGTGAGCGCCGGATCGTCGAACTGGAAGGCGAGCGTGCGGTAGAAGTCGGCGTAATCGCCGGGGGTGATTTCGCCTTTCGGCTTCGCCCACAGCGCCGCTCCGTCGGCGATCTCGGTCGGCTCGCCCGCGCCCTCGACGACGGCGATGGGCGTCGGCACATGGCCGGACTGGGCGCGCACGATCCGCTCCAGCGTGGCGCGCTCGGCATAGGCCGCGGCGTCCGCCTTGAGATGAAGCACAACGCGTGTGCCGCGGGCCGGCGCCGCCGCCGGATCGGCGGCGGAGACCGTGTAGGCGCCCTTGCCGTCCGACGACCAGACGGTCACCTCGTCGGTTCCGGCGCGCCGCGAGATCACCTCCACGCGGTCCGCCACCATGAAGCAGGAGTAGAACCCGACGCCGAACTGGCCGATGAGGTTCGCGCCCTCGCCCCTGGCGGCGGCGCGCTCCATGAACGCGCGGGTGCCCGAGCGCGCAATGGTGCCCAGCGCCTCGATCATTTCGGCGCGGCCCATGCCGACGCCGTTGTCCTCGACCGTCAGGGTGCGGGCGGCGGCGTCGGGGCGAAGCGTGATCTGCGGTTTCCATCCGACATCGACCACCGAGGGCTCGGCGATCGCCTCGTAGCGCAGCTTCTCGCAGGCGTCGGCGGCGTTGGAGATCAGCTCACGGAGAAAGACGTCCCTGTTCGAGTAGACCGAGTGCACCATCAGATCGAGGAGTCGGGAAACGTCCGCCTCGAAGGCGTGGTTCTCACTCGCGGGCTTGTGCTTCGCCATGGTCGATGCACCTCGATGCTGGGGTCCGGTTCGCGCCGGATTTGGCGTTGGCGGCGGACGAGTTCAAGCCTCGGCGAGAATGGCGTCCACCGCTGCGGCGAGGCGCGCCGCGTCCGCCTCCGGCATCTCGACGAACGGCGCCAGCACCCGCGCCAGGCCAGGCTTGCGGAGGCGGCGGGCGAGCAGCGCCTTCACCGAGGGCACATAGTGGAGCCCCTCGAACAGCTTGCGGATGCGCACCGCCTTGTCGAGCGCCGCCTTGTCGCCCAGGCGATAGGCGCGGGCGCACAGGGCGCCGTTGACGCACGCCGACGCCGAGATGCATCCGGCGAACGGCCCGTCGCGGGCGTCGAGCAGCGTCGCCTCGTTGGAGGGAAACACCCGAAGCCGCGGATCGATGGCGGCGACGGCGCGGGCGAGCGGCACATCGCCGGAGGAGTCCTTGAGCCCGGCGATGCGCTCTCCAAACAGCCCGACCAGCCGCTTCGCCAGCGCCGCCGAAAGCGCCACGCCGGACAGCGCCGGAAAGTTGTAGAGGTAGAGCGGCGCGGGCGCCGAGGCGGTGGCGCTCACCACCGCATCGAAGTAGCGCACCACGCCGTCCTCCGGCACGTTCTTGTAGTAGAACGGCGGCAGCACCAACGCCCCGGCGAAGCCGTTCGCGGCGGCCGCCTGGGTCAGCGCCACGGCGTCGCTCACCGCCGCCGCGCCGGTCCCGACCATCAGGCTTTCATGCGGCAGCGACGAGCGCCCCACGGCCTGCATCAGCGACAACCGCTGGGCGCGGGAGAACGAGGTCGCCTCGCCCGTGGTGCCCAGCACATTGAGCGCATCCGCTCCGTTCTCGAGCATCCAGTGGGCCAGTTCGACGAACGCGCCCGCGTCCGGTTCGCCGCGCCGGTCCACCGGCGTCACGATCGCCGGCGCCACTCCATGCATGCCCGCCTTCGCCACGCCGTTCTCCCTTCGCCTGTTCAATCCCGCCGCCGGTCGCCGGCCGAGCGTAACCGCAGCCTCAACCTTTCAGCAACCTCTCGCGCAGCGGCGAGACGGCGTTGGCGTGCGCCTCGAACCCCTCGTAGGCGGCGAAGGCGCGGGCGTGGCGGGCAAGCTCCGGGTAGCCTTCGCGGGTCACATGCGCGATCGAGGTGCGCTTCATGAAATCGAACACCGACAGCGGCGAGGCGGTACGCGCCCAGCCCGACGTCGGCAGCACATGGCTCGGGCCGATGACGAAGTTGCCGAGCGTCGATGGCGTGTGCTCGCCCAGCAGGATCTCGCCGGCGTTCTCGAACCGGCCGAGATGGCGGAACGGCTCCCTGGAGAGCACCTCGAGGTGTTCGGGCGCGTAGTCGTTGACGAACGCCACCGCCTCGGCCTCGTCGCGCGCCAGCACGACGCCGCCGATCGGGCCGCACAGGACGGCGGACGAGAACGCCACGCGCTGTTCCCCCATCTGCGCCCAGTAGCCGGGAATGGCCGCCAACGCCTCCTCGGCCACGCGGCGGCTGGCCGTGACGAGGTAGGCGGAGCTGTCCGGGCCGTGCTCGGCCTCGATCAGCAGATCGAGCGCGGCGAGGCGGCCGTCCACGGTGTCGTCGGCGAACACGATGATCTCGCTCGGCCCCGCCGGCGAGCCGGTGTCGATGAGGTGTGACACCAGCCGCTTGGCGGCGGACACCCATGGGCTGCCCGGCCCCACCACCTTGGCGCACTTCGGCACTGTCGCCGTGCCGTAGGCGACCGCGGCGACGCCTTGCGCGCCGCCCGCCTTGTAGACGCGGTCCACGCCCGCCATCCGCGCCGCCACCAGCGTCGCATCGTCGAGCCGCCCGTCGGGGCCCGGCGGGGTGATGATCACGACATCGTCCACCCCTGCGACCTTCGCAGGGATCGCCGTCATCAGCGCGGCGGAGGGAAACGCGCCCTTGCCGCGCGGCACGTAACAGGCGGCGGAGGGGATGGGACGGGTTCGCTCGCCGGCGAACGCACCGGGGCGGATCTCGTGCAGCCACATGGCCCCGGGCTTCTGGTCCTCGTGAAAGCGGCGGATCGACTGCGCGGCGAACGCCATCGCCGCCTTGACCTCCGGGGCAAGCGCGGTTTCCGCATGGGCGAAGTCGTCCGGCGTGGCGGCGATTTGGTCGGCGCTCACCGGCGCCTTGTCGAACTCCCGCGCGAACCGGGCCAGCGCCGCGTCGCCCTCCGCCGCCACCGCCGCGATGATCGGCCTGACCTTCGCCTCGAACGACGAAAGATCGGCCTCGGCGCGCTTCAGCAGCGCGGCGCGCCCTGCGGCGTCGAGTTGCGACAGGTCGTGGACGGAAATCCGGCGGCTCATGCGGCGATCCATGGATGGGGCGGAAGCGCCACTATCGGCAGCGCGCGCGGCGAGTCAATCGAGACTCAGCCCGCAGCCTCGATCAGGCGGACGCCGGAGGTCTGGCACAGCGCGCGGATCGCCGACGACGGGCAGGCGTCGGTGACGAAGGTTCCCACCTGCGACAGGTGGCCGATGCGCACCGGCGCGGAGCGCTCGAGCTTGGTGGCGTCGGCGACGAGGATCACCTGCCGCGCGTTGTCGATGATGGCGCGCGCCACCTGCACCTCGCGGAAATCGAAGTCGAGGAGCGAGCCGTCCTCGCCGATGGCGGACACGCCGATGATGGCGAAGTCCACCCGGAACTGGCGGATGAAGTCCACCGCCGCCTCGCCGACGACGCCGCCATCGGACCGGCGCACCACGCCGCCCGCGATCACCACCTCGACGTTGGGCAGCGGCCGGAGCATCGAGGCGACGTTGATGTTGTTGGTGATCACCATCAGCCCGGAATGCCGGGCAAGGGCGCGGGCCACGGCCTCGGTCGTCGTGCCGATGTTGATGAACAGCGAGGCGCGGTCGGGGATGAGCTTTGCGGCCGCCTCGCCGATCCGCGCCTTCTCGGCGGCGGCGATGACGCGGCGGGCCTCGTAATCGACGTTCTCCACCCCCGACGAGAGGATGGCCCCGCCATGCACCCGCGCCAGCAGGCGGCGGTCGCAGAGATCGTTCAGGTCCTTGCGGATGGTCTGCGGCGTGACGTCGAAATGTCCGGCGAGCGCCTCCACCGTCACCCGGCCGGAGCGGCGGGCGAACTCCAGGATCTGCTGCTGGCGCTCTTCCACGAGCATTTTTCGTTTCTAGCGCAAACGAAAGCGACTTCGCAATAAGCGAACCCCATCACGGGATTGTGTTTCGCTATTGCAACATTTGGCTTTCGATTGACTTTCGTTTTCGTTCGCTTAGCCTTGTCGCTTGGATTTCACTCGCGCCGCTTCGAGGAGCGCGAGACCGATCCGGGAGGCCAATGGCAGGGTCCTGCGATATCTTCGTCGTCGGTGGCGGCGTGAACGGCTGCGGCATCGCCCGCGATGCGGCCGGGCGCGGCTACACGGTCTCGCTCGCCGAGATGGACGACCTCGCCAGCGCCACCTCCTCGTGGTCGACGAAGCTGATCCATGGCGGCCTGCGCTACCTCGAACACTACGAGTTCCGCCTCGTGCGCGAGGCGCTGATCGAGCGCGAGATCCTGTGGGCGAACGCGCCGCACATCATCGGTCCTTTGCGGTTCGTGCTGCCGCATCATGCGGGCTTGCGTCCGA
>DAIODI010000134.1:0-8301 GCA_036746875.1 Aestuariivirgaceae bacterium | reverse complement strand
GCGCTCGTCTTCAACATCCTCGCCGCCCGCTTGCAAGGCGTGTCAGCAATTGTCGTGTTCCATGGCGCTCCAGCGATCAAGTTCTGGAACGCTCCGATCCTAGTGGAGCAAACACCGCCCGTCTACCGTTTGACAGACAGGACGACAGTTCTGGCACGCTCCTTCACCGCATACTTCCGGTCTTTGGGAATCCACAGCGTCTACATTCCTAATCCCACCTTTCTTGATCCTGCGACGACGGCCGTCGCCAGTCTCGAAGGTCAGAAGATCCTCTGGGTTGGGCGCTTCTCCGGGGAGAAGCAGGTGGGGGATGCGATCACCATCATGGACCGTGTTCGCAAGGCCTGTCCTGATGCTAAACTGATCCTGCTGGGCAAGGGCGAGACCGAGGCCCATGCGGAAGAGGTGTGGTCGGCGATCCGCCGGCTGGGACTGGAGCGCCATGTCACACTTGCCGGTTTTGACAGCGATATCGACCCCTACCTGCGTGGCGCGTCCGTCTACCTTCATACCTCAGTGACCGAGGGCTTTCCCTTGTCACTCTTCGAAAGCAAGGTGTACGGGCTGCCGGCTGTCATTTACGAGCTCCCCGGTATCGAGCTCGCCCGATCCGGCGCGGGCCTCGTTGTGGTGCCCCAGCGCGATGTGGATGCCGCGGCCGACGCCATCGTGCGCCTGCTCAAGGATCGCGACTACCGCCAGCGCATGGGCGCGGCGGCGAGAAAAGACATCGAACAGTTCATCGCCGCAACCGATGTGGCCGGGGAATGGATGAAGCTGTTCGCCGAGCTGGCGGACCCGGCCTCGCGACCACAAAAGGATGCCGAAACCATCGAGGATTACCAGGCCGCCATCCGCTCAATCGTCGTCCACTTCAACGCCGGTCTCAACCTCGGCGCGCCGGCAGACCGTCCCTACGGCGTCAACAAGCACCTGCGCACGAAGCCGTGGTGGCGATTGGCGCGGACGCTGGAAAAGCTTAAGGGCGTGGCGGAGCGAAAACCGCGCCAGAAGCTGAAGGCGCCGGCGCTGCCGGTCGAGTGGTATCGGCCGGTCAATGCGGCGATGCGCAACCTCTATTATGCCACCATCGCCGGCGCCGTGGTGGCCGGGCTAGGTCTTCTGGCGCTGATCATCGTGCTGCTTCTTCCCGCCTAACCAATCCTGAACGCCTCCGCGTGGTTAGGCACGGGGATGCCGGGAAGGTTGCGCGGGTCTGGCGCGGGCGGTCCTGCCGTCATCTGCACCGGCACCACGCCCGCCCACACCGGCCAGGCGTAGTCCGCCTCGTCGTCCTTCGGCATGCCCGCGGCCACCTTGGCGGAAACCTCGTCGAGCGGCAGCGACAGCACGGTGGTCGCCTTCAGCTCCTGCGCCGTGGCCGGGCGAAGCGTGGCCCAGCGGCCGGGGAACATCCGCTCCATCATCGCTTCGAGGTGGCGCTCCTTCGCCTTCGCTCCGCTCACCGCCTCGGCGCGGCCCAGCGCCATCACCGAGCGGTAGTTCACCGACGAGTTGAGGCCGGAGCGGGCGAGCACCATGCCGTCGGTGATCGTCACCGTAAGGCACACGTTGTGGCCCATCGCCCGCTTCAGGAACCGGCTGGCGGCCGAGCCGTGCCAGTAGACGCGATCGCCCTCGCGCCATTGCAGGGTGGGGGTGACGAACGGCGCGCCGTCCACCAGGTAGCCCACATGCGCCACCGGCATCGCGTCGAGAATGGCGTCGATGGCGGCGCGGTCGTAGCGGGCGAGCTCATGCAGGCGTTTGACGCGCGTGCGTGGCGAGGGGGCGAATGTGTGTCTGGTCATGGGGCGCTTGCCGTTGCTGGGGCTTCGGCGCACACAGTGCGGCATGGCCAAAGGGAGGGCAACCGGATGACGGCGAAGGCGACGGCGCACCGCTGGGTGGAGGAGAACCGCCCCCGCTGGTCGGCGTGGAACGCGCAGATCTTCGACTTCGGCGAAACCGCCTGGCGCGAGTATCGCTCGGCCGCGTGGTATGTGGAGCGGCTGCGCGCGGAGGGCTTCACGGTCGAGGAAGGGTCGGGCGGCATGCCCACGGCGTTTTGCGCCCACTGGTCGAACGCGAACGCTTCAGGCGGCAGTGGCCCGACGCTCATGGCCTACGCCGAGTACGACGCGGTGCCGGGGGCCTGCCAGATCGCCGCGCCGTACCGTGCGCCGCGCCCCGGCCTGTCGCGCCACGCCGGCGGCCACACCGATCCCCATTCGGCGCTGGGCATGTCGGCGCTGGCGGGCGCGCTGGCGGCCAAGGCCGCCATGGAGGCGCACGGCGTCGCCGGCACGCTGCGGTTCATGGGCGAACCGGCCGAGAAGGTGCGCGGCTCAAAGCCCATCCATGCCGCGAAGGGCTATTACGACGGGCTCGACGCGATCATCTCCTTCCACCCGTTCTATATGCCGCCGCTGTGCAACACGCTGCGCTGGGACACCCACTGCGGCCCGTTCTACGGCCTGATCTACGAGTTCGACTGCGCCACGCCGCAGACGTGGCTTCAGGGCATCGGCCCCGGCGTGGAGAGCCCCATCCCCGCCGCGCACACCCAGGCGCGGGCGCCCGGCGCCAACGATGCGCTCGTCGCCATGTACACGCTGTCGAAGATGACGCGGGAATCGATGCTGCCCGCCTCCGGCGCGTGGACCGTCAACGAGACCATCCTCATGGCGGGGCAGGCGACCGCCGACAATCTGCCCGCGCAAGCCGCGCAGATCATGTACGCCTGCCGCGCGCCGTCGAAGGCCATGCTCGACCGCATCCTCGCCGTGCTCGACCAGAACGCGCAAGCCGCCGCGCGCGCCGCCCACTGCACGGTTCGCCGCCACTGGGTGTCGAAGTCGCGCCCCGGCCTCGCCAACCACGCCATGGCGGAGGCGGGCTTCCGCAACCTCGAGGCGGCCGGCGCGCCGCGCTGGGGCGGCGAGGCGGTGCGCGTGGCGCAGGCGATCCAGCGCGAGCTCGGGCTCGAGCCGATGGCGCGGCCGTTCCTGCCCGCCATCGAGGCGCTGGTGACGCCTGAAGCGGCGGAAGCGCGGCTCAGGGCGGAGATCCCCGCCTGGCAGACGCACTTCACCTCTGACGACTACACCGACATGACGTGGCATGCGCCCACCATGCGGCTCTACGTCGGCCGTCCGGCGCTCGCGGCTCCTGCAGGCTTCGTCTACCCGGACTGGGCGATGAACGCGCTCGGCGGCGTTCCCGCCACCATCGACCCGATGATCGAGACGGCGGCGAAGACCATCGCCGGAAGCCTCCTCGATCTGATGCAGGACGCCGCGTTGCGCGGCCGGGCGAAGGCCGAGTTCGCCGCCCGCACCGGCGGCGGCGGCGTCGGCGGCGAGCGGTGGCTTGCGCCGTGGTGCGACTATGATCCGCCGCTGGAGTTCCCCTGGCCGGAATACATCGAGACGCCGCGCGGGCGCTCCTGGCGCATCCCGGAGACGGCGGAGGATCGCGCGCTGGCCCGCCCGGCGTAGATGTGCGGCGGCGCCTCGCGCCAGGACAGGCGTGGCGAGAGTTCGCGGAACAGCTTGCGCGCCATGGCGTCGGCGAAATCCTCGAAGGTGTCGGCGGAGACGACGAACGAGCCCGGGCCGCCGGCGATCTCGCGCTCGTAGTACAAGGCGAGTCCGGCGTCGTCCTTGAGGATGGCGAGCCCGTTGATGGTGACGCCGGCCGCGTTGGCCAGCGCGCGCGTGTCCGACGGCGGCGGGCCGGTGTTGCGGCGGCCGTCGCCGGAAATGTCGATCTTGCGCTCGTAACCTTCGTAGGCGTTGGTTTCGAGGAGCCGCATGGCGCCGAGGATCGCGTGGCCCGGCGCGGTGTAGTAGCTGAGCGGCGCGCGCCGGGCGTGTTCCACCTCCATCGCGAACCGCATCACGTCGGTTTCGCTCCTCAGCAGGCGCCACGGCACCACCTGCTGCACCGCCGCGGTGCCCGCCCATTGCATCACGGTGAGCGCCACGCCATCGCCGTGATCGGCGATCAGCCGCTTCACCTCCGGGCGGCGCAGAGCCGAAGCGATCCCGGACATTTGCAGCAGGTACTCGCTGTCGTTGACGCTCACCGAGCAATCCACCGCCAGCACCAGCTCCATCGAGACGGGGGTTCCGGCCCGCGCCGGCGTGGCGGCCAGCACGGTGGCGGCGAAGGCCGCGGCGAGAAGGGTCCGCAAGGGCCGGAACAGCAACGGAGCGGAGCGGGGGCGTCTCGCGTCAGGGTTCATGGCGGGATGCTAGACCGGTCATGGCGGCCACGCCACCGCCCGCCGCGCCGGCTCGCAACCTCTTGACCGCTACCGGACGGGCGCGCGATTGAGCGGGACGCCGGAGTCGTCATGGACCTGTCATATGTGCTTGCGCTGTTCGCCGGCGGCCTGTTCGCCGGAGCGGTGAACGCCGTCGCTGGCGGTTCGAGCTTCCTGATCTTCCCGCTGCTGATCGCTTCCGGCCTGCCGCCCCAGATCGCCGCGGCGTCGGGCTATGTGGCGCTCACCCCCGCCAATGTGGTGGCGCTCTACGCTTACCGCCGGGAGCTTTCGGCAATCGGCCGGCCGCTTCTGCCGCGCCTCGCGTTCGCGTTCGCCGGCAGCATCGCCGGATCTGTGCTGTTCATCCGCACCGGCGCGGAGGGGTTCGAGCGGCTCGTGCCCTGGCTCATGCTCGCCGCAACCGCGCTCTACGCCGGCGGCGGCACGCTGAAGCGGGTGCTGGCGCGCCGCGGCCGCGACGCCGCCGCCCGCGCCACCGGAGCCTGGGGCGTGGCGGCGAAGGCGCTGGAGTTTTCGCTCTACCTCTACGCCGGATACTTCGGGGCGGGCGTCGGCATCGTGCTGCTGGCGCTCTATGCCCTCACCGGCGAGGCGGACATCCACCGCGCCAACGCCATCAAGAACGCCACCGTGCTCGCCACGTCGCTCTTGTCGCTGGTGCTGTTCACCTGGCACGGCCTGGTGGCCTGGCCGCAGGCGGCCGCCGTTGGCGTGGGAACCATCCTCGGCGGCTACGCCAGCATCGCCGTGTTCCGGCGCATCAACGCCGTCCACCTCCAGCGCGCCATCCTCGGCTGGGCGGTCATCCTCACCGCGTGGATGTTCCACGCCTACGGTTAGAGCGACGCCTCACTTCCAGGTCAGCGACTGGGCCATCCTCTCGAACGCGCCGAGGTGTTCGGCGTAGGTCTCGAGCGGGCTCCAGTACATGAGCTGGAAGTTGCCCTTCCCAGGGATGCCGCCGTGGATGTTCATGTAGCGCAGGCTCACTCCCTTCTTCAGCACCGCGGTGTACTCAAGTACGCCAAGCTCCTCACCGCCGAACGTGCCGGTCCGGTAGGCCACGTCCTTGATCTCGGCGATCTCGGGATTGTCCCTCACCATCGCCAGCACGAGATCCTTCATCTGCGCGGTTTCAAGCGGCATCGCTTCGGTGATGACGCCGGTGAACGCGGTGGACTTCGGGTCGGTGAACACCGCCTCGAAGGCATAGTGCGATCCCTGTTTCGTCCAGGCGCCGGTGGGCACGCACATGGACAGGGTGATGCGATGGCTCTGCCACACCTCCTTGTCGACGCAGCCTTCCGGCGCAGGTGCGAGGTTGGCGACGGGCTTCCATGTGCCGTCGTCGAAGATGGCGATCTCGACGCCGCCGACGGTGACCCGCCCGAGTTCGGCGGCGGACGCCGTCGCCGGCAGCGCGGCGGCGAGCGCCAGCGCGGCGGCGGCGAGAGTTGAACGCAAGGTCATGGGGGGATGCTCCCGGACGAGAAACGAGGTGCCGGTCGGCAGATAAGGCCGAAGCGACGCGCGCCGCAAGCCTCGCCGCTTTCGCCGGGCGGCAGGTCCGTCGTCAGAGGCCGCCGCCGCTCGCGATGTCGCGGCGCTCGCGGGCGAGTTCGCGCTGCGACTGCCACATGGCGTAAAGCCCGCTGGCGACGATCAGCGCGATGCCGCCCAGCGCCAGCCCGTCCGGCACGTCGCCGAACACCAGCCACCCGGCGATCAACGCCCAGACGATAATGGTGTAGCGGAACGGCGCCGTCTGCGACACCGTGCCGATGCGCAGCGCCATCACCGCCAGATACTGCGCTGCGGTGAGAAAGGCCGCCGCGCCGGTGACTTTCGCCATGCCGGTCGCCGACAGGGACTGAAATCCCTCGGCGAGCGTCCAGATCGCGCCGCCGGCGGTGACGAGCACGGTGGTCGAGAACGCCACCACGGCGGCTGGAATGTGAAAGTGGATGCGCCGCGTCACCAGTTCACGCACGGTGACGCACAGCATCGCGGCTGCGCCCAGGAGGCTGTAGGCGGTGAACCCATCGCCCCCCGGCCTGACCACGAGGAGCACGCCGGCGAACCCCACCGCGATCGCCGCGAGGCGCCGCGCGCTCACCTTCTCGCCGAGGAAAACCACGGCGAGCAGCGTGGCGGTCAGCGGCACGGCCTGGAGCACGGCCGTGAGGTTCGGCAGCGGCATGTGATAGAGCGCCGCGATGAACAGCCCGGTGGCGAGGAGGTCGAGCGCCGCCCGCGCCAGCACGCGCCGGTCGAAGGCGTAGGCCGTCATCGCGAGATGGCCCCCGGCGACGACGAGCCCGAACATGAAGGCGGTGGCGAACACCCCGCGCAGGAAAATGAACTGGCCGATCAGAATGTCGTGGGTGAGGAGTTTGGTCAGTGTGTCGTTGACGATGAAACACACCATCGAGGCCGACATGACGAGTCCGCCGAGGGCCGGGTGCGGCGTGGAGGGGGGCTGCGTCATGGGCTTATGCGGACGAAGGGCGGGCCGGTTTCAGGGCCGGTTTCAGGGCCGGTGCAGGCCGCCGGTTGCGCCCCCGGGCTCCCGCCTCAACCCGCCGGTCAGCCCGGCCTGGCCGTGGCTGGCGGCGGTGACGACACTGCTCTTGCCCTGAAGCGTCATGGTGCGCCACTCCGCGATTCGCCGACGACCAGCCACGCCACCATATCAGGCCGCGCCGGTTGCTTCACCGCCGCCTGGAACAGAAAACCCCCGCCGGCCCGAAGGCCAGCGGGGGTCCGGCCGGCGTCCCCACCGGCGAAACCGTTCGTCAGTTCAGAACATGGACCTTGACCTTCGCTACACCAGAGCGGTGCAGCCCGATCTTCTGCGCCGCGCCCAGCGACAGGTCGATGATGCGGCCGCGGATGAACGGCCCGCGGTCGTTGATCCTGACCACGACGGACTTGCCGGACCGCATGTTCACCACCTTCACCCGCGTGCCGAACGGCAGCGTGCGGTGGGCGGCGGTGAGGCCGTGCGGGTCGAACCGCTCGCCGTTGGCGGTCACCCTACCCGATTTGTACCAGGAGGCCATGCCGGTTTGCGGGGTGGCGAAGGCCGGTTGCGAAACCGGCGCGAGCACGAGCATCCACAGGACCGCCGCGGCGGTCGCCTTGAGCAGACGTAGCATGGTATGTTCCCCCGTCCCTGTTGGATCCTGCACCGGGCCCCCGCTGGTGCGGTGTGGCCCGGGCCGGCGGCGTCCCTGGGGGGATCGTCTCGCCAGACGACCCGACTTTAACGGGCCGAATGTGGTCAGAAATCGGCGGCAGGTGGATGATTCGGGGGCGGTCGGCGTAACGTAAATATCTGAAATATTTGAATTTCCCGCAGAGTAAGGCAGACGCCGCCGCGTCCTGGACGGCGGTGTGGCATGGAGAGCCCATGGGCGAGTTCAATCCAACCGGCATCGACGACTACAAACCCGCCGAGATCGCCCGGCTCGTCGAGGAGCTCGGCGTGCGCAAGGCGGTGATGCCGGCGCTTCAGCTGTTCACGCTGGCCGTGCTGGCGGGCGTCTTCATCGGCTTCGGTGCGCTCGCCTTCACCATGGCGATGACCGGCGCGGATCTCAGCTTCGGCCCGACGCGCCTTCTCGGCGGGCTGGTGTTTTCGCTCGGTCTGATCCTGGTGATCGTCGGCGGGGCGGAGCTGTTCACCGGCAACGCGCTGCTCGTCATGGCGCTGGTGGACCGCCGGATCGGTTTGCGCGCGCTGCTGCGCAACTGGGCCATCGTGTACGCCGGCAACTTCGCGGGCGCGCTGGGTCTGGTGGCGCGGGTGGCGCTGGCGCACCTGATGGACGGGCCGATGGGCGGGACGGCGCGCGCCATCGCCGCCGCCAAGGTGGCGCTGCCGCGCGACGTGGCGTGCTTCAGGGGCGTGCTGTGCAACGCGCTGGTGTGCCTTGCGGTGTGGCTGACGATCTCGGCGCGGTCGGTGACGGGTAAGATCTTCGCGATTCTCTGGCCGATCTCGG
>DAIODI010000133.1:4995-8428 GCA_036746875.1 Aestuariivirgaceae bacterium | reverse complement strand
ATCGGACTGCGCGACTGGGCTCATGGGTTCTAGTCAATGCGGGTTGGTATAAGACGCCGTCCGGGGACAGCCTTGCCGATGACCACGCCTGCCATACCGGGCCGAACGGGCCGCGAGCATCGCGTCGATTTCCTGCGCGGGCTGGCGCTGATCGCCATCTTTATCAACCACGTTCCCGGCAACGTGCTGTCGAACTTCACCCACACCAATTTCGGCTTCTCGGACGCTGCCGAGGTGTTCGTGACGCTGGCAGGTTTCGCCGCGGCGCAAGCCTACTTCCCGCTGTTCGGGTCGGGCGAACGCCTCGCCGCGTCGCTGAAGGCGCTGCACCGGGCGGGCGTCCTCTACCTCGCCCACATCGCCTCAACGGTCGCCGCCATCGCCATTCTCGCCGCGGCGGCCATCGCGTTCTCGAAGCCGGGCTATCTGACGGATTCGGTGGAGCCGCTCTATGTCGGCGTCACCTGGGTGTTCGACGACCCGGCGCGCGGCTTCATCGGCATCGCGCTGCTGGGCGTCCAGCTCGGCTATTTCAACGTGCTGCCCATGTACATGGTGCTGCTCGCCCTGCTGCCGGCGGCGATGGGGATCGCCAGCCGCTTCGGCCTCAAGGCCCTCATGGCGGCGTCGCTGGCGCTCTGGTTTCTCGCCGGCACGTTCGCCATCGACATGCCGAAGTATCCGGAGAAGGGCGGCTGGTTCTTCAACCCGTTCGCCTGGCAGGTGCTGTTCACCGGCGGGTTCGTGCTCGGCGTGCTGTGGCGGCGGGGATGGAGCTTCGCCATCCCGCGCTGGCTTGCGTGGAGCGCGGCGGCGTTCGTGGCGCTGGCGCTGGTGGTGGTGCAGACCCGCTCGTGGGCGCTGCTGCCGGCCCTGCCGCACCCGCATCTGCTGTGGAGCTTCGAGAAGGGCTATGTGCCCCTGCCCCGGCTGCTGCACGTCTGCGCGCTGGGCGTGCTGCTGTTCGCCACGCCGCTGTGGGACGCGCTGGCGAAGATCAAGCCGACATCCTTCGTTCACGCCATCGGGCGCAACGCCCTGCCGGTGTTCTGCTGGGGCTCGCTCGGCTGCCTCGTCGCGGCGGTGGCCCGTAGCGAACTGGATACCGGGGTCATCGGCGATCTCGCCGTGATGGCCGTGTTCCTCGGCCTCGTCGCGCTCCTCGCCCAAATCCTCGACGCCAACCGGAGGCTGAACCGAAGCGTCGGGCGAAAGCCTGCTTGATGAGGCCGGGATCAGGGCTAAAGTTGCCCAAACCATAGCGAGGGCGCCCCATGACCAACCCTTACGAAACCGATCTCGGCAAGACGCCGGCCAATCACCAGCCGCTGACGCCGCTGACGTTTCTTGAACGTTGCGCCAGGGTGTACCCGGATCATCCGGCGATCGTCCACGGCGCGGCCCGCCACACCTACCGGCAGTTTTACGACCGCGCCCGGCAACTCGGCTCGGCGCTCGCCCGGCGCGGGCTCGGCGCGGGCGACACCGTGTCGGTGCTGCTCGCCAACTCGCCCGCGATGCTCGAATGCCATTACGGCGTGCCGATGGCGGGAGGCGTGCTCAACACGCTCAACACCCGGCTTGACGCGCCGATCATCGCGTTCTCGCTCGACCATGCCGAAACCAAGGTGTTCATCGTCGACCGCGAGTTCTCGAGGGTCGCCGCCGAGGCGCTGAAGCTGACGAAGATCGCGAGGCCCCTCGTCATCCACTACGACGATCCCGAGCACGCGATCGAGGGCGAGCTGATCGGCGAGACGGATTACGAGGATTTCCTCGCCACCGGCGACCCATCGTTCGCGTGGAAAATGCCGGCGGACGAGTGGAATGCGATCTCGCTCAACTACACCTCCGGCACCACCGGCAACCCGAAGGGCGTCGTCTACCATCATCGCGGCGCGTACCTGCTTGCGCAGGGCAACGTCATCACTGCGTCGATGAAGAAGCACCCGGTGTATCTGTGGACGCTGCCGATGTTCCACTGCAACGGCTGGTGCTTTCCGTGGACCATGTCGGTGGTCGGCGGCACGCACGTCTGCCTGCGCTGGGTGCGCGCGCCCGCCATCTGGGAGGCGCTGGCCGAACACAAGGTCACGCACCTGTGCGGCGCGCCCATCGTCATGTCGACGATCCTCGGCGCGCCACCCGAGGCGAAGCGGCCGCTCAGCCAGCAGGTGGAGTTCTTCACTGCCGCTGCGCCGCCGCCGGAAGCCGTGCTCGCGGCGATGGCGTCTGCGGGCTTCAACGTCACCCATCTGTACGGGCTCACCGAAACCTACGGGCCGGCGGTGGTGAACGACTGGAAGGACGAGTGGTCGGCGCTGCCCTCCGCCGAACGGGCGGCGAAGAAGGCGCGGCAGGGCGTGCGCTACGCGGCGCTCGAAGACCTCGCCATCATGGACCCGCTGACGATGGAGCGCGTGCCTGCCGACGGCGAGACCATGGGCGAGGTGATGTTCCGCGGCAATATCGTGATGAAAGGCTACCTGAAGAACAAGGTGGCGACGGAGAACGCCTTCGCCGGCGGCTGGTTCCACTCCGGCGATCTCGGCGTGCTGCACCCGGACGGCTACATCCAGCTGAAAGATCGCTCGAAAGACATCATCATCTCGGGCGGCGAAAACATCTCCTCCATCGAGGTCGAGGATATCCTCTACAAGCACCCCGCCGTGCAGGCCGCCGCCGTGGTGGCGAGGCCGGACGACAAGTGGGGCGAAACGCCGTGCGCGTTCGTCGAGACGAAGCCGGGACAGGAGGTTTCGGGCGAGGATCTCATCGCCTGGTGCCGCGAGCGCATGGCGCACTTCAAGGCGCCCAGGCACGTGGTGTTCACGGAACTGCCCAAGACCTCGACGGGGAAGGTCCAGAAGTACCGCCTGCGCGACCTCGCCAAGGAGGTGTGACGTTCGCGCCGGCGTCTGTCCGGCGTTTGCGGAAAAAAACGCCGCCGGTCGTCGTTGGCCAGCGGCGGGAGCGGATCGTGCAGCGGTGCCGTCTCGCGGCGGACCCTGCGTTTTCGGCAACCAGTGGATCAGTGCTTCAGCTGTTCTTCCAGCCGGGTGATCTCGTCCTTCAGTTTCAGCTTCTTTCGCTTCAGCTCGGCGAGCTCCTGGTCGGAGGAGCTGGGATGCGCCATGGCGTCCTGCAGCTCCTGATCGAGGTTCCGGTGCTTCGCATGCAGTTCGCTGAGATGCGATTGAAGGGACATGGGTGTCTCCACAAATGTGACGGACGATGAGAGTGTGGCACAACTTCCGGGGCCTGTCGAACGCCCCATGCGCCATACCCTTTCGGAAATGTTGGGCTCGTCCGCGAACCTGCAAGGCAACCACTTGATCGGGCAGGCCGGCGGGGCGACAATTCTGCGTGACCTCCGCTCCCGAACCGGGTCCGCCCCCATGAGCCTGCCAACCGGCCTGACCCCCGAGGAGCT
>DAIODI010000133.1:0-4895 GCA_036746875.1 Aestuariivirgaceae bacterium | reverse complement strand
TCCGCCCACCGCACGCCGGAGCGGCTCTACACCTTCGCCCGCGGCGCGAAGGACGCCGGGTTCAAGGTGATCGTGGCCGGGGCGGGCGGGGCTGCGCACCTGCCCGGCATGACCGCCGCCATGACGACGCTGCCGGTGTTCGGCGTGCCGGTGGAAAGCCAGGCGCTGAAAGGCCAGGACAGCCTGCTGTCGATCGTGCAGATGCCGAAGGGCGTGCCCGTCGGCACCCTGGCGATCGGCCCGGCCGGAGCGGCCAACGCCGGGCTGCTCGCCGCCGCCGTGCTGGCGCTGGCCGATCCGGCGCTTGCTGCGCGGCTGGCCGCCTGGCGGCAGCGCCAGACCGACGCGGTGGCGGAAAGCCCCGAAACCGAAGGCTGACGGCGATGGCCGATCGCACGGTGGATGCGCCGCTGCCGCCGGGCTCGGTCGTCGGCGTCCTCGGCGGCGGTCAGCTTGGCCGGATGCTGGCGCTCGCCGCCGCGCGCCTTGGGCTGAAGAGCCACATCTACGCGCCGGCCGGCGACAACCCGGCCTTCGCCGTCGCCCACGCCGCGACCGAGGCGGCTTACGACGACCGCGCCGCGCTCGACCGGTTCGCCGCCGCCGTCGATGTCGTCACCTACGAGTTCGAGAACGTGCCGGTGGAGACGGCGCTGCATCTGCGCCGTGCCGTGCCGGTCGCGCCTTCGCCGCAGGTGCTTGCGGTGACGCAGGACCGCATCCACGAGAAGAGCTACGTCGCAGGGCGTGGCATCTCCGTGCTGGGCTTCGCCGCCATCGACACGGCCGCCGACCTTGCGCCCGCGCTGGAGCGCCTCGGCCGCCCGGCGATCCTGAAGACCCGCCGCTTCGGCTACGACGGCAAGGGGCAGGCGCGGATCGACCCCCATGCCGACAGCCACGCCGCCTTTCGCGCCATCGGCGGTAAGCCCGCCATCCTCGAAGCCTTCGTGCCGTTCGAGCGCGAACTGTCGGTGATCGCGGCGCGCGACTGGCGGGGCCGCTTCGCCGCCTACGACGTGCCGGAGAACGAACACGCCGGCGGCATTCTGCGCCGGTCCACCGTCCCCGCCCGGATCGACGGCGCGACCGCGGACGCCGCCCGGGCCATGGCGCAGCGGATCATGGAGGCGCTGGGCTATGTCGGCGTGATGGGGCTGGAGCTGTTCGCCGTGCGCGAGGGCGGCGAGGTGCGCCTCTACGTCAACGAGATCGCGCCGCGCGTCCACAACAGCGGCCACTGGACGATGGACGCCTGCCTCGTGTCGCAGTTCGAGCAGCACATCCGCGCCGTCGCCGGCTGGCCGCTCGGCTCGCCCGCCCGCCACGCGGACGCGACGATGGAGAACCTCATCGGCCACGACGCCGACCGCTGGCGCGAGATCGCCGCCGAACCGGGCGCAGCGCTCCACCTCTACGGCAAGCGCGAGACGCGCGACGGGCGCAAGATGGGGCATGTGAACCGGCTCGCGCCGTTCGGGTCGCGCGACAGCGGCTGATTTCCGCCGCTCCCCCTCGACAGCGCCGCCCCGGTCTGCTACATGCGCGCTCAGATCGGAGCGGCGAAACGCCGCTCCAATGGTCTGGAACAGCAGATTTCTGCGCTCCGGCCCATCGGAATCAGGATCAACCCGGCAGAAGCACCGCGAGGTTACAAGGCTCGTGCAAGTTATCGTTCGCGACAACAACGTCGACCAGGCTCTGAAGGCCCTCAAGAAAAAGATGCAACGCGAGGGCATTTTCCGCGAGATGAAGCTGCGCGGCCATTACGAGAAGCCCTCCGAGAAGCGCGCCCGCGAGAAGGCGGAAGCCATCCGCCGCGCCCGCAAACTGGCGCGCAAGCGCGCCCAGCGCGAGAGCGGTGTGCCGGCCAAGCCCGCCACTCCCTCCGCCCGGCCCGGCGCCTCGCGCTGACCGGCGCGACCGCTGAGAGCATCATCCCGCCAAGTGGCCGTCACTTGGTGGAAAAAGGTGATTCAAACCCAACGAAATTGAGTTGGCGGATGCAGCCAGGCTGCCGTCCGCGCTGACTCCGTTAGGTTGTTTTGACGCTGCTGTATCGCTCGGCCGAGGGATTCTGTCGAGAGCGGCGCTCCCGTGAAGAACGTCCATGGCGCCCCCCTCGCTTCCGGCAACGACAATGCACCATCAAACCCGGGGATCAAACATCCAGCCTGCGCCGCCGAGCGGCGCGGCGGCGCGTTCGAGCCCGGCGCGGTCGGCGTCGTCAAGGAGCGGCGACAAGTCCCGCGCCACGCGGGCGTGGTAGGCGTCGAGCCAGGCGATCTCGTCGGCGGTCATCAGTTCGGGCCGGATCAGCCGCCGGTCGATGGGCGCCAGCGTCAGCGTTTCGAAGCGCATCATCTCGCGTTCCCCGCCGGGGACGGGTTCGGGCTCGGTGACGAGCAGCAGGTTCTCGATGCGGATGCCGAACGCGCCTTCCTTGTAGTACCCGGGTTCGTTCGACAGGATCATGCCCGGCTCAAGCGCGGTGCGATCGGCCTTGGCCAGCCGCGCCGGCCCTTCATGGACCGAAAGGAAGCTGCCGACGCCGTGGCCGACGCCGTGGTCGAAGTCGAGCCCGGCCTGCCACAGCGCGGCGCGCGCGAAGGCGTCGAGGTGGCCGCCCAACGTGCCCTTCGGAAAAATCAGCCGCGAGACGCCGATCATGCCCTTCAGCACGCGGGTGAAGCGGTCCTGCATCTCCGCAGTCGGCGCGCCGACGATGATGGTGCGGGTGATGTCGGTGGTGCCGTCGCGGTACTGGCCGCCGGAGTCGATCAGGAAGATCTCGTTCACGGCGAGGTTGCGGTTGGAGGCGGTGGTGACCTTGTAGTGCGGGATCGCCGCGTGCGGGCCGGCCCCGGCGATGGCGTCGAAGGAGATGTCGACCAGTTCGCCGGTGTCGCGCCGGAACGCTTCCAGCCGTTCAACCGCCGCGATCTCGTCGAGGCCGCCCTTCGGCGCTTCGCGGTCGAGCCAGTGCAGGAAGCGCACCACGGCCGCGCCGTCGCGGCGCTGCGCGGTGCGCGCCCCTTCGCGCTCCGCCGGGTTCTTGCGGGCTTTCGGCAGGATCGACGGGTCCTGCGCCTCGACCACCGTGGCCCCGGCCGCGGCGAGGCGCGCGCGGATGGCTTCCGACGTCCACGCCGGGTCAATCTGGACCTTCGACTTCGCCGCCCCGAGCGCGTCGAGCGCCGCGGCGAACGCCGATGGCGGGCGCACGTCGGCCGAGCGCCTCAGATGCGCCAGAACGTCTTCCGGAACTCTCGCAGGGTCGATGAACACCACCGCCCGGCCTGCGCGCGGCACGATGGCGTGGGCGAGCACCACCGGCGTGTGCGGCACGTCGCGGCCTCGGATGTTGAACAGCCAGGCGAGGCAGTCCGGCATCGCCATCACCAGCGCCTCCACCTGGCGCTCGCCGAGGTCCGATTTCAGCGCCGAAATCTTCGCCTCCGCCGTGACGCCGGCGAACTGCGTCGGCTGCACCTCGATGGGCGTTGACGGGCGGGCCGGCTGATCGGTCCAGACGGCGTCCACCAGGTTCGGTTCGACCGCCCGCAGCGTCGCGCCCGCCGGTTCGAGAGCGCGCGCGAAGCGGGCGACGGCGTCGGCGGTCGTCAGCCACGGATCGTAGCCGATCACGTCGCCACGCTTCAGGTTTACGGCAAGCCACGCCGAGGGCGGCTCTTCCACAAGATGGCGGTAGGAGAACAGCTCCGGGTCGGTCTGGGCGCGCACCTGGACGGTGTAGCGGCCGTCGACGAACAGCACGGCCTTCGCCGCGGTGACGATCAGCAGGCCCGCCGAACCGGTGAAGCCGGTCAGCCAGCGCAGCCGCTCCGCATAGGGCGCGACGTACTCACCCTGAAACTCGTCCGCCCGCGGCACGAGGTAGGCGGCAAGGCCTTCCGCCGCCATGCGAGCGCGCACCGCGGCGATCCTGGCCTTCGCCGCCTGCGGGTCGGCGGTCTCCTCAAACGACTGGAACATCGCACGACTCCGGGCGGCTGGATGGGTTGCTGCGCCATGTGTGAAAGGGCGTGCGGCCTGACTGCGTCAGGCCGACCGCTCTATTCGCTTGTATTCGCATCATCTTTCTCCGCCAAGTGGTATCCGCTTGGCGGGATGATGCTGCGGGCGCGAAGTCGCGGGCGGGCGACCGGGCGGTGCGGCGCGCTGCTGTTGCGGCGCAATATCGCAGGGTGATTCTGCCGCCAGGCAGCCCTATGGAAAGGTATGCGCTGAAGTCGGATGAACTACTATTCAAATTGCATGATCGGCTACGGCTGTGAGCGCTGATGGAATGTCGTTTTTGAGCAATGATGTCATTTTGTGTAGGATTTCGGGCATTTTTGGAGCTGGCGAATTCGGACGGGATCGTTAAAACTTTCTCAACTGAATCATGCAATAGAAACATATCTGAGATGAGCCAGGTCCTCTGGTCCGGGGGAGCCTCGGTCCCATATACACAATCATCGGAGTGTGCGGTGCACAAACAGCCCGCCACCAAGCCGTTCAGATGGAGGACAAGATGACCACCAGGATCGACACGCTCGACCGCACCGTTTCCACCGGGTCCACCCTCAGGGCGCTGCCGGATTTTCTCGGCAAGATCGCAGGCGGCGTGACCCGCTATGTGACGCTCGCCCGCGCCGAGCGCCAGCTCGAAGCCCTTGACGATCGGCTGCTCGCCGACGTCGGCCTGAAGCGCAGCGAGATCCGGCGCATGGTATGGGGCAACGACATGCGCTGACCGGGGTAAATTCCCTCCAGCTTCGGCGAACAGGACGCCGGCGCGGTTCCTCCCCGCGCTGGCGTTTTGCTGTTCTAGGTGTTTGATCCCGGGGTTTTGATGGTTCGATCCTTTCCGTCGAATGGAGGCAAGCGCT
>DAIODI010000132.1:0-8447 GCA_036746875.1 Aestuariivirgaceae bacterium | reverse complement strand
CGGCCGGCCTGATTCAGTCAGGCCGGGACCCGCTCTAGCGTCCGGGCCGCCACGGAGCAGTAATCGCCGCATGAACGCCCTGACCCGCTTCATCCATCACGAGGCCACCGCCGGACTGGCGCTGGTCGTGGCCGCGGCGGCGGCCCTGATCGCCAGCAACGCCGCCGGCCTGTCCGATCTCTACGCGCATTTTCTCGAAACCTCCGTGCAGGTGTCGATCGGCGAGGCGTCGCTCAGGAAGCCGCTGGTCCTGTGGATCAACGACGGGCTGATGGCGGTGTTCTTCTTCCTCGTCGGGCTGGAGATCAAGCGCGAGTTCCTCGAAGGCAACCTGTCGTCGCGCGATCAGGTGATCCTCCCCGCCGTCGCGGCGCTGGGCGGGATGGTCGCGCCCGGCCTCATCTACACCACCATCGTCCTGTCCTCCGGCGACCAGCACCTGCTGCGCGGCTGGGCGATCCCGGCCGCCACCGACATCGCGTTCGCGCTGGGCGCGCTGGCGCTCGTCGGCGCGCGCGCGCCGCTGACGCTGAAGGTGTTCCTGCTGACCCTCGCCACGCTCGACGACCTCGGCGCGATCGTCATCATCGCGCTGTTCTACACCGATCATCTCTCCGCCCTGTCGTTCGCCGGGGCGGCCATCGCGCTGCTGATCCTGACCCTGATGAACCGCTGGACCGTCCACCGCGTCGCCCCCTACATCCTGGTCGGCGTGGCGCTGTGGCTGTTCGTGCTGAAGTCCGGCGTCCACGCGACGCTTGCGGGCGTCGCCCTCGCCTTCACCATCCCGCTCAAGGGTCCGCGCGGCGGTCCGCTCATCGCCGGGCTGGAGCACGGGCTGCACCCGTATGTGAAATGGTTCATCCTGCCGCTGTTCGCCTTCGCCAACGCCGGCGTGCCGCTGGAGGGCATCACCTTCGGCTCGCTGCTGGAACCGTTGCCGCTCGCCATCGCCATGGGCCTTTTCGTCGGCAAGCCCGTCGGCATCCTCGCCGCCACGGCCGTTCTGACGCGATCGGGTCTGGCGAGGCTTCCCGAGGGCTGCACCTGGGCGCACATGATCGGCGTCAGCTTCCTCGCCGGGATCGGCTTCACGATGAGCCTGTTCATCGGCATGCTGGCGTTTTCGATCGAGCACGACCTGGTCGGCGTGCGCCTTGGCGTCATCGCCGGATCGATCCTCTCGGCGATCGCCGGCTATGTCATTCTCGTCCGGTTTGCGCCGGCGGCTCCGCGGCGAAGGCCCGAAGGGGCGGAGGAACAGCACTGAACATCAGCCGAAGCGCTCGGGCAGGGCCTCGTCGCGGGCGAGATTGTCAAACTTGGTCAGCATGGCGTTGAAGTGGAGCTGAACGGCGCCGGTGGGCCCGTGGCGCTGCTTGCCGATGATCACCTCGGCGATGTTGGTCACCTTGTCCATCTCCTCCTGCCAGGCGAGATGCTCCGGCGTGTTCGGCCGCGGCTCCTTGCGCGCCAGGTAGTACTCCTCACGGAAGATGAACAGCACCACGTCGGCGTCCTGCTCGATGGAGCCGGATTCGCGCAGGTCGGCGAGCTGCGGGCGCTTGTCGTCGCGGTTCTCAACCTGGCGCGACAACTGCGAGAGCGCCAGGATCGGCACCCGCAATTCCTTGGCCAGCGCCTTGAGGCCGGTGGTGATCTCCGTCACCTCCTGCACGCGGCCCTCCTGGGCGCGCCGCGAGGACGACGACAGCAGTTGCAGATAATCCACCACCACAAGACCGAGCCCGCGCTGGCGCTTGAGCCGGCGGGCGCGGGCGGCGAGCTGGCCGATGGTCAGGCCGCCGGTGTCGTCGATGTAGAGACCCAGCGACTGGAGCTCGCGCGACACCTCGACGAGGCGGTGGAACTCATCCTCCTGGATCTTGCCGCGACGGATGCGCTCGGAGGAAATCTCCGCCTGCTCCGAGACGATGCGGGTGGCGAGCTGTTCGGCCGACATTTCGAGCGAGAAGAAGGCGACGATGCCGCCGTCGGTCACCCGTGTCGTGCCGTCGGGGTTGTGCACCGCCTTGTAGGCCTTGGCCACCCGGTAGGCGATGTTGGTGGCGAGCGCGGTTTTGCCCATGGCCGGGCGACCGGCGAGGATGATCAGGTCGGAGGGCTGCAAGCCGCCCATCTTCTCGTCGAGGTCGCGCAGGCCGCACGAGACGCCGGAGAGACCGCCGTCGCGCTGGTAGGCCGCCGCCGCCATGTCGATGGCCTCGGCCACCGCAGTTCCGAACGGCTGGAACCCCTGGCCGTACTTGCCGGTCTCGGCCACCTCGTACAGCGCCTGCTCGGCGTCCTCCACGAGCTCGCGGGCGGATTGCGTCACCTTCGGGTCGAAGGACTCGTTGACGAGGTCGGTGCCGATGTCGATGAGGCGGCGGCGCACCGCCAGTTCGTGCACGATCCGGCCGTAATCCTCGACGTTGATGATCGTGGTGGCGGCGGCGGCGAGCCGGGCGAGGTAGGCGGGGCCGCCGATCTCGGCCAGCGTCGCGTCCTGCTCGAAGAAGCTTCTGAGCGTCACCGGATCGGCGCGCTTGCCGGCGCGGATCAGCGTCGTCGCCGCCTCGTAGATGCGCGCATGAACGGCCTCGTGGAAGTGGCCGGGTTCGAGGAACGAGGAAACACGATCGGCGGCGTCGTTGTTGACAAGGATCGCGCCGAGCAGCGCCTGCTCGGCTTCGAGGTTGTGGGGGGTGGCGCGGTAATCCGGCTCGTTCGGCTCCGCTGCCCCGCCGGCAGCCAGCCTCAGGGTCATGGCGCTTTCCATCCGTCCTTGATACCCGCGATCGCTGCGCGCCGCCCCTGCCGCGAACGCGCGGCCGCCCCTTGTGCGCGCTATCCACAGGGTCGGGACTTGAGCGGCGCGCCAGCCGGCGCGCCTGCGCTTGACAGGCCGCCGGCGCCGGAGCCGCCGGAGCCATCAGGCCGGATTACCCGCCAGAGTTGCGGCGGACACCGGCTCAGGCGGCGGGCGGCTCCTCGCCGGCTTCGCCGGCCTCGCCCGCCTCGGCGGCGGCCTCCTGCGCGAACAGGGCCTCGGCGGCCCGGCGGGCCTCCTCGCGGTCGCTGGCGTTGCCGACCAGCACCTCGCCGCGCGCCTGCGCCTCGGCCTCGTCCGGCGATCGGGCGACGTTGGCGGTGATGGTGACAATCACCTCCGGATGCAGCGCCACCTTCACCTCGTGCATGCCGATGGTCTTGATCGGCGCGTTGAGCAGCACCTGCGTGCGCGCCATCGCCGTGCCGCCGGCGGTGATCGCCTCGGCGATGTCGCGGGTCGAGACGGAGCCGTAAAGCTGGCCGCTTTCGCCCGCCTGGCGGATGATGACATAGGTGTGGCCCTCGATCGAGCCGGCGCCGGCCTTCGCCGCCTCGCGGGCCTGCGCATTGCGCGCCTCAAGCCCGGCGCGGTCGCGCTCGAACTTCTGCCGGTTGGCGTCCGTGGCGCGTAGCGCCCGGCCCGTTGGCAAAAGGTAGTTGCGCGCGAAGCCGTCCTTCACCTTGACGACATCGCCCATCTGGCCGAGCCGGCCGACGCGTTCGAGCAGAATGACTTCCATGTGCGTATGCTCCTTTCAGAACGATCCGTGGACGAACGACCTCATGCGCCGGGCCCCGGCGCCGCCGCGGCGGCGCGGGCGCGCAGGCCCAGCGCCATGTCGAGCGCGGCGAGCGCCACCAGCGGCAGCACCGGCAGGAAACCGAGGATGAGAATGGCGAAATAGAGCGCCGCCAGCAAAAGCCGCCGCATCGCATGGCCCTCCAGCAATCCGTGCAGCACGGCGAGCCCGAGGATGGCGAAGGCGATCAGCATGGCCCCGGACGCCGCAAGGCCGATCAGCCCCGGCATCCCGGCGAGGAACGAGGCGAGCAGGGCCGCGGCGAGCAGCGCCAGCGAGGCGCGCGGAAACGTCAGCGCCCCGAACCGCACCGGCGGACGGCTGCCGATCCGGGCCTGGCGCGTGATCGCCAGCGCCAGGCGGAAGTTGGCGAAGGTGATGGCGGTCCACCCGCCAGCGGCGGCGAACGGGAACAGCGACAGCAGCAGCGTCTTGACCTGCGCCACCTGCTCGGGCGACACGCCCGGCGGTTGCTGCGGGCTCACCATGGCGTCGATCACCGCGCCCATGGCGGCGCGATACTGCTCTATGCCCGGCCCCATCGAGATCAGCAGAACGCCGGTGAGGCCGGTGGCGAACAGCGCGATGGCGATGACGATCCGGCCTTCCGGATACCACTCGCGCCCGCTCGCAGCCGCCTCGCCCTCGCTCGCGCCGCCGGCGTCGCGGTTGAGCAGCGCCAGGCGGGTGACAAGAGCGGCGGGAAGCGCGGCGGTGGCGGCGAACAGCGCGGCGGGGACCATCCCCAGGGCCACAGCGAGCGCCACCACGCCGGCGGCGCCGGCGGCAAGACCCACGACGAAGCCCCAGCCGAGGCCGGCAATCAGCAGCGGCAGGGGCGCGAGGAAGAACAGCAGCGTGAACGCCGTGGTCACGGAGACCGCGGCGGTGAACAGTACCGCTGCGGCCGCGCCGGCAGCGATGGCGATGGCGATCCAGTTCATCTGCGGCTGTCCCTCGCGTCTGGACGCGGGTTAGAGGCAGGATAAACCCGCCCCAACCGGGCCGGGCGACGCCGAACGCCGCCCGTTCCCGTCACTTGATGAGGTACGGCAGCAGCCCGAGGAACCGCGCCCGCTTGATGGCGACAGCAAGTTCGCGCTGCTTCTTGGTGGACACGGCGGTGATGCGGCTCGGCACGATCTTGCCGCGCTCGGAGATGTAGCGCTGCAACAGGCGCACGTCCTTGTAGTCGATCTTCGGCGCGTTATCGCCGGAGAACGGGCAGCTCTTGCGGCGGCGGAAGAACGGGCGGCGGGCGGGTTGTCCGGTGCTCATGGTCGGTTCTCCCTCAGCCGGCGGCCTGGTCGCGGGGCGGACGCGGCGGGCGGCTGTCGCCGTCGCGATCACGCGGCGGGCGGTCGCCGAAGTCGCGGCGCGGGCCGCGGTCGCCGAAGTCGCGGCGCGGGCCACGATCGCCGAAGTCGCGGCGCGGGCCGCCCTCGCCGTCGTCGCGGCCGCGCGAGCGCAGCATGGCGGAGGGCCCCTCCTCCAGCGCCTCGACCCGCACGGTGAGGAAGCGCAGCACGTCCTCGTTGATGGATTCCTGGCGCTCCACTTCCTTAACCGCCGCCGGGGGCGCATCGATGTTGAGGAGCGTGAAGTGCGCCTTGCGGTTCTTCCTCATGCGGTACGTGAGCGGCTTGACGCCCCAGTACTCATTCTTGGTGATCTTGCCGCCGTGCTCCTCGACGACGGTCTTGAACTGCTGCGTCAGCGCCTCGACCTGCGCGGCGGAGGCGTCCTGGCGAACCAGGAACACATGCTCGTAAAGCGCCATGAACGGCCCTTTCCTTCCGTTGACCGGCGGCGCCCGGTGCGAAGCCTCCTTTCCGAACCTGGAAAGGCCCGGAAAACGGGTTCTGAAAAAGAGCGAAGACACGGGAAGACGGGCGCTTGGCCCCGCCGCGCCGCCGCTTCCGGCAGACACGACGCTTCCGTTCAGCCTCCGACCGGCCGCCGTTATGGCGGCGGCTTATACAGGAAAGGGGCGGCGATGCAAGCCGGGGCGGCGAACAACCTCAGCCCGCCGGGACGCCGCCGGCGAGCACGGTGGCGAACCGGGCGGGATCGATGTTGCCGCCGGACAGCACGCCCCCGGCGCGCTTGCCCCGCATCCGCTCCCGTTCGGCGAGCAGCGCCGCGAGCGCCGCCGCCCCCGCCCCTTCCGCCACGGTGCGGGTGGCGGCGAAGATCAGCCGCATGACGTGGGCTCCATCGCGGCGTACACCGTCTGGCGGGCGGCTTCGAGGGCGGCAAGCAGGATCATCGCGGGGATGGTTACGCCCGGCGCAAGCCCTGCCTTGGCCGCTTCTTGACATGGAAGGGCCTTGCGTGGTTCGTGCCGCGCCGTCACAAACGGGGGTGGACTCACATGCCGGTGGCGTTCGTGTTTCCCGGCCAGGGCAGCCAGCAGGTCGGGATGGGCAAGGCGCTTGCCGACAACTTCACCGCCGCCCGCTCCGTCTTCGACGAGGTGGACGAGGCGCTGGGCCAAAAGCTCTCCCGCCTGATGTGGGACGGCCCGGAGGACAAACTCGTCCTCACCGAGAACGCCCAGCCGGCGCTGATGGCGGTGGCGATGGCGGTCGTCGCCGTGCTCGCCGCCGAATACGGGGTCAGCGTCGCGCGCACCGCCTCGTGGGTCGCCGGGCACTCGCTCGGCGAATACTCCGCGCTCGCCGCCGCCGGCACGTTCACGCTCGCCGACACGGCGCGGCTGCTGCGCACGCGCGGTCGCGCCATGCAGTCCGCCACCCCGGTCGGCGTCGGCGCCATGGCGGCGCTGCTCGGCCTCGACTACGCCGACGCGGTGGAGGTGGCGAAGGCCGCCTCGCAGGGGGACGTGTGCGAGGCCGCCAACGACAACGCGCCGGGCCAGGTGGTCGTCTCGGGCAACCGCGCCGCGGTGGAGCGCGCGGTGGAGCTGGCGAAGGCGAAGGGCGCCAGGCGCGCCGTGCTGCTGCCCGTCTCCGCCCCCTTCCACTGCGCGCTGATGCAGCCGGCGGCTGACGCGATGCGCGAGGCGCTGGCCGGCGTGCCGATGAAGGCGCCGGCCGTTGCGCTCATCGCCAACGTCACCGCAGCGCCGGCGAGCGACCCGGCGGCGATCCGCGACAACCTGGTGCGGCAGGTGACGGGCACGGTGCGCTGGCGCGAGTGCGTCGGCTATCTTGCAGGCGAGAACGTGGCGACCATCGCCGAACTGGGCGCGGGCAAGGTGCTCACCGGGCTCAACAAGCGCATGGCCCCGAACGCCCGCTGCCTGTCGGTCGGCACGCCCGACGAAATCGCGCAAGCCGCCGAAGCGCTGCGTAAGCCCGCCTGAGGAGGCTTCCCATGTTCGACCTGACTGGCAGGACGGCGCTCATCACCGGCGCGAGCGGCGGCATCGGCAAGGCGATCGCGCTGGCGCTCGCCGCGCAAGGGGCGCGCGTGGCGCTGTCGGGCACGCGCACCGAGGCGCTGGAGGCGGTGAAGCGCGAGATCGGCGGCGAGACGATCGTTCTCCCCTGCAACCTCGCCGAAGCAGAGGCCGTCGAGCGTCTCGTGCCGGAGGCCGAGGCCGCCATGGGCAAGCTCGACATTCTGGTCAACAACGCCGGCCTCACCCGCGACATGCTCGCCATGCGGATGAAGGACGAGGAGTGGGCGGCGGTGATCGAGGTCAACCTCACCGCCACCTTCAGGCTCTCGCGCGCCGCCATGCGCGGCATGCTGAAGCGCCGGGCGGGGCGCATCATTTCCATCACCTCGATCGTCGGCGTGATGGGCAACGCCGGTCAGGCCAACTACGCCGCTTCCAAGGCCGGGATGATCGGCCTTTCGAAATCGCTGGCGAAGGAGGTCGCGGCGCGCGGCGGCACCGTCAACTGCATCGCGCCGGGCTTCATCGAGACGCCGATGACGGCCGCGCTGAACGACAGGCAGCGCGAGGCGATCCTCGCCAGTGTGCCCGCAGGCCGCCTTGGAACTCCGGCGGACGTGGCCGCGGCGGCGGTGTATCTCGCCTCCGGCGAGGCCGCCTATGTCACCGGCCAGACGCTGCACGTTAACGGCGGCATGGCGATGGTCTGAGCGCGCCCGGGAGGCGCTCCTGAGGTCGCCCGCAGGCCCTTTCTTACCTTCCGGAATGTGTGATAATGAGCCGCGTCCTTGACAGGGGGAGAGTTGCGGCAGCACGAGGATTGCGAAAGGGCGGCGGGAATCAACGCTCCCGGCGGTCCGTTGCGCCGTGACATGTGAACAGAGCAAAAGGATTGGGACATGAGCGACGTTGCTGATCGGGTGCGCAAGATCGTTGTCGAGCACCTTGGGGTGGACGCCGAGAAGGTGAACGCCGAAGCGAGCTTCATCGACGATCTGGGCGCGGACAGCCTCGACACCGTCGAGCTGGTGATGGCCTTCGAGGAGGACTTCGGCATCGAAATCCCGGACGACGCCGCCGAGAAGATCCAGACCGTCGGCGACGCCGTGAAGTTCATCGAGAAGAACCAGGCCTGATCCTGGCGCCTATCGAATGATCGCCGGGCAGCGACCCGGCGGGCGGGTGGCAGGCGGAAGACCTGCCGCCCGTTTTCCGTTGATGGAGGGGAGCTCCGCATGCGCAGGGTTGTCGTCACCGGTCTGGGTCTGGTCACGCCGCTGGCCACCGGCGTCGAGGAGACATGGAGCCGGCTGATCGCCGGGCAATCGGGCGCAGGCCCGATCACCCGCTTCGACGCCTCCGACCTCTCCTGCCGGATCGCCTGCGAACTGAAGCGCGGCGACGGCACGAACGGCACCTTCAGCCCCGACCAGTGGGTGGACGCC
>DAIODI010000131.1:0-8488 GCA_036746875.1 Aestuariivirgaceae bacterium | reverse complement strand
GGGCGCGCCGCCACCGCCGGCAAGGGTCATACCCGTTGCGTCGATCCGGATTCTTCCGGCGCCATCCTGCGCGCCGGTGTCCCGCGCAGAACGAAAAAGCCCCCGGTGGTGCGGCCGGGGGTTTTCTCAGTCGATCAACGATCTGCAGGGCGGGAAGCTTGCCGCCAACGGGGGCGTCAGGGAAAACGCCGAACGCCGGCCGCCGCCTTCTTGCGCCGTATCCCCTCCAGGGACACATCTGCGATCGCGTTCTCCGGCGGCGGCGGGGAGCAAGTCAATCACAAATTGCGCCGCAAGGCATTTATCCACCGGCATGTGATCCAAACGCCATGCCGGGCCCCGACTGGTGCGGGCGGTGGAACTCGACCCCACACGCTTGAGGGAAAGCGGATTTCAAGTCCGCCGCGCCTGCCGGTTCCGCCACGCCCGCGCCGGGCCGGAGCCTGATCTCTAAACCGCGCGCGCCCGCGCCGCCGCAGGCGAAGCGCCCGACGACGCAGGTGCGGCGATTGCCGGTTCAGCCGGCCGCCTTCGCCGCCTGCTGCTGCACCACGTGATGGGCCGCGCCGCCCGTGTCGCCGCCGGCGACGCTGACGGTGGGCGTGGCGAAGCCGATCCCGTTCTCCTGGAACAGCTCCTTGATGCGCGCCAGCGCCCGGCGGCGGGCGAGGAACTGCTCGCCGGGCTTGGTCATCAGCTTCAGCCGCAGCTTGATGCCGTAGTCGCCGAACTCCTCCACGCCCTGCATCTTCAGCGTCTCGATGATCGAGGGCTTCAGCTCCTCGTCCTGCAACAGCTCCTGCCCCACCTGCTTGATGAGCTTCTTCGCCTTCATGACGTTGGTTTCATACGGCACGGTGATCAGCATCTTCTCGATCACCCAGTCGCGCGACAGGTTCTGGATCGCGCCCAGCGTGCCGAACGGCACCGTGTACACCGGCCCGCGCTGGTGGCGCAGCCTGACCGAGCGCAGCGTGAACCCCTCCACCGTGCCCTTGTAGTTGCCGCTCTCGATGTACTCGCCGACGCGGAACGCATCGTCGAGCAGGTAGAAGACGCCCGACAGCACGTCCTTCACCAGCGTCTGCGAGCCGAAGCCCACCGCCACGCCGAACACCGAGGCGCCGGCGAGCAAGGGACCGATGGGCACGCCCATGGTCGAGAGCGCCATCAGCGCGCCGATCACCCCGAAGGTGACGAACAGCACGTTGCGCAGGATAGGCAGCAGCGTTCCGAGCCGCTGGCGGCGCACCGCCGCCGCCCCCTCGTCGCCGTCGGAGAGCCTCAGCCGCGAAATCTGCCGCGTCAGGAAGGTGTTGGTGAGGTGCCAGGCGAAATCGAACACCACGAGGATCATCGCCGCATGCACGAACCCGGTGACGATGCGGCGCAGGTCGTCCTGCATGCCGAAGGCTTCCGGCAGCTCGCGGTCGAGCAGGAACAGGCCGCCGAGCAGCACCAGCGAGCGGATGCCGCGCTGCACCGCCGCCGTCATCAGACCGCGCTCCATGGAGACCGGAGCGTCGGTCTCGCCGACCGGCCGGACGAGGTGGCGGACCGTTTCCTCGGCGAGCCAGATCACCAGCGGCAAAAGCCCCGTCAGCAGCGTGAGCCAGAACAGGAACTGCGCGTCGATGGCCCAGAACGCCAGCAGCGCCGCCGCATAGGCGGTGAGCGTCCAGCGCCGCGAGCCGCCGGCCGGGCGCGCGCGCCAGACGGCGAAGAGAAACACGCCGGCGAGCGCGGCGGCGAACACATAGCTCACCGCCAGACGGCTGTCCTCGGTGAAGCCGAGGCGCGCCATGGCGCCGGCCGTCATGGCGCCGACGCTGACGATCGCCGCCATCGCCACCACCTTGCCGAACCAGAACCGCGCGGCCGTATCGTCGAGCGGCAGCATCCGCACGGCCGACGCCTCCGGGAACCGCCGCGACGGCGGCGCGAGCAGGATTGTGGCCGCGGCGGCCGCCATGGCGATCCCCTGCGCGGCGATCAGCACCGCCGCCACGGTGGACCGCACCAGCGGCGGCCAGTCGAACAGCAGGAACACGCCCATGCTGCCGGCGAAGAACGCCATGAGCCGGATGAGCGCAACGCCGATGCGACCGCGCACCGCCTCAAGGCGCGCCGAGCGCGAAACGATCGGCAGGGTGGTGAAGCGCGCCCACGATGCGTGCGTCACCCACACCGCGGCCAGCAGCGAACCGAGGCCGACCAGAAGAAACGCCGCTGCCAGCGGCCAGGCGCGCGTCAGCCCATAGGCGTGCAACTCCCCCGCCAGCGCCATCGCGGCGTTGTGCGACTCCACCGGCAGGCGCCGGGTGAGCGCGAGCTTCACCCCCATCAGCTTGGCGCGGGTCGAGGTCATCCAGCCGTCCACAGCCTGATGAACGTTCGGCAGCCCCGCCATCGTGTCCGGCGGCTTTGGCTTCTGCGCCGCCTGTTTCGCCAGCCAGTCGGCGACGGCGGGATCCTTGAGGATCTCGATCAGGTCCTTGACCTTCGGCGGAACGTCGGCGGCGGTGGCCGGCGGCCGCTGCGGCTCGGCCAGCGACGGCGCCGGAAAGACCGCGAGGACGGCGAGGACCGCCAGCGCGACCCATGCGCAAAGCCGGGCGGGCGCGCCCATCAGCCGCCCTCCGGCCGGGCGAAGCCCCGGGCCTTGCCCGACGCCACCAGTTCCGCCGCCAGCGCCTCCACGGCCGCCACCGCCGAGGCGAGCGTCGCCCCGTCACGGCTGCGCACCACCACGTTGGAGCCGAAGCGGCCGGCGTCCTCGAAGGGATAGGAGCCGATCACCGCCCGGGCGTGGGCGTCCTGGATGCGGGAAAGGCCGGCGGCGATATCGCCCTCGCCGGCGTCGATCCGCACCGTGACCGAGCGCATGGGCGCGCCGCGCTGGAGCAGGGGCGCGATTTCCTCCAGCATCGCCTGCATGATCCTCGGCACGCCCGCCATCACATGCACGTTGCCGATGCGAAAGCCCGGCGCGGCGGACACCGGATTGGCGATCATCTCCGCCCCGTGCGGCAGACGCGCCATCCTGAGGCGCGCCTCGTTCGGCTCGCGGCCCATCCTCGCGAAGTAATCGAGGAGAATGCGCTTCGCCTCCGGGTGATGCGAGATCGGCACGCCGAACGCCTTCGCCACCGCCTCGGCGGTGATGTCGTCGTGGGTGGGGCCGATGCCGCCGGTGGTGAAGACATAGGTGTAGCGCGACCGCAGCGCGTTCAGCGCCGCGACTATCTCCGCCTCGACGTCGGGAACGACGCGGGCTTCCTTCAGATCGACGCCCAGCGCGGTGAGCCAGTCGGCGATCGCGCCGAGGTTCCTGTCCTTCGTCCGCCCGGACAGGATCTCATCGCCGATCAGCAGCACCGCCGCCGTCGGCGCTTGATCCTGCCCGCCTGTCTCGCCGGATACTCGCTTGTTCATGGCCCTGTTTGTGGACCCTCGGCCGGCGTCCCGCAAGGTGGCGACACGCCCTGACGCAACCGCGCAAGGCGGCTTGCCGGAACCGGCGCGATGCGGCTATGTCCGCAACGGCATGCGATTCGATCAACCGCTCATTCCCGGCCGCCTCTTGCAGCGATACAAGAGGTTTCTGGCTGATGTCATTCTGGATACTGGAGAATCGATCACCGCCACCTGCCCGAACACCGGCTCCATGATGGGCCTTGCCGCGCCGGGTAGCCGGGTGTGGCTGTCGCGCTCGGAGAGCGCGACGCGCAAGTACCCCCACACCTGGGAGATCACCGAGGCGGAAGCCTTCGGGCGGCGCGCGCTGGTCGGCGTCAACACCGGGCATCCGAACCGAATCGTCGCCGACGCCATCGGGCGCGGCGTGCTCCCGGCGCTCGCGGGCTACGGATCGCTGCGCCGCGAGGTGAAGTACGGCCAGTCGAGCCGCATCGACATCCTGCTCGAAGGCGGCGGCCTGCCGCCGGCTTACGTGGAGGTGAAGAACGTCCACCTGCTGCGGTCGCAAGGCCTGGCCGAGTTCCCCGACTGCCGCTCCGAACGCGGGGTGAAGCATCTGGAGGAGCTTTCGCGGGTGGCGCTGGCGGGCGGGCGCGCGGTGATGGTGTACCTCGTGCAGCGCGGCGACGCGGACGCGTTCGGGCTCGCCGCTGATCTCGACCCCGGCTACGCGGCGGCGTTCCACAGCGCGCGCGAGGCCGGCGTCGAGGCCTTCGCGCTCGGCTGCGAGGTGACGCCCGAGGGCATCGACGCGCGGCGCCTCCTGCCGATCGCGGGGTGAGACGCAACCGCCCGGTCCCGCTGGCGGAAAGGTTGGCGCGAGCGGCTTGCGGGAAGGCCATCCGGAGCTTATTTCTGGTCGACCGTTGACCGAAGGGCGCGCATGACCACGAGCTACGTCGACGCCACGCTGGCCCCGCTCACCAACACCGGGCAGATCAAGCTGCACGGGCAGGATGCGTTCGCCGCCATGCGCAAGGCGGGCCGGCTGCCCGCGCAGGCGCTCGATCTCCTGTGCGCGCACGTGCGCCCCGGCGTCACCACCGACGCGCTCGACCGCCTGGTGGTGGAGTTCGCCCGCGACCACGGCGCGGTTCCGGCGCCGCTGCACTATCGCGGCTTCACCCGCGCCATCTGCACCTCGATCAATCATGTCGTCTGCCACGGCATCCCCAACGACAAACCCTTGCGCGAGGGCGATGTCGTCAACATCGACGTGACGCTGATCGTCGACGGCTGGCACGGCGACGCAAGCCGCATGTATCCCGTGGGCGCGGTGGCGCGCAGGGCGCAGCGCCTCATCGAGGTCACCTACGAATGCCTGATGCGCGGCGTCGCGGCGGTGAAGCCCGGGGCCCGCACCGGCGACATCGGCCACGCCATCCAGGCTTGCGCGGAGGCCGAGCGCTGCTCGGTGGTGCGCGACTTCTGCGGCCACGGTCTCGGGCGGTTATTCCACGACATGCCGAACATTCTCCACTACGGCCGGGCCGGCGAGGGCGTCGAGCTCAAGCCCGGGATGCTGTTCACCATCGAACCGATGATCAACCTCGGCCGCCCGCATGTGAAGATCCTCGCCGACGGGTGGACGGCGGTGACGCGCGATCGCTCGCTGTCGGCGCAGTTCGAGCATACGGTGGGCGTCACCGAACAGGGGTGCGAGGTGTTCACCTTCTCCCCGGCGGGCCTCGACGTGCCGCCCGCGCTCACCGGATAGGCGCGGAGCGGCGGGAGGCGGCGCCGTGGGGGATGGCGGCTTTCAGGATGCCGGCGGCCGGCCGCACTATGCCGGCCACCGTGAACGCTTGCGCCGCCGCTTCATGGAGGGCGGTCCCGACGCGCTGCCCGACTACGAGCTTCTGGAGCTGATCCTCGCCCGCGCCATTCCGCGCCGCGACGTGAAACCGCTGGCGAAGACGCTGCTCGCCCGGTTCGGCTCGTTCGCCGACGTGCTCGCCGCCCCGCCGGAGCGGCTGAAGGAAGTGGAGGGCGTGGGCGACGGGCTGGTGGTGGACCTGAAGATCGTCCACGCCGCCGGCCTGCGGCTGCTCAAGCGGCAGGTGATGAACCGGCCGCTGCTCACCACCTGGAGCCAGCTTCTCGACTACTGCACGGCGGCGATGGCCTACGCGGATAAGGAGCAGTTCCGCATCCTGTTCCTCGACCGCAAGAACGCGCTCATCGCTGACGAGGTGCAGCAGGAGGGCACAGTGGACCACACCCCCGTCTACGTGCGCGAGGTGGTCAAGCGGGCGCTGGAGCTTTCGGCCTCCGCGATCATCCTCGTCCACAACCACCCCTCGGGCGATCCCACGCCGTCCCCCGCCGACATCGACATGACGCGCCGCATCGTCGAGGCCGCCGACAAGCTTGGCATCAAGGTGCACGACCACATCATCATCGGCCGCACCGGCCACGCCAGCCTCAAGGGCCTGAAGCTGATGTAGCCCGCCCGTCTGTGGTGCTAAGCTTGGCTCGATCATGGGGGACGCGGAGCGGGCGATGGACAGAGCGTTGAGGGGGCGCGCCGCCGGCCGCCTGGCGGCGATCGCCGTTCTGCTCTCGGGCGCGGACGCCGCTTGCGCCCAGGAGGTGGAGATCCGCCGCTGGAACCAGCTTCCGGTGGACCAGAACTTCGCCGTGTTCAGCTACGCGCGCACCTCGGGCGAGATCAGCGTCGACCCGGCGCTCGGGGTCGAGGATGCGACCGTCGACGTGGACACCTGGGTGCTGGGCTACATCCGCACCTTC
Source organism: Aestuariivirgaceae bacterium (assembly GCA_036746875.1). Taxonomy (GTDB): domain Bacteria; phylum Pseudomonadota; class Alphaproteobacteria; order Rhizobiales; family Aestuariivirgaceae; genus DAIODI01. The sequence goes on along the minus strand of DAIODI010000131.1, from coordinate 2,257 downwards.
GAGCTGTTCGACAAGACCGCCCGGGCCGAGGTCCGCCAATCGTTCCAGGACGGCACATGGAGCGGCCTTTTGCGCGGCGCGCCAAAATCGGTGGAACGCGAGGGCCCCAACGACACGGTGTTTCGTCTGGCGGTGAACCTCATCGGCGGCCCGCCGCTCTCCGGCAAGGCGTACGCCGACTGGCGCGCCTCGGTCAGCGATGAGACGATCCTCGGCGCGGCCCTGGCGGTGAGCGTGCCCACGGGCGAGTACTTCAGCGACCGGCTGATCAACCTCGGCGGCAACCGCTACTCGCTGCGCCCGCAACTGGGCCTCCAGCATCGCGACGGACCCTGGGTGATCGAGGCCACCGGCACGGCGTTCCTGTTCGGCGAGAACGAAGACTTCTTCGGCGGCCAACGGCTGACGCAGAAGCCGCTGTTCAGCCTCGACGGCTCGATCGAATACGACTTCGGGCCGGGCGTCTGGCTCTCGGCGGGCGGCGCGATCGCCACCGGCGGTCGGTCGGCGATCAACGGCGTCGAGAAGAACGACGAACGCCTCGACGTGGGCTGGCTGGTGAGCGGCGGTGTGCCGCTGACGCGGTCGCTCACCTTCCGGGCGAGTTACATCGGCACGCAGAACCTCAACGACTTCGGCCTCGCCGCCCACACCGTCAGCATCGGCCTGCAAACGTCGTGGTAGGCGGCCATCGCCGCCGCTCCGCCTCCTCTTTCTTCCCCGGCGCCGTCACGGAGCCTCCCCCAGCGCCGCCAGCGCCTGCGGCGTGTCGACGTCGGTGAAGATCGAGCCGTCGGTCACCGGCGTTTCGGCCACCTCGTCGGCGTGGCTCCGCAGCAGGGCGCGCGCGCCCTCGTCGCCCGCAATGGCCTGCATGGCGGCGAAATGCTTCGCCGCGAACAGCACCGGGTTGCCGCGCCGGCCCTCGAACACCGGCACGCAGATGGACCGGCCCTCCACCGGGTTGAACGCCGCGACCAGCCGCCCGATCACCTGCGGCGTCACCAGCGGCATGTCGGCGAGCAGCACCACCGCCGCGTCGGTTCCCGTCGGCAGCGCCGCGACGCCGGCGGCGAGCGAGCCGCCCTGGCCTTCCGCATAGCGGGGATTGTGCACGAACCGCACCGCCAGGCCGTCGAGCGCGGCGCGCACGGCGTCGGCGTCGCGTCCCGTCACCACCACGACCGCGTCGAGCCTTGCGGCGAGCGCCGCCTCGACGGCATGGCGCACCATGGGCTTGCCGCAAACGTCGAGGAGCAGCTTGTTGGGCCCGCCCATCCGCATGCCCTGCCCCGCCGCCAGCACGACGCCTGCGACGCGCGGCGCCTTCAGGACGCCCAGGGAGCCCTCGCGCGGCGTTGGCCGCGACGGGATTTCGACGAGCAGGCCACCCGCTCCCATATCCATGATGTCCTGCGGGCGCACGTCGATGCCGGCCAGAACGCGCGCCAGAACCCAGTCGAAGCCGTTCACCTTCGGGGAACGGGCGCACGAGGGCACGCCGATCACCGCGGCGGCGTCGATGCGGCCCAGCATCAGGAGGTTGCCCGGATCGACCGGCATGCCGAGATGCACCACGCGCCCGCCCGCCGAAACCAGCCCGGCGGGAACCACGTCGCCGCGGTCGACGATGGCGGACGCGCCGAACACCAGGATCGGGTCGTGGCCCTCGTCGTTCAGCCGCGCCACCGCCTCCGCCACGGCTTGCGTGCGGTGGCCGCAGACGATCACCTCGCCGAGCGTGGACCCCAGCGTGGCGAGGCGATCGGCCATGGCGGCGCGCGACTTCTCGACCAGCGAAGGCTTGGTCTGCGCCAGCGTGGTGATCACCAGTCCCGCCCGGCGCGGCCGGAAGGCCTTCAGCGCCACCAGCGGCCTCTGCGCGATCAGCGCCAGCGCCTCGTCGAGCACGGCGCGCGGCACGGCGAAGGGGATCACCTTCACCGTCGCCAGCATCTGGCGGTCCTCGACCGTTTCGAACGGCGCGACGGTGGCGAGGGTGAGGCTCTCGTCCAGCCGGTTCAGCGCCCGCACGCGCCCGGCGTCCACCAGCGCCACGCCCGCCGCCCCCGCGTGCAGGTTGGCGCGCCCGGTGAACGGAGCCTGCGCCTCCACGCCCTCGCCCGCGATGGCGCGCGCGATCGCCTCGGCCGCCTCGTCCTCGGGCACGTCGTCCGGCGACAGGCGCGCGGCGCACACCCGCGTCACTCCCGCAGCTGCCCGCGCCGCGAGATCGGCGGACCTCAGTACGCGGCCC
>DAIODI010000130.1:0-8500 GCA_036746875.1 Aestuariivirgaceae bacterium | reverse complement strand
CGGCTACGCCACGCTCTACGGCGACATGAACGGCGGCTTCAATCCGATCAAGGACGTGTACAAGACCGAGGTCTACGCGCTCGCCCGCTACCGCAACCAGACGCGCCCGAAAGGTTGCCTCGGGCCGCAGCGGCGGGTGATCCCGGAGCGCATCATCACCCGCGCGCCCTCCGCCGAACTCAAGCCCGGCCAGACGGATCAGGATTCACTCCCGCCCTACGAGCTGCTCGACGCGATCCTCGAAGGGCTGGTGGAGGAGGAGGCGAGCGTCGAGGCGCTCGTCGCGCGTGGTCTTCCGGCAGAGACCGTGCGGCGCGTGCAGCACATGCTTTACGTCGCGGAGTACAAGCGGCGCCAGGCGGCGCCGGGCGTCAAGATCACGCGGCGCAACTTCGGCCGCGACCGGCGCTACCCGATCACCAACGGCTTCCGGGACAAGCCGTGAGCGCAACCGTTCGCTTCGCGCCCTCGCCGACCGGGCGCATCCACATCGGCAACGCGCGCACCGCCGTGCTGAACTGGCTGTTCGCGCTGAAGCACGGCGGCCGCTTCGTGCTGCGCTTCGACGACACCGACGCAGCGCGCTCGACGCGCGCGTTCGAGGCGGAGATCGCCGCCGACCTCGCCTGGCTCGGCGTCACCCCGGCCGTGACCGTGCGCCAGTCGGAGCGGTTTCATCTGTACGCGCAGGCCGCCGAACGGTTGAAGGCGTCGGGCCGGCTCTACCCGGCGTACGAGACGCCGGACGAGCTCGACCGCAAGCGCAAGCGCCAGCAGGCGCGTCATCTGCCGCCGGTCTATGATCGCGCGGCGTTGGCGCTCTCCGCCGAGGAGCGCGCCGGCCTCGAAGCCGCGGGCCGAAGGCCGCACTGGCGTTTCCTGCTCAAGCGCCGCCGCGTCGCCTGGGACGACCTGATCCGCGGTCCCCAGGAGATCGACACCGCGACGGTCTCCGATCCCGTGCTGATCCGCGAGGACGGCGCCTGGCTCTACACGCTGCCGTCGGTGGCGGACGACATCGCGCTCGGCGTCACCCATGTCATCCGCGGCGAGGATCACGTGGTGAACGCCGCCGTGCAGATCGAGCTGTTCGAGGCGCTGGGCGCGCAGCCGCCGGCCTTCGCCCACCACAGCCTGCTCGTTGGCGCGGACGGGCAGGGCCTGTCGAAGCGGCTGGGATCGCTCTCGATCGGCGGGATGCGCGACGAGGGCTACGAGCCGATGGCCGTCGCTTCCCTCGCCGGGCTGATCGGCACATCCGAAGCGCTTCATCCGTGTACGGATTATGCGGAGATGCTTCAGGGCTTCGACCTTGCGCATGTGTCGCGCGCTCCGGCCCGCTTCTCGCAGGCGGAGCTGGCGGGCCTCAACGCGAAACTCCTGCGCCGCATGGACTACGCGCAGGCGAAGCCCCGCCTCGAAGCCCTCGGGGCCGACGGCGGGGAGGCGTTCTGGCTCACCGTGCGCGGCAATCTCGCGCTGATCGCCGACGCCCGCGACTGGCTGGCGGTGACGGCGGGCGATATCGCGCCGGCGATCGAGGATGCGGACTACCTCGCGCAGGCGCGCGCGCTCCTCCCCGCCGAACCGTGGACCGGCGCCACATGGACGGCGTGGACCGACGCGCTCAAGGTCGCCACCGGACGCAAGGGCCGGGCGGTGTTCCATCCCTTGCGGCTGGCGCTGACGGGCCGCGAGACCGGTCCGGAGCTCGCCGCGCTGCTGCCGCTGATCGGCCGGGAACGAGCGCTGGCGCGGCTTTCGGGCTGACGATTACGCCGGCATCGGGATTTCGGCGGTCGCATCCGGCACCTTGAAGCCGCGCTGCACGGCGGGGCGCGCGGCAAGCTTCACATACCAGCGCTTCACATTGGGATAGGCGGAGAGATCGACGTTGATCCACTCGTGCCGGTTCGCCCACGGCCAGATCGCCATGTCGGCGATGGTGTAGTCCTTGCCTGCCACGTACTCGTGATCGGCGAGCCGCCTGTTCAGCACGCCGTAGAGCCGGTGCGCTTCCTTGCCGTAGCGTTCCTCGCCGTAGGCCGACTTGCCGGGGTTGAAGCGGATGAAGTGGTTGGCCTGCCCGAGCATCGGGCCCCAGCCGCCCATCTGCCACATCAGCCATTCGATGGCGCGATACCGCTCCGCGCCCGAGGCGGGAAGGAACCGGCCGGTCTTCTCGGCGAGGTAGATCAGGATCGCGCCCGACTCCATCAGCGACAGCCCGTTCTCGCGGTCGACGATCGCCGGGATGCGGTTGTTCGGCGCGATCTTCAGGAACGCCGGATCGAACTGCTCGTCCCTGTTGATGTCGATGGCGTGCACGGCGTACGGAAGCCCCATTTCCTCCATCGCGATGGACACCTTGCGGCCGTTGGGCGTCGCCCAGGTATAGAGGTCGATCATCGGGTCTATCCTGTCTCCTGTTCAGATCAGCGCCGTATAGCCCAGAGCTTCGGCGCGCGCCTCGACCTCGAGGATGCGCCGGTACTCCTCCGGCGGCAGGAACTCGAACCGCTCGATCAGCAGCGCCGCCCGCGCCGCCCGCAGCGCCGGATCGGCCGCGGCCTCGGCCAGCGCGCGCTTCAGGCGCACAATCTCGGCCGGCGGACGGTGCATGGCGGTGACGTAGGGAAGCCCCGGAACGGACGGGCCGCGGCCGATGACGGCGAGCCCCGCCACGGCCTCCGCCCGCGCCCGCTTCACCAGCGCGAACGTGACTGCGTCGATCGCGGCGATGTCGGCGTCGCCCGCCGCCACCATCGCCATCGACCTGACGTGGCCGCCGCTCTCGGCGACCGAGGCGAAGAACGCCCGGCCGCCGGCCAGCGGCGCGACGACTGCGCGCAGGGCGAGATGTCCGGACATCGAATCCGCAGTGTTGTAGACGGCCCGCCTCCCGCGGGCCTCGGCAAGGGTGCGGACGGGGCCGCCGGCGCGCGCCACGATGACGCTGGAGTAGTCGGCGGCGGAGCAGCCCTCGGCGGCGTAAACCGGCGTCGCCAGCAGCCGCAGCCGCCCGGCGAACGCGTGCGTGTACGGATAGCCGCAGGTCTGGGTCAACAGCAGCGCCGGATCGCGCCAGTCGTTCGTGCAATCGCCGCTGCGCACCAGGGCGCCCGGCGGGGCGAAACCGGCGGCTCGCAGGCGCCGCGCAAGCCCGGCCGCCCACGCGTCGGTCGCCTCGCGCACCTCAGGCAGATCGTACATCGGGAGCGAGAACAGCGGGGCCTTGGACACGGGACGGCGTATTGACAACAGTTTCGTTAGCAGACAGCCATATGGCGCAATCGGGAAGCGAAAGCGAGACGGGAGAACGAGACGGCGATGACGGCGCAACGGGCGGCGGCGCAACGGCCTGGCGGGAGGCTGGAATGGCCCACCCTGGCGTTGATCGGCGTATTTTGGCTGGCGTTCGGGCTTGTCACGCTGTTCTGGCGCGAGCTGACGTGGTGGGTGGTGATTCCGGTCGGCGCCTATCTCGTGGCGCTGCACGGCTCGCTCCAGCATGAGGCGCTGCACGGCCACCCCACACGCAACGCGCTCGTCAACGAGGCGCTGCTGTTTGCGCCCATCAGCCTGTGGTTTCCCTACCGCCGGTACAAGACGCTGCATCTCAAGCATCACGACAACGACCACCTCACCGAACCGGGCGTCGATCCCGAGTCCTACTACCTCGATCCGCAAGCCTGGGACGCGACGCCGCGCTGGCTGAGGGCGCTCTACACCGTCAACAACACCATGCTGGGGCGGTTCGTGATCGGCCCGGCGCTCTCCACCGCCACATTCGTCACCGCGGAAGCGAGGCTGATCGCCCGCGGCGACCGGGCGGTGACGGAGGCCTGGGCGCTGCACGCCCTCGGCATGGCCCTCGTCTGGGCCTGGGTGAGCGGCGTATGCGGCATGCCGTTCTGGCAGTATGTGCTGTTCGTCGCCTACTGGGGCAACTCGCTCTCGATGATGCGGTCGTATGCGGAGCATCGCGCGCACGACCGGCCCGGCTGCCGAACCATCGTGGTGGAGACCAATCCGGTAGTGTCGCTGCTCTACCTCAACAACAACCTGCACATGGCCCACCACGAGCGCCCGGCGCTGGCGTGGTACGAGATCCCGGCCTACTACCGGGCCAACCGGGAGCGCCTGCTCGCCGAGAACTGCGCCTACCTGATGCATGGTTACCGCGAGATCGCCCGCAACTGGCTCCTCAAGCCCAAGGAACCGGTCCGCCACCCGCTCGCCTGAGCCGCCGATCGATCTGTACACTGACGGTTTTGCCGCCCTGGTCCGCGCGCCGGGCGGCGAGGCGACGCCCGACCGGACCTGAACGGGTTTGCACCTGCGGCGCAAGCGGCTATGATCGCCGCCAGGGCGGGAAAGCGCGGGGCTTTGCAAGCGGCGGGCGGCCGCCGCGACGGGGAGAGGCAGGAAGGCATGCTGCGCATCGCGCTGCGACGTTTTGCGTCCATGATCCTCATCATGCTGACGATCTCGTTCATCCTGTTCGTCATCTTCGAGGGGGACAAATACAACGTCGCCGCCAAGGTGCTCGGCCCCTACTCCACCGTGGAGCAGCGCAACTCGTGGCTGGAGCAGAACGGCTACAACGAGCCGTTCGTCGGCCGCTACCTCGCCTGGCTGTGGCGGTTCATGCAGGGCGACTTCGGCACCTCCATCATGTTCAACACACCGGTGCGCAGCCTGCTCGCCGAACACCTCTGGCACACCGCCATCCTCGCGTTCTGGACGTTCTTCATCACCATGGCGATCGCGCTGGTGCTGGGCGTGCTGTCGGGCATCGCCGAAGGCTCGGTGCGCGACCGCTCCATCACCGTGCTGTCGGTGCTGACGACCTCGATCCCCGAGTTCGCCTCGGCGACGATCCTCGTCGCCATTTTCGTCTACTGGCTCGACATCCTGCCCGGCACGTCGCCGTTCTCGAACGGCGTGGTCTGGCAGGAGCTGGTGCTGCCGGTGGCCGTGCTCGTCATCTACAACTTCGGCTACTACACGCGCATGACGCGGGCCTCCATGGCGGAGGTGATGACCTCTCAGTACATCCGCACCGCCGTGCTGAAGGGGCTGCCGTTCCGGCGGATCGTCACCAGACATGCGCTGCGCAACGCGCTCATCGCGCCGTTCACGGTGATGGTTCTGCAGCTCAACTACCTCCTCTCCGGCGTGATCGTGGTGGAGGTGTTCTTCGCCTACAAGGGCTTCGGCAAGCTGCTCTACGAGGCGGCGATGTTCGGCGACATCTACACCATCGAGGCCTGCACGATGGTCGCCGTGTTCGTGGCGGTGATGTCGCAGTTCATCTCCGATATCGGCTACACCCTGCTCAACCCGCGCATCCGCTTCAGCTGAGGGACCGCCGATGACCGACGCCACGTCGCCCGCGCCGCCGGCCGCCGCCGCCTCCGCGCCGCGCCCCGGCCTGCTGCAACGTATCGGGCGCTTCTTCGGCCTGCTGCGCGAAAGCCGCGTCGGCATGATCGGCCTGTTCCTCGTCAGCTTCTGGGTGGCGCTGGCGCTGCTCGCGCCCGTCCTCCCCATCGAGGATCCGCTCAAACAGTCCACCGGCATGTTGCTGAAGCCGGTGATGACCGAGGGCAAGACCGGCGTGATGCACTGGCTCGGCACCGACGAGAAGGGCCGCGACCTGCTGTCCCGGCTGATCTGGGGCGGCCGGCTGGTGCTGTTCTGGGCCACGATCGCCACCGTCGTGGCCTATCTCGTGGGCATGCTGATGGGCGTGCTCGCCGGCTACAAGGGCGGCTGGACCGACGAGACCATCTCCTTCATCGGCAACGTGCTGCTGTCGTTCCCGCTGATGGTGCTCTACCTCGTCATCCTGTCGCGGTTCGGCCCGGCGTCCGAGTTCGGGCAGTATCTCGCCAAGGATGTCGGGCTCGACCCGGTGGTGGTGGCGGGCTTCATCATCATCGTCGCCGTCACCTTCGGCACCGCGCCGCAGGTGGCGCGCATCGTCCGCGGCCTGGTTCTCGATCTGAAGACGCGCGATTACATCGCCGCGGCCGAGGTGCGCGGCGAGAACGCCTGGTACATCATGCTGGTGGAGCTTCTGCCCAACGCCCGCGGCCCGCTGATCGTGGACGCCTGCCTGCGGCTCGGCTACGTCACCATCACCATCGCGCTGCTCGGCTATCTGTCGCTCGGCCTGCCGCCGCCGCAGCCGGACTGGGGCAAGATGATCTCCGACGCGCAGAAGTTCGGCTCCTTCGGCATGAACGCGATGCTTTGGCCGGCCTTCGCCATCTCGTCGCTGGTGCTGGGGCTGAACCTGCTCGCCGACGGCATCCGCGAAATCTCGCTGAGGGACTGACATGGCCACCGCCACCCAAACTGCGAAGTCCGGTCCCGCCGGGACAGCCCGCGATCCGAATCTGCCGGTTCTGGAATGCCGCAACCTGTGCGTTTCCTACTACACCCGCGCCGGCGAGATCCCGGCGGTGGTGGACTTCAACCTCAGGGTCATGCCCGGCGAGGCGGTGGGCATCGTCGGCGAATCCGGCTGCGGCAAGTCCACGGTGGCGCTCGCCATCATGCAGCACATGGGCAAGAACGGCGCGGTGATCGGCGGGGAGATCCTGTTCAACGGCCGCGACCTGCGCTCGGTGTCGGCGGAGGAGCTGCGGCAGATCCGCGGCTCGCAGATCTCCATGGTCTATCAGGAGCCGATGGCGTCGCTGAACCCGTCGCTTCGGGTGAAGGACCAGCTCACCGAGGTGCCGATCGCGCATGAAGGCGTGTCGATGGCGGAGGCGACGCGCCGCTCCGTCGAGATGCTGGAGGCGGTGCGGCTGCCCGACCCGAAGCGCATCATGGAATCGTACCCGCACCAGCTTTCGGGCGGCCAGCAGCAGCGCGTCGTCATCGCCATGGCGCTGTTGTCGAACCCGCAGCTGCTGCTCCTCGACGAGCCCACCACGGCGCTCGACGTGACGGTCGAGGCGGGCGTGGTCGAGCTCATCAAGGACATCTCGAAGCGCTTCGGCACCTCGATGATCTACATCTCGCACAACCTCGGGCTGATCCTTGAAACGTGCGACAGGATCGCGGTGATGTATTCCGGTCAGGCGGTGGAGTTCGGCTCGGTCGAACAGGTGTTCGACGAGATGCGCCACCCCTATACGCGCGGACTGTTCAACTCGATCCCGCTGCCCGGCGCCGACCGCTACGTGCGTCCGCTGGTTCCGATCCGGGGACAGTTGCCGCTGCCGCACCAGCGCCCGCCGGGCTGCGCCTTCGGGCCGCGTTGCGATTTCTTCGTCGAGGACCGGTGCAACGTGCCGCCGCTGCCCATGGAGCCGGTGACGGGCGACCCCGGACACCTCGTACGCTGCGTGCGCTGGAACGAGATCGACTGGCAGGCCGCGAAACCGCCGGGCGTGGCGTCGGCGCCGGTCAACTTCGGCCCTCCGGTGCTGGAGGTGAAGAACCTCAAGAAATACTACGAGATCCGCGACACCTCGATCGTCGCCTGGCTGAAGGGCAAGGCGTCGCGCTTCGTCAAGGCCAACGAGAAGATCGATTTCGACGCCCGCGAGGCCGAGACGGTGGCCATCGTCGGGGAATCCGGCTGCGGCAAGTCCACCTTCGCCAAGGTGCTGATGGGCCTCGAGCAGGCGACCGAAGGCGAAGTGCTGCTGAAGGGCAAGGAGATCGGCCATCTGCCGGTAAGGAAGCGCGAGCCGCAGCTCATCGCCTCGCTGCAAATCGTGTTCCAGAACCCGTTCGAGACGCTCAACCCGTCGCACTCGGTGGGCTCGCAGATCGCGCGCGTGCTAAAGCGCTACGGCGTTGGCAAGACCAGGGACGAGGTTCGCGAGAAGGTCTACGAGCTTCTCGACCTCGTGAAGCTGCCGCGCGACTTCGCCGAGCGCAAACCGCGCCAGCTCTCCGGTGGCCAGAAGCAGCGTGTCGGCATCGCCCGCGCCTTCGGCGGCGACGCGGCGGTGGTGGTGGCGGACGAGCCGGTGTCGGCGCTCGACGTCTCGGTGCAGGCGGCGGTCACGGGCCTCCTTACAGACATCCAGCGCGCCAGGCGCACCACGCTGATCTTCATCAGCCACGACCTCTCGGTGGTTCGCTATCTCGCCGACCGGGTGGTGGTGATGTATCTCGGCCGCATCATGGAGCAGGGCACGACCGACCAGATCTTCGCCCCGCCCTACCATCCGTACACGGAGGCGCTGCTGTCGGCGGCGCCGATCGCCGACACCTCGGTGCAGAAGAAGCGCATCGTGCTGAAGGGCGAGCTCCCCTCGCCGATGAACCCGCCGTCGGGCTGCCCGTTCCAGACCCGTTGCCCGCGCAAGATCGGCGCCATCTGCGAGAGCGAACTGCCGCCAGTGAAGGAGCTCGCGCCCGGCCACAAGATCATGTGCCACCTGCCCGACGACGTGCTGAAGGAGATGGAGCCGGTGATCGCCTACGGCCACGCCGACGGCGGCGCAGCCTCGTTCAGGGCGGGCAA
>DAIODI010000129.1:0-8526 GCA_036746875.1 Aestuariivirgaceae bacterium | reverse complement strand
CGGGTCGGGAATCACCCGGAAGATATGGGCTCAAAACCCGGAAAAAGCAAGGAATCCCGCGATTTGGAACCGCTTCCGCAGGGCTTCAGACCCGCATCGGCATGAGCACGTAGAGCGTGCGCTCGTCGCCATGCTCGCGGATCACCGTCGGAGAGCCGGAATCGGCCAGCCGGAACACCGCCGTCTCGCTGCGGAATTGCGCCGCGATGTCGAGCAGGTAGCGGGAATTGAAGCCGATATCGATCGGATCGGCCGAATAGTCGGCGACGATCTCCTCCTCGGCCGAGCCGGATTCCGGATTGTTGACCGACAGCACGAGACGCCCCGAGGCGATGTTGAGCTTCACCGCCCGGCCCTTCTCGCTGGAGATGGTCGATACGCGGTCGACGGCCTGGGCGAACAGTTTCGTGTCCACCTCGAGCACCTTGTCGTTGCCGCGCGGGATCACCCGCTCGTAATCGGGGAAGGTGCCGTCGATCAGCTTCGAGGTGAGGACGAGGCCGTCGAAAGCGAAGCGGATCTTCGAGGCCGACAGGGCGATCTCGATGTCGTCGGTAGTCGCTTCGGCGAGCTTGGCCAGCTCCAGAACGGTCTTGCGCGGCACGATGCCGCCCGGCATGCCCGCGACGCCTTCTGGCCGGTCGAGTTCGGCAAGCGCCAGCCGGTGGCCGTCGGTCGAGACCGCGCGCAGGACCGGCCCGCCGGGGGCGTTCGGCACCTCGTGCAGGTAGATGCCGTTGAGGTAATAGCGCGTTTCCTCGGTGGAGATCGCGAAGCGCGTCCTTTCGATCAGCCGCCTGAGGTCGGCGGCGTTGACGCGGAAACGGTGGGAGAACTCGCCGGCGGACAGATCGGGAAAGTCCTCCGGCGGCAGGGTCTGCAACTGGAACCGCGAGCGCCCCGCCGTGATCGTCAGCCGCTTGTCGTCGGTCTGCACCTCGAGCTGCGAGCCGTCGGGGAGCTTGCGGACGATGTCGTAGAGCATATGCGCCGGCGCCGTGATGGCCCCTTCGCGCATCACGTCGGCGGGAAGGCTCTCCAGCACCTCGATGTCGAGGTCCGTGGCGATCAGCCGGATCTGCCGGCGACCGGCCTGGATCAGCACGTTGGAGAGGATCGGAATCGTGTTGCGGCGCTCGACGACCGACTGGACGTGGTTGAGCGACTTCAGGAACTGCGAACGTTCGACGACGAGGCGCATCCTCTCCCTCTGGCGTCAGAAACCGACCCAAGGGGCCGACATTGGCGCATCGGCCCGGTGGCGCGCAAGGGCCTGGTCGGGCCCGGTCACGGCTGCTCGATCATCTTGGCGAGCAAGCCGACTTCGCGGGCGAGACGGTCGTCGCTGGCCATCAGTTCCTCGATCTTGCGAACGGCGTGCAGCACCGTCGAATGATCGCGGCCGCCGAACCGCCGGCCGATTTCCGGCAGCGAGCGCGCGGTGAGCTTCTTGGCGAGGTACATGCCCACCTGGCGCGGCCGCACGATCGCCTGGGCGCGGCGCGGCGACAGGAGATCGGCGCGCCCCACGTTGTAGTGGCGGCCCACCACCTTGAGGATGTCGTCGATGCGGATGCGGGGCGGCTCGCCCGAGAGGGCGAGATCGCGCAGCGCCATGGCGGCAAGATCGACCGAGACCGGCGCGCGGGTGAGCTCGTGACGGGCGACGACGCGGTTGAGCGCGCCTTCTAGTTCGCGGCCGCCGCCGTCAATTCGCGCGGCGATGAAATCGATCACGTCGAGCCCGACGCCCAGCGCCGGATCCTTGCGCTTGAGCTGCTGGACCCGCGAGGCGAGAATCTCCCGCCGCAATTCGAGGTCGGGCATCTCGATATCGACGACGAGGCCGCCCGCCATGCGTGAGCGCATCCGCTGGTCGAGGCTGTCGAGCTGGGCCGGCGGCACGTCGGCGGCGACGATCACCTGGCGCTTGCTGTCCACGAGCGAGTTGAAGGTATGGCAGAACTCCTGCTGCATCGATTTGCCCTGCAGGAACTGGAAATCGTCGATGATCAGCACGTCGACGGAGTGGAAATAATCCTTGAAGGACAGCACGTCGCGCGCCTTCAGCGCAGCGAGGAAGTGGTACATGAAGCGCTCGGCGGTGATGAACAGCACCCTGCGCCCGGCCTCGCGCTCGCGGATGCGCCACGACACCGCGTTGAGGAGGTGGGTCTTGCCGAGACCCGCCGCCGAGTGGATGTAGAGCGGGTTGAAACTGAGCGGCGCGCCCGCAGCGGCGTCGGCGACACGCATCGCCGCCGCGAGGGCGAGGGCGTTCGATTTGCCGGCGACGAACGTCTCGAAGGTCAGCGCATGGTCGAGCGGCGAGCCGCGCTCGCCGCCGAACGGGGCGCGAAGCTGGGCGGCGGCGGGCGCGCCTTGCGGGTGCAGCGGCACGACGGCGGCGCGGTTGTCGCAGGGCGTCGCCGCGGGCTCGTGGTGGGAGGGGCGCGGATCGGCTGCGGGCGGGCTTGCGGCGTTGGCCGCCTGCGGCAAGCCACGGGTGCGCACCTGCACGCTCACCGCCGTCAGCGGGCCGAATTCGGATTCGGCCGCCTTGGCGAGCGTGTCGGCGTAATGGGTGTTGATCCAGTTGCGCAGAAACCGCGTGGGGACGGAGAGCACCAGCCGGCCGTCGTCGAGCGTCTCGGCCTCCATGCGGGCGAACCAGCTCGAATAGAGGTCCTCGCCAAGCGTCACCTTCAGCCGCCGGGCGACGCGCTGCCAGGTCTCCTTCAAGGCGACGGCGCCGGCGGCTGCGGGAGCGACGCGCTCTCGACCGGGGTGAAACTGGAGCCCTTGCATGCCCACGACCTCCTTAAGTCCTGAATCTCTCGTTCGCGCGCGATCTTGTTCGTTCGTCTTCGTTCGTCGTTGTTCGATCGCCGCACTCGTCCGACATGCGCCCGACCGGTCGTCACTCGACATCCCGGCGTGCACGACTGTCCGGCCGCGGAAAGACGACTTTCCGCGTCCACTGCACCTCACGCTGACGGACACACCTTCCCCGTCGGCCGGGCGAACTCGCCTGGCCGTGGTTACAGCGCCAACCCGTCCGGGAAGCTCTCACCCGGACCTAGGCGACGACGAGGATGCTGAAAACTACTCCGTGAACTCGCTGGCGGCCGGCATCAGAAGCCGGTGACGCCGCCTTGTCCGGTTACGCCTGACGCCCCCACTGCGCACGATCGTCAAGGTCATTGCCGCTCGCCCCGTTATTGTTCTTGTGAGCCGGAACGAGGCGCGGTTGCGCTCTCTCTTCCCAGCCCCGGGCAACCGCCCGATGACCGAGACCTTACACAGCGCGGGGGTGGCGGACAACAGGAGTCGCGTTGATCATCTGTACACAGAACATTTTCGCTTTGCCGAAAAATGCAGTTACGCCCGAGCCGGCTCCGGCAACTCCTTGACTCGTCTTTCGAATAACCGGAGGCAGTTTACCTTTCGTTAACCCATCGCGGGCGGCGCTTTTCCGGCCGGCGATCGTTCGTTGACGCGCGCCAAGCCGATGTCTGTGCGCCCCGTCGGACAGTCCCTCTCTAACGCCTTGTGAATTATCGTTTTTTTTTGACAATCCGGCGGCGGTGTCCGGGTTGCGCGCCCTGCGACAGTCGCCTGCCGAAGCACAACCTGCCACACGTTTTCGCGCGCGATGCGCAAAACCGCATGAAAAAAGCCCCGCTCTCCGGAGGAGAGCGGGGCCTGCTGCAACCTGGAGAAGAACTGCGGTCGAACTCCGGGGGTTCAGCCCATCTTGCGGATGCGCTGGGCGAGTCTCGACACCTTGCGGGACGCCGTGTTGGCGTGGATCACATTCTTCTGCGCGCCCCGCATGAGTTCGGGCTGCGCCTGACGCAGCGCCGCCTCGGCGGCGGCCTTGTCGCCGGCGGCGATGGCCTCCTCGACCTTGCGGACGCTGGTGCGCACGCGGCTGCGCCGCGCCTTGTTGACTTCCGTCCGGCGTTCGGCCTGACGGGCCGCCTTCCTGGCTGAGCTGGTGTTCGCCATCGCTTCTGTTCCCGTGGCGCGCCCGCCATCACGGCGTCGCGGCTCGATCCTGTTGAATGAGGTCTGGCTAGGCCAAACGCGCGTGATTGCGCACGGCCTGCCGACAACGTGGGGTCGTATACCCGCGCGGTCCCGGGGCGTCAACGGTGACGAAACACCGGCTTTCGTTTACCGGCTACGCCTGCTTCCCCTCGTTTTCGTCCTTGCCGGCGAACAGCGACTGGACTCGCCTTCCCGGTGGTTGGGCGTCACGCGCCCGACAGGCCCCGCGCTTTCCAACGACGACTTTCGGCGTCTTGCCATGTCCGGAACGCTTAACGCTGACAGCGCGGACAATGGAAGGTGGACCGGCCCGACTGCACGATGCGCCGGATGACGCCGGTGCAACCGGGGGTGCGGCACGGCTCGCCCTCCCGGTCGTAGACCCGGAAGCGCTGCTGGAACGCCCCGGCGCTGCCGTCCGTCGCCTGATGGTCGCGCAAGGTCGACCCGCCGGCGGCGAGCGCTTCGCTCAGAACCTCGCGCACCGCAGCCGCAAGGCGTTCGAGCGCCGGCCCCGGCGCGCCGTCGCGGCGCGCGGTCGTTCCGGCAAGGCGGCGCGGCGACAGGCCCGCCCGGTGGAGCGCCTCGCAGACGTAGATGTTGCCGAGCCCCGCCGCCGCCTTCTGGTCGAGCAGCGCCGCCTTGAGCGGCGCGCGCCTGCCGCGAAACATCGCGGCGAGATGGTCGGCGTCGAAGGCGTTACCGAGCGGCTCCGGCCCGAGGTCCTTCAGGAGTGGGTGGGCGTCGCGGCTGCCCGCCGCCGCAAGATCCATCATGCCGAACCGGCGCGGATCGGTGAACACGATGCGGCAGCCGTCGTCCATGGTGAAGGTGACGTGATCGTGCGCCCCTTCGGCTTCCTCGCCGGCGCCGGCCTCGAAATAGAATTCGCCGAGATTGCGAGCCGGACCTGCCGCCGGGAAGACCGAGAAACGGCCCGACATCCCGAGATGCATGACCAGCGTTTCGCCTGAATCGAGATCGGCGAGCAGATACTTCGCGCGCCTCGACAGCGCCTCGATGCGCCGTCCCTCCAGCCGGTCGCGAAACCGCGGCGGAAACGGCCAGCGCAGGTCGCCCCGCTTCAGGCGCACGGCGGCGATGCGCCGGCCCTCCATGGCAGGCGCAAGGCCACGGCGCACGGTCTCGACTTCGGGCAGTTCCGGCATCGCGCTGGTTTAGGCTCGCGGCGTGGCGCTCACAATGGAAAAGCGAGGGGTTATCGTCTATGGTCCGCCGCCATGATGTCCAGCCAGCCAGAACCCACCGCCCCGTTCGGCTTCACCACGGTGAGGCAAGCGGAAAAGCAGGACCTTGTGAACGAGGTGTTCGCCAAGGTGGCGCGCCGCTACGACCAGATGAACGATCTGATGTCGGCGGGCCTCCACCGGCTGTGGAAGGACGATTTCGTGGCGATGCTGAACCCGCCGAAGTCGGCGCGGCCGTTCCGCGTGCTCGACGTGGCGGGCGGCACGGGCGACATCGCCTTCCGCATCGCCCGCGCCGGCGGCAAGGGAACCGCCGTCACCGTCGCCTACATCTCGCCGGAGATGGTGGCGGAGGGCGCGCGGCGCGCCCGGGCCGAGGGTCTGGATCAGCGCTGCCGGTTCATGGTGACGAACGCCGAGGCGCTGCCGTTCCCCGATCGCAGCTTCGACGCTTACACGATCGCCTTCGGCATTCGCAATGTGCCCGACATCCCCAAGGCGCTTCGTGAGGCCTACCGGGTGCTGAAGCCCGGCGGCCGGTTCCAGTGCCTCGAGTTCTCGCACGTCGACGTGCCGGGGCTCGATCGGCTCTACGGCGCCTATTCGTTCACCGTCATTCCCGCCGTCGGCAAGGTGGTGACCGGCGACGGCCAGCCCTACCGGTATCTGGTGGAGAGCATCCGCACCTTCCCGGCCGCCGCCGTGTTCGCCGACATGATCGCCGAGGCCGGGTTCGCGCGGGTGGCGCACCGGGCGCTCACCGCCGGCGTGGTCGCCATCCACTCCGGCTGGCGGATCTGACGGGCGGCGCGGGGACCCATGTTCGCCACCCTCCGCGATCTGGCGCAGCTCGCCCGCGCCGGCCGGGTGATCGCCCGTAACGACGGGTTTCTCACGCCCCAGCAGCTGGCCGAGATTCCAGCCCCGGCGCGCCTTGCGCGCAAGCTCGGCAAGATCGGCTCGCGGCCGGCGTCCACGTCCGGCCGGACGCCGCTTGCAACCGCGATGACCGAGCTTGGCCCGAGCTACATCAAGCTCGGACAGTTCCTCGCCACCCGCGCCGATCTCGTGGGCGCAAAGAACGCCGCCGACCTCTCGACGCTGCAGGACCGCATGCCGCCGTTCGCACTGGCGGAAGCGAAGGCGGAGATCGCCGCGCAGCTCGGCGCGCCGGTGGAGACGCTCTACGAGGACTTCGGCCCGCCCATCGCCGCCGCCTCCATCGCCCAGGTGCACCGCGCCCGCGTGCGCGCGCCGGGCGGCGCGATGCGCGACGTGGCGGTGAAGGTGCTGCGCCCCGGCGTCGAGGCGCGGTTCGCGCGCGACCTCGCCACCTTCTATTCCGCCGCCCGGCTGCTTGAGCGGCTGAGCCAGCCGGCGCGGCGGCTGCGCCCGCTCGATGCGGGCGCCACCCGCGCTCAGTAGATGAGGCTCGAACTCGACCTGAGGATGGAGGCGGCGGCGGTCGCCGAAATGGCGGCCAACACGGCGCGCGATCCCGGCTTCCGCGTGCCGGCGGTGGACTGGGAGCGCACGGCGCGGCGCGT
Organism: Aestuariivirgaceae bacterium; assembly: GCA_036746875.1. GTDB lineage: Bacteria > Pseudomonadota > Alphaproteobacteria > Rhizobiales > Aestuariivirgaceae > DAIODI01. The sequence continues at coordinate 1,718 of DAIODI010000129.1, read as the reverse complement.
GCTCACCACCGAATGGATCGACGCCGTGCCGCTGTCGCAGCCCGAGCGCATCCGCGCCGCGGGGATCGACTGCGAGGCGCTCGGCGATCTCGTCATCCAGTCGTTCCTGCGCCACGCCATGCGCGACGGCTTCTTCCACGCCGACATGCACCCCGGCAACCTGTTCTGCGACGTGAACGGCAATCTCGTCGCGGTGGACTTCGGCATCATGGGGCGGCTCGGCCCGAAGGAACGCCGGTTCCTCGCCGAAATCCTCTACGGCTTCATCACCCGCGACTACCGCCGCATCTCCGATGTTCACTTCGAGGCGGGCTACGTGCCGCCGAACCAGGACCCGGCCGTGTTAGCGCAGGCGCTGCGCGGCATCGGCGGGCCGGGAATGGGCCGGCCGGGCGCCGATATCTCCATGGCGCGCCTGCTCACGCAGCTGTTCCAGGTGACGGAGCAGTTCGACATGAAGACGCAGCCGCAGCTCATCCTGTTGCAGAAGACGATGGTGGTGGTTGAAGGCGTCGCCCGCACGCTCAACCCCAACCTCAACATGTGGACCGCGTCCGAGCCGGTCGTGCGCGGCTGGATCGAGGAGAAACTCGGGCCGCAGGGGCGCATCAACGACGCCGCCGAAGGCGCAGCGACCCTGGGGCGGCTCGCCGCGCATCTGCCGGAGGTTTTGTCCGAGGCGCAGCGGGCGGCGCGCATGGTGGCGAACATGGCCGACGGCGGCGGCATCCGCCTCGATCAGGCGACCACCGAAGCGCTGGCCGAGGCGCAGGCGCGCCACGCCTTCCCCACCCGGGCGGCGTTGTGGATCGGCGCCGTCGCGCTCGCCGTGATTGCGCTGGCGCAGGTTTTCTAGAAGCCTTGGGCGGCTCCGGCCAAGTGGCTGCGCCTTGGCCGGATGATGCTCCGAACCTCTACAGCAGCATCGCCAGCTTGCGGCCCTCGTAGATCGCCATGGCGGCGGTGCGCGCCGCCACCGCGTCGCCGCTCATCGGCGCGCCAAGCTCATCGCCCAACGCGCGCTCGGAGACGTTGGTCCCGGCGATCACCAGCGTATCGGCGTCGCTGCGGTGCGCCTCGCCGCCGCACGGCTCGACCATCGCGCCGTCGCCCAGCCAATCGCGCATCGCCGTTTCGGTGAGCATGGCGACGCCGAGCTCGCGCAGCCGCGCGCGGGCCTGGGAGTCCGCATTGGTGCGCGCCATCTCCGACATCACGGCGGCGGCGGCGGTGACGATCGTCACCCGATGCCCGGCTTCAGCCAGCGTCAGCGCCACGCCCGCGCCCTTCCAGTTGGATGTCTCGTCGAGCACGATCACCCGCTCGCCCGGCCGCACCGTGCGCGCCATCACCTCCTCTGCAAAGGTCACGGCGCCGCGCCCGATGCCGGGCAGCGCGTCGAACTCGGGCAAGGCGCGCTGGAAGCCGTTGCCGTCGGGCAGCGAGCCGGTGGCGACGATGATCTCGTCCGCTCCCATCGCCTTCGCCTCTTGCGCATCGAGTGGGGTGTTGAGCAGCACCTTCACCTGAAGCCGCGTCAGTTGCCGTTCGAACCAGTCGAGGTAGTCGATGATCTGGTGGCGGCGCGGCGTGAGACCTGCGAGCCGGAACTGCCCGCCGAGCCTGCCGGAGGCCTCGGCCAGCGTCACCCGGTGGCCGCGCTCCGCCGCCACCCGCGCCGCCTCAAGCCCCGCCACGCCGCCGCCGATCACCAGCAC
>DAIODI010000128.1:0-8654 GCA_036746875.1 Aestuariivirgaceae bacterium | reverse complement strand
CGCCGCGTGGTGCCGCCCGACTTGATGGCGCCGGCCGCCCGGTCGCCGAGCTTGAGGAAGCTCATGAGTCCGGAGGACTTGCCGCCCCCCGACAGCGGCTCGTTCTCGCCGCGCAGCTTCGAGAAGTTGGAGCCGGTGCCGGAGCCGTACTTGAACAGCCGCGCCTCGCGCACCCACAGATCCATGATGCCGTTCTCGTTCACGAGATCGTCCTCGATGGACTGGATGAAGCAGGCGTGCGGCTGCGGATGCTCGTAGGCGGAGGCGCTTTGCGTCAGCTCGCCCGTGCGGTGATCGACGTAGTAGTGGCCCTGGCCGGGGCCGTCGATGCCGTAGGCCCAGTGCAGGCCGGTGTTGAACCACTGCGGCGAATTCGGCGCGCAGATCTGGCGGGCGAGCATCGCGCAGTGCTCGTCGTAGAAGGCGCGGGCGTCGTCCTCGCCGTCGAAGTAGCCGCCCTTCCAGCCCCAGTAGGTCCACGTTCCGGCGAGGCGGTGGAACACCTCCTTCGCCGACGATTCGGACCGGGTGCGCTTCTCCGGCGGCAGCGCCGCGAGCGCCGCCTCGTCAGGTGTGGAGCGCCACAGCCAGGACGGCACGGTCTCCTCCTCGACGCGCTTCAGCGCCGCCGGCACGCCGGCCTTGCGGAAATACTTCTGCGCCAGGATGTCGGCGGCGACCTGGCTCCACGCCGCCGGAACCTCGATCCCCTCCTGGCGGAACACCACCGAGCCGTCTGGATTCCGGATCTCGCTGACCGCCGCGCGGAACGCGATTCCCGCGTAGGGACCTTCGCCAGCCGTCGTGTAACGCCGCTCGATTCGCATCGCCTATCGTGCCCCTTGCCATCGTCGCGCCCGTTCGCCCCGCGCGAATCCGAACGCTGCCCCAACCCGGGCGCGCACCGACGCCGGCGATCTTCGCCGTCCCTCCACTCGCAGCCCCGGTTCGGCGCGAGAGGATGTGACGGCTGAACCCTCCGGCGGCGCTCCGCGCCACCCACGCACACGCCTTCCCTGCGGGTCCGTGCGCGCTTACCGCCGCCCGGCCCCCGGCTCGACTTCTTGTTTTGTGATTGGCGGTTTCGCCGCCCGTTCCGGCCACCCGGCCCCTGTTTCCCGAAAGGGAGTTCGGAAGGCCGTTCTTCGTGGCAAAGAGTAGCACTTGGACAACGGACGTCAATACCTAGTGTGTTAACGAGGCGTTAACACCACATCTGGTGTCCACACCTTGACTTGTTCTGTGGATAACGTTCAAAGAGCCCGATTCGCCAAACCTCCGCAAGCGGCCGGTCTGGCTCGCATCTGGACGCCCGCGCGGGCTTCCGCCATAGTCGGCGTAACGCAACGCGGACTGGGGAAAACGTGTGAAGAACCTGCTCCTGCAGCTGTTCACCTGGTGGAACGGGGCAACCGTCGGCACGCGCCTGTTCACGGCGAGGCACGGCCAGTTCGTGGGCGAGGACGAGGCCGGAAACCGCTACTACCAGACGGCCGGCGGCAAGCGCCGCTGGGTCATCTACAACGGCTACGCGGAGGGCTCCGCCGTGCCGCCTGGCTGGTACGGCTGGCTGCACTACACCGTTGACTTCCCGCCGGTGAACGACGGGTATGCTCCGCGCGCCTGGCAGAAGCCGCACCAGGCGAACGCCACCGGCACTGCAAACGCCTGGCGCCCGTCGGGAAGCCTGCTCAATCCCGATCCGAAGCCGCAGGGCGAACCCACCTACACCGCCTGGACCCCGCAATGAGGATCGGCGGGCGCACCGCCGGAGGCCTTGAGCGATGAAGCAGAATCTCATGGAAACGGCGGTTGGCGCGCTGGTTATCGCCATCGCGGCCGCCTTCTTCATCTACGTCTACACCACCACCGGCATGGGGCAGGATCAATCGGGCTACCGCCTCACCGCCAGCTTCAAGAACGTCGAGGGAATCAATATCGGCTCGGACGTGCGGCTGTCGGGAATCAAGGTTGGCTCGGTGATCGACCAGGCGCTGGACCCCAAGTCGTTCGATGCGAAACTCACCTTCGCCATCGACCCGGTTGTTCAGCTGCCGGACGATACGACCGCCAAAATCACCTCGGAAGGTCTGCTTGGCGGCAAATTCATCGCGCTCGAACCCGGCGGCAGTGAAACCATTCTCGCCGATGGCGGCGAGCTGACCTACACGCAGGGCGCGCTCGATATCTGGTCGCTGGTCTCCGACTTCATGTTCTCCAACCGCGGCAAGGACGCAGGCGGCGCGCAACAGGCCCCGACGGGCGGGGAGCCGGGCGGCGCCCAGGGCACGAACCCGTGACGGCATCGCCCCTTGCCGGGCGCCGCCGCGGGTCGGTTCTGCCGGAGGTCGTTTCGCTTCCGGCGCTGTCGCGGGGCGCTGAACGGCGTGCGGCCTTCGGCTGCGCGTGGACGCGGTGAAGGGCGGGGCGGCGTGAGGCGGGCCATTCTCTGCGTTGCGGCCGGCGCGCTTGCGCTCACGTCAGCGCCGGCCTTCGCCGAGCCGATCCGCAACCCGATCGCCGTCTTCGCCGGCCTCGACAAGATCACCGGCGGCATCACCTCGTTCGAGGTGGCGATCGACCAGACGCACCAGTTCGGCACGCTCACCGTGCGCCCGCGCGTCTGCTACTCGCGCCCCGTCACCGAGGAGCCGAAGACCTCCTCCTTCGTCGAGATCGACGAGACGGCGAAGTCCGGGAAATCGGGCCGGGTGTTCTCCGGCTGGATGTTCGCCGAAAGCCCCGGCCTCAACGCGCTTGAGCATCCCGTCTATGACGTCTGGCTCACCGGCTGCAAGGACCCGAACGCGCCGCAGCCGGTGCAGGAGGCGGCCCCGCCCGCCCCTGCGCCCGAGGACGAGGCGATGCCGCAGGACAACGACTGAGCCTCATCCTGCAAGGCGTCCGCCACCTGGCGGGATGATGCTTCAGCCGCCCTCCGCCGCCGCGATCACCGCGTCCGCGTCGCCGTCGCCGGTGAAGGCGAAGAAATCGCCGTCCGTCCCGATGGCCTGGCCGAGGAGCCGGTGGTAGTCGCCGCGCGGCACCTCGATCGCTCCGAACTGCCGCAGGTGCTGGGTGACGAACTGGGCGTCGAGCAGCCGGAAGCCTCCGGCGTTGAGCCGCGCCACCAGATGCGCCAGCGCCACCTTCGAGGCGTCGCGCTCGCGTGAGAACATCGACTCGCCGAAGAACGCCCCGCCAAGCCGCACGCCGTAAAGACCGCCGGCAAGCGCGCCGTCGCGCCAGGCTTCGATGGAATGGCAGCAGCCGAGCTTGTGGAGCTGGGTGTAGAGCGAGCGGATGCGCCCGTTGATCCAGGTGTTGGAGCGGCTCGGACCGCGCGCCGCGCAGCCGTCGATCACCGCGTCGAACGCCGTGTCCACCCGCACCTCGAAGGTCGCGCGGCGGAGCTGCTTCTTCAGGCTGCGACTGATGTGGGAGCGGTCGAGGGGAAACACCCCGCGCAGTTCCGGCTCTACCCAGTAGAGCGCGTTGTCCTCGGCGCTTTCGGCCATCGGAAAGATGCCGGCTGCGTAGGCGCGCAACAGGATCTGCGGGGTGATGGTGGGCGACATCGGCTCCGGCGGTGGGTGCGGCCGCGCGAACCCGAGCGCGGCGACCGGAAAGGCTACTTGCGGGCCAGATAGTGTTCAAGCCAATGGATGTCGTAGCGCCCGTCGATGATGTCCGGTTCGGCGACAAGCGCCTGAAACAGCGGGATGGTGGTTTCCACGCCCTCGATCACATACTCGCCCAGCGCCCGCTTCAGCCGCATCAGGCACTCGGTGCGGGTTTTCGCCGACACCACGAGCTTGCCGATCAGGCTGTCGTAGTAGGGCGGAATACGATAGCCGGCGTAGAGCGCCGAATCGACGCGCACGCCAAGCCCGCCCGGCACATGCACGGCGTCCACCGTGCCGGGCGAGGGCGCAAAGGTCTTCGGATTCTCGGCGTTGATGCGGCATTCGATGGCGTGGCCGGAAAACTCGATGTCGTTCTGGGCGAAGCCGAGCCGTGCGCCGGCCGCCACGCGGATCTGCTCCTGCACGAGGTCGAGCCCGGTGATCATCTCGGTCACCGGATGCTCCACCTGGAGCCGCGTGTTCATCTCGATGAAGTAGAACTCGCCGTTCTCGTAAAGGAACTCGACGGTCCCCGCGCCCGAGTATCCAAGGCCGGCGATGGCTTTCGCCACCCGCGCGCCGATCTCATGGCGCTGCGAGGCGTTGAGGGCCGGCGACAGCGCCTCCTCCCAAACCTTCTGGTGGCGGCGCTGCAGCGAGCAATCGCGCTCGCCCAGATGCACGGCGTTGCCCTGGCCGTCGCCGAACACCTGGATCTCGATATGGCGGGGCTTGTCGAGATACTTTTCAATGTAGACGGCGTCGTCGCCGAAGGCGGCCTTGGCCTCGGATTGCGCGGTGGCGAGCGCGGTTTCCAGGTCGCCCGGCGTGCGGGCCACCTTCATGCCGCGGCCGCCGCCGCCGGCCGCCGCCTTGATCAGCACGGGATAACCGATGCCGGCGGCCACCCTGGCGCCTGCCGCCGCGTCGCGGATCGCCCCTCCGGACCCCGGCACGACCGGAATGCCGAGCGACATGGCGGTGCGCTTGGCCTCGATCTTGTCGCCCATGATGCGGATGTGTTCGGGCGAGGGGCCGATGAAGGTGACGCCGTGCTCGCCGAGGATTTCGGCGAAGCGGGCGTTTTCGGCGAGGAAGCCGTAACCGGGGTGCACCGCGTCGGCTCCGGTGATCTCGCAGGCCGAGAGCAGCGCCGGGATGTTGAGGTAGCTGTCGCGCGCCGGCGGCGGGCCGATGCACACGCTCTCGTCGGCGAGGCGCACATGCATGGCGTTGGCGTCGGCGGTCGAGTGGACGGCGACCGTGGCGATGCCCAGCTCGCGGCAGGCGCGCAGGACTCGCAGCGCAATCTCGCCGCGGTTGGCTATGAGGACCTTGTCGAACATGTCAGCCGATGACGAGCAGCGGCTCGTCGTACTCGACGGGCTGGGCGTCGTTGACCATGATCTCGATGACCTTGCCGGCGCGCGGCGCGGCGATCTGGTTCATCGTCTTCATCGCCTCGATGATGAGCAGCGTCTGGCCCTGGCGCACCTCCTGGCCGACTTCGACGAACGGCAAGGCGCCGGGGGCGGGCGCGCGATAGGCGGTGCCGACCATGGGCGAGCGCACCGCGCCGGGATGCGGCTCGGCCTTGTGCGGGCCGGCTGGCGCGGGCCCCGCCGCGGCGGCCGCAACGGGCGCGGCCGGGGCCACGGCAGGCGCGGGGGCGTGGACCATCGCGCTGACGCCGTGATTGCGCGCCACGCGCACCCGGAAGCCTGCGCGCTCCACCTCGATCTCGGTGAGGCCGGTCTCGACGAGGAGTTCGGCCAGCGCGCGGATCGTGGCGCTGTCGTCGTCGTCTGCCGTGCGGCTGTCCGGTTTCCTGGCCATTCGCTCCCCGTTCCGCACGCTCTTCGCCATCACGTCAACCCCGCCGCAACCGCCTCGATCGCCAGCTCGTAGCCCTTCGCGCCGAAGCCGCAAATGACGCCGGACGCCACCGGCGAAACGTAACTGTGATGGCGGAACGGCTCGCGCCTGTGGATGTTGGATAGATGCACCTCCACCACGGGCACGGTGAGCAGCTTCAGCGCGTCGTGGACCGCCACCGAGGTATGGGTGTAGGCGGCGGCGTTGATGATGACGGCGCAGGCGGCCTCGCGCGCTTCCTGGATCCACGTCACCAGTTCGCCCTCCGCGTTGGTCTGCCGGAACTCGACCGTGAGGCCACGAGCCGCCGCCGCCGAACGGCAGCGGTCTGCGATGCCGCTCAGCGTTTCGCCGCCGTAGATGTCGCGCTCGCGCACGCCCAGCATGTTGAGGTTCGGTCCGTTGAGGACATGGATGGGCTTCGGCATCGCGCTCGGCGGCGGAACGGTTGCTCAACACACCTTGCAGCCGCCAGCCGCGCGCACATCGCCGACGGCGGCCGCCAGCGCCTCGAAGCCCAGCGCGCCCGGAATGAGTTTCTGATCGACGATGAATGAGGGCGTGCCGTCGATCCCCAGCGCCGCGGCGATCTGGTGGTTCTGGTCGATCCGCGCCGCGACGCCTGCGTCGTTCATGTCGGCCTTGAGCCTGTCGACGTCGAGGCCCACCGATTTCGCCAGCTCGAAGATCGCCTCGTCGGTGAGCGCGCCCTTGTGGCTCATCAGCGCCATGTGCAGCTCCTTGTACTTGCCCTGCTTCGCCGAGGCGAGGGCGGCGCGGGAGGCGGTGACCGACGAGGGCCCGAGGATCGGGAACTCCTTGATCACCACGCGCACGTTCTTGTCGGCCTCCACCAGCTTCATCACATCCGCCAGCGAGCGTTTGCAGTAGCCGCAGTTGTAATCCATGAACTCGACGAGCGTGACGTCGCCCTGCGGGTTGCCGATGACCAGGTCGCCCTCGGCGCGAAAGAGGCTCGCGGCCTGCGCCTTGATGGTGTCCTGCGTCGCCTGCGCCTGTCGCGTGCGCTCCTTGCGTTCGAGCTCCTGCAAAGCCTCGCGCAGAACCTCCGGGTTCTGCATGAGGTAGTCGCGCACCCGTTTGCCAAATTCCGCTTCGCTCATCCCTTCCATATCGGCCCAGGCCGGCGTGGCGAGCGGCGAAACGGCGGCGAACGTGAACAGCGCCAATGTGCAGGCGAGGGCGTTCAGGGTGAGGCGGCGCCGCAGGCGGATCATGGTTCAAGCTCCCTTCATGGGCGATTGCGGGCGGAGGAACAGACGCGCGCTTATAGCAGCGCTGTCGCGGGTTTCGTAAGCGTCATTCGCCGCGCGCCTCACTCGTCGTCCTTGGCGTTCTGGGCGAAGCTCAGGATGTCGTTGGCGCGAAGCCATTCGGGCGAATTCTGCTTGAGCGAGCGCATCGCCACCTTGGCCTTCTGGATGGCGAGTTCCCGGTCGCCGCGGCGGATGGCGGCTTCCGCGGTCGAAAGCTCGGCCTTCGGAATTTCGCCCAGCCGACCGTAGGCCTGCGCCCGCAGCGCGTGGAGCTGCACGGTGTCGCTCTCGGTGCGGGCGGCGATGCGCAGCGTTTCGCGCGCTGCGCGGGCGTTCTGCGGGCTTTCGCTGCCGAGCTGGGCCTGCGCCAGCATCATGCTGATCAGGCCGTTGTTCGGCAGCAGCTTCAGCGCCTGCTTCAGCGGCGCCACCGCGTCCGCCGGCCGGCCGCCCTCCAGCAGCGCCTGGCCCTTGAGCTCCCAGAAATATGGGTTCTGCGGGATCTCCTTGATCAGCGAGTCGATCCCGGGGATGGCGTTCTTCAGGTCGCCGATGCGCATCGCCGCGATGGCGCGGGCGTAGCGGGCGGGCAGCGACCGGTCGGCCACCGGATACTTCTGGTAGACGACCTGCGCCGAGTTCAGGAAGCCGAACAGCTTCGCCTGCATCAGCTCGTGGCGCAGCACCAGGGCCGGCGCGTCCTTCTTGTCGAAGTTCGGGCTCCTGGTGACGATATTCTCGAGGTTGCGGATACGGTCGAGCGGCATCGGGTGCGACAGCACGTAGGGGTTGACGTTGCGCGACGACGCCAGAGACTGGTTGGCGAGCGTCTGGAACAGGTCGAGCATCCCCTTGCCGGACTGCCCGGTCTTGTCGAGGTAACGCACCGCCGCCTGGTCGGCGGCGGCTTCCTGCGCGCGGGCGTAGGAGAGCAGCGAACGCTGGGCCAGCGACTGGCTCCCCATCATCACCGCCTGGCCGCCCTGCGGACCGGCGCCGGCCATGCCGCCGCCCACCATCGCCGCCGCCCCCAGCAGCATGCCGATGATCGCTATGTTCGACGCCTTGTCCATCTGGTTGTTCATGCGGGCGAGATGGCCGCCGGAGATATGCGCGGCCTCGTGCGCCAGCACGCCGATGACCTCGTTCGGCGTCTTCGCCTGCTGCAGCAGGCCGGTGTAGATGAAGATGCGCTGGCCGCCGGCGACGAAGGCGTTGATGCTCGGATTGTTGATCAGGTAGACGTCCACCGCCCCCGACGACAGCCCCGCCGCCTTGAAGATGTCGCGGGTGTAGAGGCGCATCAGCCCCTCGATCTCGGCGTCGCGCACCAGCGGCAGGCGCTGCGCCAGCGCCGACGGCGTGGCCAGCGTGGCGACGAAGATGCTGACGGCCACGGCGAACGCCGTCAGACGCGCGAACCCTCGCCGGATTTTTCGGCCCTTCAACGCCATCGCCGCCTTGTGATTTCGCGCCTTGGTGACTTCATTCCTCTCATTGGCTCGAAATGCGGCGACACTGCGACGCCAGGGCCTGGCGAGACGTTGGCGACGAAGCCGGGCCGCGCGGCCCGGCTTGCGTCACAGGTTCGTGAGCGTCAGCGCCGCCACCAACCCGGCTTCGGCTGCGTCGCCACCGGCGCGGTCTGCGGCGGCGGCGTCCAGCGGCGCGGCTGCTCGCCGGCCGCCTCCGCCACGCCCGGGTCGTCGCGCTTCGGCTCCGGCGTCGGTTCCGGTTTCGGCTCCGGCCTTGGCGCGGGCGCCGCGTCGGCGGCGGCCGCCCCCGGGGCGGGTTACGCCGCGATTTGCTCGCGATGAGGCTCCAGGCAGCGGACGCGCGCGAGGCGACGTTAGAGCGCCGCGCGGGGCGGGCGCGG
>DAIODI010000127.1:0-8655 GCA_036746875.1 Aestuariivirgaceae bacterium | reverse complement strand
AGGTCACGATCTAGAGCCCCCACAGGCCTATCTCGCGTATCAGCCGCAAGCCGCCGCGCGCGCCGCGCGCCGCGCTGTGCGTGCGAAAGCCGATGGAGAGGCCGTCGACGGCCCCGGCGGCGATCAGCCGCGCCAGATCGTCGGCGCGCTGAACCCCGGCGGTGAGTTCGCCGCGCACCCGCAGGCCGCGGGCATCCTCCGCCATCGCCGTCCACGTCCCCACGGGCTCGGCCGGATTGTGCTGGAACAGCATCCGCACCCCCGAAGGTCCGCGCGCCCGCAGGCTGCGGGCGAAAGCGCCGCGGTCCACCACGTCGCCCGAGGCGTCGGCGACGCCGAACAGGCTGGCGTAGCCTTCGATCATGTGTCTCACCGGCGCGCCCCCTCGCGGTTGACGCCATAGCCCACGGCCTCGCGCTTCTCGTCCTCGGTGAGGAAGGTTGCCGCCCCGACGCGCGCCCACAGCGCGGCGCGCTCGGTCGAGAGCGCCTCGATGCGGTCGAGGTCGGGGACCAGCCGCACGCCGCCGAAGGCGGGGGCCAGCCAGTGCGATAAGGCTTCCGCCGTGCGCTCGGTGAGCGGCAGCACGCATGAGCGGTAGAACGCCCGGTTCGCCTCGGCGTAGTTGGCGTAGGTGTTGTCGCCGGGAAGCCCCAGCATCAGCGGCGGCACGCCGAAGGCGAGGGCGATTTCGCGCGCCGCGGCGTGGCGCACCTCGAGGTGCTCCATGTCGCGCGGGCTGTGGGCGATCGAGAGCCAGTCGAGGCCGCCTTCGAGGATCATCGGGCGGCCGGCGTTCATCGCCCCCTGGTGGGAGGCTTCGAGCTCGCCCTTCAGCCGGTCGAACTGCTCCTCGGTGAGGTTCGCGTCGCCGTTCGCGCCGCGGTAGACGAGCGCGCCGGAAGGGCGCGCCGCGTTGTCGAGCAGCGCCTTCGACCACGCGGCGGAGGCGTTGTGGATGTCGATGGCGCGCGCCGCCGCAGCCGCCGGCGCCAGTCCGTAGTGGTCGTCGAGCGGGTGAAACAGCTTGGCGTGCAGCACCGGCGGCGGCGATCCGGCCTGGACGATCCGCGACGTTCGTCCGTCCACGGTGTAATCGAAGGCTTCCGGCCAGCCGTCGCTTCCCGCCACCACGCGCATCCGGTCGGGGCGCAGCAGGTGCAGCTCGCGGATCTGGCCGTCGGCGTCGCGCACCGCCTCGATGTAGGCGTTGCCGTAAACCTGAAGATAGCCGTAGAAGCGTTCGAGCAACGCCCGTCCGCTCTCCTCCCGGTTCGGCCTTGAGATCAGCGCGCCGAGCGGGTGCCGGTCGAGCTCGCGATCGCCCGCGAAGACGAGCCAGGGCACGTGCGCCGCCGCTTCCGCGATCAGCCGCACGCAGCGATAAGCCACCGCGTTCGCGCAGTAGCCCTCGCGGGCGAGCGCCGGGAGGGAGCGCTCGCTCCAGCGCGCGCCGCCCTGCCCGGTGAGCGCGATCAACGCGCCCAACGGCGAGGCGAAGGCGCCCTGGCCCGTCTTGCGGACCGGCGCGGCGGAGGTTCCCGCGCCGGGTTCCCTGGCGGGCGCAAGGCGCGCGCCGCCGGTCAGTCTGGCGAACCAGCCCGTCATCTGATGCTCCGTGATCTGATCGGTCTTGTCGGCGGTCCGGCGTCCGTCAGGCGAGGCCGCGCACCCGTGGCCGCGCCCTCGGCGTCAGCGCCAGTTCGCTCGCCGCCCACACCAGCGCGTCCACCCGGTCGGGGCTGCGCCCGGCGGCGAGGCCCGAACGGTCGAGTGCGCACATCTCGTCTTCAAGCTCCGGGAACGCGCCGGCGTGGCGCACCCGGCCCTGTTCGTAGAGCGCCGCCACCGGCTCCGCCCGCGCCCGCTTGCCGCGGCTGGCGTGGACGAGGCGCAGGGGAACCGCCGCCTCCACCTGGCGCACCACGGCCTCCACCATGTCGCCGCCCTGGTTGGCCTCGGCGACGATGCGGTCTGCCTTGCGGGCGTGATAGAGGTTCACCGCCGTTCGCGCCCAGCGGGCCGGCGAGGCGGCCTCGATCGTCGCGTCGTCGAGCACCCAGATCGTGCCGCCCGCGTCGATCCCCGCGCAGACGATGCCGCAGCGGTCCGCGCCGCGCCGCGCCGAGGCCGGCGGGTCGCTCGCCACCACCACGCGCTCAAGGTCGCCCGGCGCGCAGCCGCGCCCGGCCTCGATCCACGAGCGCTGGAACAGCGCGCCCGGATCGTCGTCGATGAGTTCGCCGGACAGCTCCTGGCGGCCAAGCCTGGTGCCGCCGTAGCGGTCCTCGATGCGGGCGAGAAACGCCGGCGAAAGGTTGTGCCGGTTCAACGCGGTCGGCGCGCGGTCCACCACCGCGCCGGGCGCCTCGCTCAGGGTGCGCAGCAGTTTCAGCGGCCGCGGCGTCGTCGTCACCACAAGGCGCGGATACTCGCCAAGCCTCAGGCCGAACTGCAGCATGTCGTAGGTCTCCTCCGGGTAGCGCCACTTGGCGAGCTCGTCGCACCATGCGCAGTCGAACTGCGGCCCGCGCAGGGCCTCCGGGTCTTCGCCGGAATAGAGTTGCGCCTCCGCGCCGTTCGCCCACACGAGGCGGCGGCGGGTCTTCTCGAAGCGCGGGCGGTCCTCGCCGCACACCGCGATGAGGCCGGAGACGCCCTCCACCATCACCGCGCGGGCCTCGTGGTAGGTCGGCCCGACGAGCGCGATCCGCCCGGCCCGCGCCGTCGCCAGCGGCGGGGCGCCGGCGGCCTGCGCCTTCACCCATTCGGCGCCGGTGCGGGTCTTGCCCGCGCCGCGCCCGCCCATCACCAGCCACAGCGTCCAGTCCCGCGCGACCGCGCGAACGTCCGGCGGCAACTGGTCGTCGCGCGCCGCCGTCGGCCAGTCGTTGAGGGCGAAGGCGAGTTCAACCCTCGTCAGACCGGCGATCGCCCGCCTCAGCGTCGAGGGCGGCAAGGTTTTCAATGCGTCGCGCAAGCGCGTCGCGCATCTCCTGTTCGCTCCCGCCGGCTCTGGCCTTGCGGCGGAGACGTCGGTCGGCGGCGTCGATGCGCTCAAGTTTCCTCACCTGGTCGATCAGCTTCAGAAGCTGGCTGACGGCGCGCACCGCCGTCGCCGGGTCGCCCGCTTCGCCGCGTTCGAGCACGGCGAGCTGCGTCTCGATGAGCGCGCGGGTGCGTTTCAGCGCCGCCGCGCCGGAAGGCGCGCGCGCCGGCCGTCCGCGCGCCTTCGGCTTCGGCCGCTGGCGCGTCATGGAAGGGGTCCGTCTTGAAGATACCGCCCGGCGGCAGGGGCTTCGTTTCAGGCCCACGTGTCGAGCATGGCCTGTTGTAGCCGAGGCAGCGTTACGCTGTCAAGGACTAAATTCTTAAACCTTAGATTTTCGTCCTTACCGTCGGGTCGCCGGCCGCCGCCGCTTCGCGCCCGGGGCGGGGTCGTCGGGCCAGTCGGTGAGGAAGTTGCCCAGATCCTCCTCCGCCACCTGGGCCTCGGAGATGGTCTTGCCCCGAACCGAGGTGCCCGCCTCGACGACGGTCTCGGCCCGGCCCGACACCAGCGGGTGCCACCAGGCGAGGCCGCGCCCCTCGTGGACGCGGCGGTAGGCGCAACTCGCCGGCAGCCAGTCGAGCTGCGGCACGTTGCGCGCCGTCAGCTTCACGCAGTCCGGCACGCGGGCGTGGCGGTTGCGGTAGTCGGTGCAGCGGCAGGAGGTCTCGTCGAACAGCCTGCACACCACGTTGGTGAAGTGGATGGCGGCGGTGTCCTCGTCCTCCAGCTTGACGAGGCAGCAGCGCCCGCAGCCGTCGCACAGGCTCTCCCACTCGGCGCGGCTCATCTCGGCGTGCGTCTTGGTCGCCCTTACCGGCGCGGGGGTTGCGGCGGGCCGGCGGGGGGGTGGCTTCGGCATCGCCGCCGATCATGCACCGGCCCGCGCCGCCTGATCCATCCTCCTTGCGTCGCAACCGCAGCCGGCGTGTCGCCAACGCCACACCGGCGCCGCCGCGTCGCCGCGTGTGCCCGGACGAGCCAGCGTTTTAGGAGAATGTTAACGATACCGGCGCTCATGCTCGACGCGGCTGGAGGGACATCGCCGCCGAAGCGCGGCAGGGAGCAGGAGATGGCCGATATCCTCACGTTTACACCGCGCACCACGAAGCCGCGCGGACCATACGAGCCGCCGGGCGAGGTGGTGATCTTTCCCGGCGTCGTCGTCGAGCGTCTCGACATGGCCCCGGCGAGCCTCGACACCCGGCCCGCCGCGCCCGAGGCGGCCGCCAACTGAGCGTCGCGGCGCGGCCGGTTTCACGCCGGCGCATCGCACACCGAGCGGGCGAGCTCCGCCTCGACCTGCGCGCGCCCGGCCGGGAAGCGCGGCAGGGCCCGCAACACCACGACGCCGCGCGGTTCGGTGAGATCGATAAAGATCTGGTTCGCCGTCGATCGCGGATCCATGGCCGTCTCGCCAAGCCCCTCAGGCGCGCTGGCGGGGCCTGCGTCCTGCGGCTTCAGCCGCAACACCAGCGACAGCGACGCCACGCCCGCCTGGCGGTCGTTCAGGAGGTAGGCGTTGCGGCCGTCGGCGGTGACGACCGACAGCGACCAGTAGTCGGAGACAATCGGCAGCGAGGCGCGAACCGGGCGCGTGGCGATGTCGAAGGCGCACACCGCATGGACGAGCGCCGGGCCTTCGAGCGGCAGCAGCCGCGCCGTCTCCTCCGGCGTCAGCACCCGGAAGCGGTTGACGCCCGCGGTGTCGCGGAACGCCGTCATGATCTGGTCAAGTTTGGGCGCCGGCGCGAACAGCACATAGCCGAGGTGGACGACCAGCGCGACGAGCGTCGTCGCCGTGATCCAGTAGAGCCAGCGGTTCACAGGCAATGCTCCAGCCGCAGCACGGGAAGCGCCGGCGCCGCGCCGCCGCGCCCGGGCGCGCCCGAAGCGTAAAGGCGCAGGTAGACGCGGAAGCGGTCCACGCCGTCGGGCAGCCGGAGCCAGTTGCCGGGCTGGGGGGCGCGCGAGAGGGCGACGCGCAGCGCGCCGTCCGCCTCGAGCACGGCGGCCTGCGAGGTGACGCCGTCGCCTGGCGCTGCGGCGGGCGAAACCCACAGGCTCCACCAGCGCGACGGCGGCAGGCGGCCTTCGAGGGTGTAGGCGCAGTCGGCGTCGAGCGTCGCGCCCGCGCTGTCGGCGCCGGTCTCGAACTCGGCGGCCTCGAAGGCCGAGACCGGCAGGCGGCCATCCAGCACGAAGTGGGCGCGGGTGTAGGGGTCTTCGTCCTTGCGGCCCGCCGCCGGCCACGTCACCCATTGTCCGTGCACGGAGGAAATCCCCGAGAAGCCGCCGTCGATGGCGCGGGTGGCGGTGAGAAGCCCGAGGCCGCCGCCGATCAGCAGCGCCAGCGCCAGCTTCGCCGGGCCTTCGAGCGCGCTCATCCGGCGGCGCTCAGCGGTTGGAGAAATCGCGGCCACCGAAGTTCTGCCGCTGGCTGGGGCGGGGCGCGCCGGTCTCGGGGGTAGGCGCGCCGGTCTCGGGGGCGGGCGGCGGCGTGGCGAGACGCTCGGCCTGCTGGCGCGTCTTCGGCTCCGGCTGCTGTTCGAACAGATCGGCGACGTTGCGCAGCACGTTGGCGACAGAGGCGTCCGGCTGAGCGCGCGTCGAGGCGGGCGCGGCCGGTTCGCTTGCGCTGTCCGGCGGTGCGGCGGAGGCGAGCGCTCCGGGCGCGGGCGCGATCGCGGCGGCCTCGATGGCGGCTGCGGCGGCGTCGTCCGGAGCGGCCTCGATCATCGCTTCCGCCGCCGCCTGACGCTGCAGCTCGGCGAAGGCGTCGAGGTGGCCTTGCGCAACCGGCACGCCGGCGATGGGGGCGGGTTCGAGCCCGGCCTCGGCGGCGGTCATGAAGCGGTTCCAGGTCATGGCGGGCAGCGAGCCGCCGGTCATCTTCCTGGTTTCGGAGTGGTCGTCGTTGCCGAACCAGACGCCGGTGACGTAGTGGCCGGTGTAGCCGATGAACCAGGCGTCGCGGTAGCTCTGCGCCGTGCCGGTCTTGCCGGCCTGCGGGGTGAAGCCGAGCTTCGCCCGCCCGCCGGTGCCGGCGAGGATCACCTGCGCCAGCATGGCGTTGAGCTCCTCCACCTTGTCGGCGGGCAGAACCTGCGGCGCGTCGCCCACCGCCCTGTCGCGCTCGTAGAGCGCCTCGCCCGCCGGGTTGCGGATCTCCGTCACCGTGTAGGGCCGCGACAGCCGGCCGCCGTTGGCGAAGGTGGCGTAGCCGGTGGTGAGATCGAGCACCGTCACCTCGTTGGTGCCGAGCGGCAGCGAGGGCACGGCGAGCAGGTTGGAGCGGATGCCGGCGGCGTGCGCCACGTCGATGATCGCCCTGCGCCCCACCGCCTGCATGATGCGGATCGGCGGGGTGTTGTAGGACTGGGCGAGCGCGGCGGTGAGGTTGGTCTTGCCGGCGTACTTCATGGTGTAGTTCTTCGGCGACCAGGCGCCGATCGAGACCGGCGCGTCGTAGATCGTGGACGTCGGCGTGAAGCCGTCCATCAGCGCCGCCATGTAGACGAACGCCTTGAACGACGAGCCGGGCTGGCGCAAGGCGTCGGTGGCGCGGTTGAACTGGCTCTGCGCGTAATCGCGCCCGCCGACGATGGCGATCAGCGCGCCGTCGGGCCGCATCGAGACCAGCGCCGCCTGCGTCGCGCCATAGGCGGGCGCCTCAACGTCCAGCATCTCGTTGACGATGGCCTGCGCCTGCTTCTGCAGCGTGAGGTCGATGGTGGTGCGCGCCTCGATGACGTAATCGTCGCTGAGCTTGCGTTCGGCGAGGATGTCGAGCGTCTGCTTGTAGGCCCAGTCGAGATACCAGTCGGGAACGTAGGTCTCGGCGCGGTTGATCACCTTCGCCGGGTTCTGGCGCGCCGCGAACAGTTGCCCCTGCGAGATCAGGCCGGTGTCGAGCATGCGGTGGAGCACGACGTTGGTGCGCGCCTGCGAGGCTTCCGGGTTCGAGTGCGGCGCGTAGCTGGAGGGCGCCTTGAAGAGCCCGCCCAGCACGGCGGCCTCGGCGAGGTTCACGTCGCGCACCGATTTGCCGAAGTAGTACTGCGAGGCGGCCTCCACCCCGTAGGCGCCGCCGCCCAGATAGGAGCGGTCGAGGTAGAGCTTCAGGATCTGGTCCTTGGTGAGGCGGCTTTCGATCCACAGCGCCATGAACGCCTCGTGGATCTTGCGCCGGATCGAACGCTCCGGCGACAGGAACAGGTTTTTGGCCAGCTGCTGGGTGAGGGTGGAGCCGCCCTGCACCACCTCGTTGGCCTGGGCGTTCACCACCATGGCGCGGGCGAGGCCCTGGAGGTCGATGCCGAAGTGGTCGTAGAAGCGCGCGTCCTCGGTGGCGAGCACGGCGTTGACGACGTCGGGCGGAATCTCGGCGAGCGGAATAGCGTCGTCCTGGAGGACGCCGCGCCGGCCGATGATCTGGCCCGAGGCGTCGGTGAAGGTCACGGCGTACTGGCGGCCGCGGTTCCAGATGTCGCCGGTGTTGTCGAACGGCGGGATGGCGACGAGGCACACCGCGACGGCGGCGCCCAGCGCGAAGGTGAGCGCGTCGTCGAGGAGATCGACGATGACGCGCACCGGGCCCGACAGGCGGAAGTGCTCCAGCATCGAGGCGTAAGCCGCCCACGCGCGCCGGATCGCGTCGCCCGTGTTGTAGAGCGCCGGCAGCGTCCACTGGTCGATCCAGTAGAAGAAGCGATAGACCGGATTGGGTTCCGGGATGTTCGGCACAGGCTGTCCCATACGAATGGCGGCCGCCACCTGCCGCGCCCCTCGACCGGGCCGAGGATGCGGGGGCAGTGTGGCGAATTCCCGACGCCGACAGTATAGGCCGCCGGGCGGCTGGTTTCGAGCGCCGGGCGATGCCCGGATCAGCCCGCGGGGGAACGCCTGGCGGGGAGCGGGTCATGCGCCGCCGTCCGGCCCGTCGCGTCGCCGTGCGGCTCACCGCTCGATGGCGTCGAGCAGGCCGTCGCCGCGGTCGTCGTCGATGTCGATCACCCACAGGTCCGGATCGACGGCGAGTTGCCGCCGCACCATCTCGTCCACCGCGGCGGGGTCCGCCGGCCCGCCGGTCAGCGCCCGGAAGCGGCGGCGGCCGATCTCGTCGAAGGCGGGCCCCGGCGCCGGGCCGAACAGCTTCACCCGCCCGTCGCGCCCGATCACCCGCACCAGCACCGCGCCCGCCTCGTCGGCGCCGTGGCGGGCGACGACGCCGCTCAGCCCGCTGGCGTAGCAGCGCCGCAGGTGCGCCGAAACCCAGATCGCGGTTTTGAGCGCCATGGCGTCGGCGTCGCGATGCGCGTCAGGGGCGGGTGAGGAAGGTGGTGAGACCGGAGGTCTTCTTCAGTTCGGCGATCAGCTCCGGCGTGATCTCGCCGGTCACCGGCAGCCGCCGCTCGGCCTGGAAATCACGAATGGCCCGGCGGGTGATCTCGCCCGGCCGCCCGTCCGCCGGCCCCGGCGCATAGCCCAGTTCGGCCAGGCCCTTCTGCACGAACAGCACCTAGTCGCGGTTCGCCGCCGCCGCACCGGCCGCGTCCGGCGCGCATACGGCGGCGGGGCCGTGGGACAAGGGGGGGGAGTTAGCC
>DAIODI010000126.1:0-8817 GCA_036746875.1 Aestuariivirgaceae bacterium | reverse complement strand
ATTCCTTGCTTTTTCCGGGTTTTGAGCCCATATCTTCCGGGTGATTCCCGACCCGCTCCAGGAGACCTCCGCAAGCCGCCGCGACGAGCCCCGAACAGCGGGCCCGCAGCCGGCCCGTCGCGCCTGCGCGGTGCGCCGCCTGACGCTTTCGGGCTTCCGGAACTACGCCGGCGTGCGTCTCGTCACCGGCGGCCGAACGGTCGTGCTGACCGGGCCGAACGGAGCCGGAAAGACCAATCTCCTCGAAGCCCTGTCGCTGCTCGCGCCGGGCCGGGGCCTGCGCGGCGACGCCTTCTGTGAGCTCGCCCGCCAGGGCGGCGACGGCGGCTGGGCGGTCGCTGCGGACATCGAGGGACCGGAGGGCGAGGTTCGGCTCGGCGCGGCCTTCGAGGCGAACGCCGGGGAGGCGCGGCAGGTGAGGATCGACAGCGCCCCGCAACGCGGCTCCGGCGCGCTCGGCCGCCATGCCCGGCTGCTCTGGCTCACGCCGGCCATGGACAGGCTGTTCACGGCCCCCGCGTCCGACCGCCGCCGCTTTCTCGACCGGCTGGTGATCGCGTTTGATCCCGGCCACGGAGTCCGCGTCACCCAGTTCGAGAAGGCGATGCGCGAACGCAACCGGCTTCTGGAGGCGGGCGAGACCGACGCGGCATGGCTGTCTGCCATCGAGGAGCAGATGGCGGCCTGCGCCATCGCGATTGCGGCGTCCCGGCGTTGCGCCGTCGAGGCGCTGTCGGCCTACGTCGGCGAAACGCGCACCGCGCGCGACGGCGGCGCCTTCCCCTGGGTGTCGATCGCCATCGCCGGCGAGATCGAGGGCGCGCTCGCCGCCGAACCGGCGGTGAAGGCGGAGGATGCGTATCGCCGCCGGTTGCGCGACGGCCGCAGGCTCGACCAGGCGGCCGGCCGCACGCTGGCCGGCCCGCACCGCTCCGATCTCGAGGTCATGCACGGCCCCCGCGCCATGCCCGCGGGCAAGTGCTCGACGGGCGAACAGAAGGCGCTGCTGATCGGAATCACGCTCGCCCACGCCCGCGCCGTGCGCGACGCCTTCCAGGGCTTCGCGCCCCTGCTGCTTCTCGACGAGGTGGCGGCGCACCTCGACGCCGCCCGCCGCGAGGGCCTCTACGGCGAACTGGCCGAGCTTGGCGCGCAGGCCTGGCTGACCGGCGCCGACGAGGCCCTGTTCGACGCCTGCCGCGGCGACGCCCTGTTCGTGCGCGTCGAGGCTGGAACTCTGAGCCCCGCCCCCCAACGATCCGGACTGCAATGACCGACGAGACCGCCATGACCGAACCCAACCCCCCGCCCGCCTCGCACGGCGAGGATTATGGCGCCGACGCCATCAAGGTGCTGAAGGGCCTCGACGCCGTGCGCAAGCGGCCGGGCATGTACATCGGCGACACCGACGCCGGCTCGGGCCTGCATCACATGGTCTACGAGGTGGTGGACAACGCCATCGACGAGGCGCTCGCCGGCTGGTGCGACCGGGTGACGGTGACGCTCACCGCCGACGGCTCGGTGACGGTGAGCGACAACGGCCGCGGCATCCCCACCGACATTCACCCCAGCGAGGGCGTTTCCGCCGCCGAGGTGATCATGACCCAGCTCCACGCCGGCGGGAAGTTCGACCAGAACTCCTACAAGGTCTCGGGCGGCCTGCATGGCGTGGGCGTGTCGGTGGTGAACGCGCTCTCCACCCGGCTTCGCCTGCGGATTTTCCGCAACGGGCAGGAGCATGCGATGAGCTTCTCGGACGGCGTCGCCGATGCGCCGCTCGCCGCCGTCGGCCCGGCCCTGGGCCGCAAGGGCACGGAGGTCACGTTCCTGCCCTCGCCGCAGACCTTCACGATGACCGAATTCGATTACGGCACGCTGGAGCATCGCCTGCGCGAGCTGGCGTTTCTCAACTCCGGCGTCACCATCGTGCTCACCGACCTGCGCGGCGTCGAGCCGAAAGAGCAGACGATGCACTACGAGGGCGGCATCGAGGCGTTCGTGCGCTATCTCGACCGGGCCAAGACCAGCGTGATCGAGGCGCCGGTGTTCATCCGCGGCCAGCGCGACGCCGTCGCCGTCGAATGCGCCCTGTGGTGGAACGACACCTATCACGAGACGACGCTGTGCTTCACCAACAACATCCCGCAGCGCGACGGCGGCACGCACCTCGCCGGCTTCCGCGCCGCCCTGACGCGGATCATCAACACCTACGCCAACGAGAGCGGCATCGCCAGGCGCGAGAAGGTGGCGCTGACCGGCGACGACGCCCGCGAAGGCCTCACCTGCGTCCTGTCGGTGAAGGCGCCGGACCCCAAGTTCTCCTCGCAGACCAAGGACAAGCTGGTCTCCTCCGAGGTCCGCCCGGTGGTCGAGAACGTCATCGGCGAGGCGCTCGGCGCGTGGTTTGAGGAACACCCCGCGGAGGCCCGCCAGATCGTCACCAAGGTGGTGGAGGCGGCCGCCGCCCGCGAAGCCGCCCGCAAGGCGCGCGAGCTCACCCGCCGCAAGGGCGCGCTTGACGTCGCCTCGCTCCCCGGAAAGCTCGCCGACTGCCAGGAGCGCGATCCGGCGAAGTCGGAACTGTTCATCGTCGAGGGCGATTCGGCCGGCGGTTCCGCCAAGCAGGCGCGCAACCGCGAGAACCAGGCGGTGCTGCCGTTGCGCGGCAAGATCCTCAACGTCGAGCGGGCGCGCTTCGACAAGATGCTGTCGTCGTCGGAGATCGGCACGCTCATCACCGCGCTCGGCGCCGGCATCGGCCGCGACGACTTCGACATCGGCAAGCTGCGCTACCACAAGATCATCATCATGACCGACGCCGACGTGGACGGCGCGCACATCCGCACGCTGCTGCTGACGTTTTTCTACCGGCAGATGCCCGAACTCATCGAGCGCGGGCACCTCTACATCGCCCAGCCGCCGCTCTACAAGGTCAAGCGCGGCGCGTCCGAGCGCTATCTGAAGGACGACAAGGCGCTCGAATCCTACCTGATCGAGCTTGGCCTTGAGGACGCGGTGCTCACCCTCGCCAGCGGCGAGGAGCGTTCCGGCGCCGACCTCGCCGCCATTGTCGGCGAGGCGCTGGCGGTGCGCCAGGCGCTGGACGCGCTGCACTCGCGCTACCCGCGCTTCGTCGTCGAGCAGGCGGCGATCGCCGGGGCGCTCAACCCTGAAGTTCTCAGCGACGCCGGGCGCGCGCAGGGCGCGGCCGCCTACATCGCCCGCAGGCTCGACCTGATGTCGGACGAGACCGACCGTGGCTGGACCGGCGAACCGACGCCGGATGGCGGCCTCGTGTTCTCGCGGATGCTGCGCGGGGTGCGGGAGGTCCACGTCATCGACGGCAAGCTCATCGGGTCGGCCGACGCCATGCGCCTCGACCGGCGCACCCCGCATCTCCAGGAGATCTACGCCAGGGCGGCGCGGCTGCGGCGCAAGGACGGCGAGATGGTCATCCGCGGGCCTGTGGCGCTGCTGGAGGCGGTGTTCGCGCACGGCCGCAAGGGCATCGCCGTGCAGCGCTACAAGGGGCTGGGCGAGATGAACCCGGAGCAGCTCTGGGAGACCACGCTCGACGATAACGTTCGCTCGCTGCTCAAGGTGCAGGTGCGCCAGGCCGACGAGGCCGGCGACCTGTTCGCCAAGCTGATGGGCGACCTGGTTGAGCCGCGCCGCGATTTCATCCGCGAGAACGCGCTGGCAGTGGCGAACCTCGACGTGTGATGACCCGCCGCGGGCAGCGTTAACCTTCGGGCCCACATGCGGTCACCATTGGCGCTGATGGTGCAGCACGGAGTGCACTGATGGGGTTGTTCGGCGGCAGGCGGCGCAGGGTGGCGCGCCAGGAACCCCGGCTCGCCGGCGGCGGCCGCGGCCGGGCGTCGTCGCGCGAACCGGAACGGTCGAGGAAGCGGCGGCGGCGGCCGATCGTCCTCACGCTTCTGTCGTGGATGATGACGCTGACGCTGTGGGGCTCCATCGTCGCCGGCGCGTCCGTCGCCTATGTCTTCGTCAACCTCGACAAGCGGGGCCTGTTCCAGGTGCCGGAGCGCGAACCCGGCGTGATCGTGCTCGCCGCCGACGGCCGGGTGCTGGCCGAGCGCGGCGCGTTCTTCGGCGACGAGGTGCGGCTCGACGAGGTGCCCGACTATGTGCCGAACGCGCTGATCGCGGTGGAGGACCGCCGGTTCCGGCAGCACTTCGGCATCGATCTCATCGGCATTGCGCGCGCGAGCGTGCGCAACCTCGCCGCCGGCCGTCTGGTGGAGGGCGGCTCGACGATCACCCAGCAGCTCGCCAAGAACCTGTTCCTCACCCCGGACCGGACGCTGGAGCGCAAGTTCCAGGAGGCGGTGCTGGCGCTGTGGCTGGAGAGCAAGTACACGAAGGACGAAATCCTCCAGCTCTATCTCAACCGCGTCTACTACGGCGCCGGGGCGACCGGCGTCGAGAAGGCGGCGCAGCGTTACTTCGGCAAATCGGCGCGCGACGTGACGCTGCCGGAAGCGGCGATCCTCGCGGCCGTGCTGAAGGCGCCCTCCACCTACAATCCGATCAACCAACCCGAGCGTGCGGCCAAACGCGCCCGCGAGGTGATCTCCGACATGGTGGCCGCCGGCTTCATCACGAAAGAGGAAGCCGCCGAGGCCCTGAGCGCGAAGACCGCGGTGCGTACGAACGTCGAGCAGCCGGCGACCCAGTACATCGTCGACTGGATCTTCGACCAGCTGCCGCAGCTCGCCGGACCGGGGCCGTTGAAGGAGTCGATCGTCGTCGAGACCACCATCGACCGCACGATCCAGGAGATCGCCGAGAAGGCGGTGCGCGCCCGTCTCGCCGCCGAGGGCGGGAAGTACAAGGTGACGCAGGCCGCCGCCGTGGTGATGGACCCTGGCGGCGGCGTCGTGGCAATGGTGGGCGGGCGATCCTACTCGAAGAGCCAGTTCAACCGCGCGGTGAAGGCTTTGCGCCAGCCCGGATCGGCGTTCAAGGCGTTCGTCTATCTCGCGGCCGTGGAGCAGGGCGCGACGCCGGAGACCGTCGAGGTGGACGAGCCGGTGACCATCGGCGACTGGTCGCCGGAGAACTACCGGCGCAAGTATCTGGGGCCGGTGACGCTCACGCAGGCGCTGGCGATGTCGCTCAACACCGTGGCCGCCAGGGTGGCGGTGACGGCGGGCACGGCGAACGTCATCGCCGCGGCGCACCGGCTCGGCATCGCCTCACCGCTGCAGGACAACGCCTCGATCGCGCTCGGCACCTCGGAGGTCACGCTGCTTGAACTGACCAGCGCCTACGGCGCGTTCGCCAGCGGCGGCAATCTCCTCCAGCCGCATGTGGTGAGCCGCATCTCCACGCGGTCGGGCACGGTGCTCTACGAGCGCCAGGCGGAGCCTGCCTCGTCCGTCGTTCAGCCTCGCGACCTCTACGCCATGAACACCATGCTCCGCCAGGTGGTGGCGGCGGGCACCGGCACGAACGCGAAGGTCGAGGGCCAGGACATCGCCGGCAAGACCGGCACCAGCCAGGATTACCGGGACGGGTGGTTCGTCGGCTATTCGCCCTACCTCATCACCGGGGTCTGGGCCGGCAACGACGACAACTCCCCTTCCGCGAAGATGACCGGCGGCTCGATCCCGGCTGAGATCTTCGCCGACATCATGCTGCCCGCGCACGAGGGCCTGCCGTTCGCCGAACTGCCCGGCGATCCCGGCGCGCCCGTCGACGTTCCGGTGGCCGGCCTCGACCCGTCCGTTCACGAACCGGTGCCGCAGCAGGCCCAGGGCGGCGGTTTCTTCGACGCCCTGCGGGGTCTGTTCGGCGGCGCCCGGCAGCCGCAGGCGCAACCCGTTCAGGCCCGCCCGCAGGCCGGCCAGCAGCCGGCCCAGCGCCACAACGCGCAACAGAAGGTCCGCGACGCCCGTTGAGCCGGATCAGCCGTAGCGTTGCAGGCGCGAACCTTCCCGCTTCAGCCACGCGCGCGCCTCGTCCATGCGCGGCGCATGACGCGCGACCAGCGCCCAGAACCGGGGACCGTGGTTCATGTGCTTCAGGTGCGCCACCTCGTGCGCGCACACGTAATCGAGCACGAACGGCGGGGCGAGGATCAGCCGC
The DNA here is from genome assembly GCA_036746875.1 of Aestuariivirgaceae bacterium. Lineage (GTDB taxonomy): Bacteria > Pseudomonadota > Alphaproteobacteria > Rhizobiales > Aestuariivirgaceae > DAIODI01. The sequence continues at coordinate 2,703 of DAIODI010000126.1, read as the reverse complement.
CAGGAGTAGGAGAGGGCGCCGCTGGCCGAACACGATCCCCAGCGGCTCACCGTGTCGCGCACCGACAGGCGCGCGAACCTCACCTCCATGGCCTGCGCGTGGTGGCGCGACCGGTCCATAAGATCGTTGCGGGCCTGCGCCTTGAGCCAGTCGCAGACGCGGCGTGCCGCATGCTCGCGGCCACCCGGCACGACGAGGCGCGGCGCATCGCCGGCTTCAGCACGCACCAGTCCGCGCGCCGCCGCCTCGTGGACGATCTCGTGCCCGACGCCGCGCACCGGCACCGTCTCGCCGGGCAGGAACGGCACGCTCTCCGGCGCGCGCCCGCGCCGCGTCCAGATCCCGCCCGCCTGGCGGGCCGCGAACTCCCGCGCCGGCCGGGCGCTGGCCCCCGGCGGCAGGGTGAGCACGACGCCCTCCCTCTCGCGGTCGAGGCGCAGCACGATCCGCCGCGCGCCGGCGTGGCGGCGGAACGTCACGGGAAGGCGGCGGCCGTCGATAACCAGCTCGCCCGCCGGGGGCGCCTCGTCGCGCTTCAGGAGGTGTGACAGGATGCCTTTCGCCATCGTGACAAGCGATGCCGATGATTCGCCGCCGGGGCAAGGCGTCAGAACCGGCCCGCGCGCCGGTGCGTAAATGCTTGGATGACCGCCCTTGAAACCATGCTGACCCTCCCGGACGGCCGCGCCCGGCCGCTTGCGGTCTGGGACCCGGCGGGCGCGCCGCGCGGCGTGGTGCTGGCGCTGCACGCCTACGGCGACAACCGCCACGGCTGCGCGCAGGTCGCCCCGAGGCTCGCCGCCGCCGGGTTTCGCGTCTGGGCCTACGATCATCGCGGGTTCGGCGCGGGCGATATCCGCTCGCGGCCGTTTCCGGGCGCCGGACGGCTGGTGGCTGATGCGCTGGCCGCCGTGCGGCAGTTGCAGGCGACCGCGCCTGCCGCGCCGCTGGTGCTCGCCGGCGAAAGCATGGGCGGCGGGGTGGCCCTGGCGGCGGCGGCCACGGGCGAGATCGCACCCGTGGCGCTGTTGCTCGCCGCCCCGGCGGTGCGCGGCGCCATCCCCGGCCGCTACGCCTGGAACGCGGGCCTGTGGCTCGGCAAGACGCTGGCCCCTTGGGTGGGCGTCACGGTCAATCGCGACCTCACCGTCATGCACGAGCGCGCCGCGGGGGGGGGGGGGGGGGGGGGGGGGGGGGGGGGGGTAGGGGGCGGGGCCCGCGAAGAAGGGAAAAAACACCACACCGACCGCGCCGCCAACGACGCGCCGAAGGTGAAGACCCCGGCGTTCATCGGCTGGGGCACAACTGACAACATCGTGCCGCGCATCTCCATCGAGGCGCTGGGGCGCTCGCTTGGCGGCCCGGGCGAGATCAGGATCTACGACGACGGCCCCCACGGGCTGCTGCAATGGTCCGGCCATGCGCGCGTCGAGGCCGACATGCTGGCCTTCCTGGAGGAGCGCATCTCGTGACGCCGCCACCGCTCACCAGATTGGTTCTCTACGTTCGCGATATGGAGGCGTGCGCCGCCTTCTACGAGAAGCACTTCGGGTTCAAGGCGACGCACGAACAGGGCGACCGCATCGTCGAGCTCTCCGGCGCCGGCGCGAGCCTCATGCTGCATCCCATGGGCAAGGGGCAGAAGGCGGGGCAGTCGCTCGTCAAGCTCGCGTTCGACGTCCGGGACGTCGAGGACTTTTGCGCCCGCGCCCGGGCGAACGGCCTCCAGTTCGGCCCGCTCCATAAAGGCGCCGGGTACGTCTTCGCCAACGCCCGCGATCCGAACGGCAACCCGGTGCAGGTCACGAGCCGGGCGTTCCGGCGCCGCTGAAGGGCCGTCGCCGGTCAGCGCCGGCCTACCAGCGGCGTGATCCGGCGGATGGTGACGCGGCGATTCTCCGGCTCGGCGGCCGGCGCAGGGATCTTCAGGAACTGCTCGCCGTAACCAGCGGTCTCGAGGCTCCCGGGGGCGATGTTGAAGAAGTCCGTGAGCGCCGCCTTCACCGACGCCGCCCGGCGGCGCGACAGATCCATGTTGTAGGCGGCCGACCCCACCGCGTCGGTATGGCCCTCGATGAGGAACACCTCGCCGGGGTTCGAGCGCAGGATCGCCTCCAGCATCTCGCCGATGCGCGACAGCTCGCCGATCTCCTCCTCCGGCACGAAGTCCTGGTTGAAGCCGAAGCGGACCGAGTCGATCTCGATTCCCGGCATCGCCTGGCGGATCGCCGGATACCGCTCGATGTCGGCCATCGTGTACCTGCGCTCGACCGGCATGGCGGGCGGCGCGATCAGCCATTCCTCCAGCGTCGCGTCGTCCACTTCGGCGTAGTCGATCGGCGGGCGCGGGTAGGGCGGCAGGCCCGGCACGATCATGATATTGATGGCGATGTTCACATCGTCGTCGTGGCGGCCCCACCAGCCGTCGCGCTCGTCGCGCCAGTCCTTCATGCGGCGGCGCAGCTCGCGCCGGGCGTCGCGCTATCGCTCGACGAGCGCTTCTCGCGGCGCGCCGTCGTACCCCCGCTCCAGCGCCGCGCGCGTGGCGCGGATGCGACGGTTGAGGTCGCGCTCGCTCAGGAGCCGCGGCGGGCGGCGATCCTGGAGCGCCTGCTCCCACCCCGGCCGGTCGCCGGCGCGATCCCGGTCGGGATCGCGCCAGTCGTCGAAGCGGCCCGGCGGACCCTGGCGATCCCGGTCGCG
>DAIODI010000125.1:0-8853 GCA_036746875.1 Aestuariivirgaceae bacterium | reverse complement strand
TCTTCGGCTGATCGACGCGCCCGTCGCAGGCGAACGAGAACTGGCAGCTGTTGCGACGGTCCGCCCCCTGGTAGATGACGCCGCAGACGGTCTTCGGATACTCGGGATCCTTGACCCGATTGAGGATGACGCGGGCCACGGCCATCTGCCCTTCCTCGCTCTCGGAGCGCGCCTCGAAATAGATCGCGGTGGCGAGGCAGCGCTGTTCGGCGAGACGGGTGCGGCGTTTATCGAGCACGGCCTTCCGGTGCTCGCGGCCGAGACGGAAACTCTCTTCGATCTTCGACAGCGACGGCGTTTCGGGCAGCCGCGCCATCACGGCCATGCTGTCCTCGCGCGGCGCGATCGTCATGGTGGCGGCGAAGTCGCCCTTGCTGGCCACCTGCACATCGGCCCCGCCGTCGAGCAGCGCGCCCTTCGGCGTCACCGGCTCGACCTCATGCAGCAACGGCCCGGCCAGCAACGACCCCTTGATGGCGGTGCCGGGAGCCAAGGACGCGGCCAAAGGCGACACCGGTTTCAGATTGTCGCTGGCGAGGCTGCGGGCGTTGGCGTTTTCGGAAATTGTCTGCGCCGCGAGCGCCACGGCGCCCACGAGAATCATGCCGGCCATCACCAGCGACGCTGATCTGACGACCCCGAGACCGGGCGCCTGATCATCGTCGAAACGGGAAGGTCGCGATTTCGGCCGTCGAGCGCGGTCGGACGCTGTCAACCCCTCACCCCATTTCTCGGACCGGCGGCATCCCACTGCCAGTTACCGATCCGTTGACCCCTCAAGTATGAACGGACGTTCATTTAACACGGGTTAACCAAGCGCCGCAACCTTTAGCGATCCGGCATGGTTACGGGCGGCCCCTTGGTTAACAGAAGGTTGATCCCTGTCCCGCAATTTGATCGCCTGCGGTAACGACGGGTCAACCTTTGCGAATGGCCGCCTGCGCCGCCGCCAGCCTGGCGATCGGCACGCGGAACGGCGAACACGACACGTAGTCGAGCCCGGCCTCGTGGCAGAAACGCACCGACGCGGGGTCGCCGCCATGCTCGCCGCAGATGCCGAGCTTGAGATCGGGGCGGGCGGCCCGGCCGCGCTCGACGCCGATCCGCACCAGTTCGCCGACGCCGTCCACGTCGATGGAAATGAAGGGGTCCAGCGGCAGCAGGCCCTTCGCCGTGTATTCGCCGAGGAAGCGGGCCGAGTCGTCGCGGCTGATGCCGAAGGTGGTCTGCGTCAGGTCGTTGGTGCCGAACGAGAAGAACTGCGCCGACTGCGCGATCTCGCCGGCGCGCAGACAGGCGCGCGGCAGCTCGATCATGGTGCCGCAGAGGTATTCGATCTTCGTGCCGGTCTCCTTCTCGACCTCGCCGCACACCTCGGCGATGCGCGCGGCGATCAGGTCGTATTCGGCGCGGGTGGCGATGAGCGGGATCATCACCTCCGGGATCGGCGGCTTGCCGGTCTTGCGGCCGACCTCCACCACCGCCTCGAAGATGGCGCGCGCCTGCATCTCGGCGATCTCCGGATAGGAGACCGCAAGGCGCACGCCGCGATGGCCGAGCATCGGGTTGAACTCCTTCAGCTCCTGCACCCGGTTGCGCAACGCCTCGGGCTTTGCGCCGATGGCGGCGGCGACGGCGGCGATCTCATCCTCGCCCTGCGGCAGGAACTCGTGCAGCGGCGGATCGAGCAGGCGGATGGTGACGGGCAGTCCGGCCATGATGGTGAACAGCTCGACGAAATCGCCGCGCTGCATCGGCAGCAGTTTCGCCAGCGCCGCGCGCCGGCCGGCCTCGGTGGCGGCGAGGATCATCTCGCGCACCGCGGTGATGCGGTCTCCGTCGAAGAACATGTGCTCCGTGCGGCAAAGCCCGATGCCCTCGGCGCCGAAGTCGCGGGCGGTGCGGGCGTCGGCGGGCGTGTCGGCGTTGGCGCGGATACCGAGGCGGCGCACCTCGTCGGCCCAGCCCATGATGATGGCGAAATCGCCGGAGAGTTCCGGCTGGATGGTGGGGATCGCGCCCTTCATCACCTGCCCCGTCGAGCCGTCGATGGTGATGATGTCGCCCGCGTTCAGGGTCACGCCGGAGGCGGTCATCCGGCCGCGGGCGGCGTCGACGATCAGCGCGCCGGCGCCGGATACGCAGGGCTTGCCCATGCCGCGCGCCACCACGGCGGCGTGCGAGGTCATGCCGCCGCGCGTCGTCAGGATGCCTTCGGCGGCGTGCATGCCGTGGATGTCCTCGGGGCTCGTCTCGGTGCGCACGAGAATCACCCGGCGGCCTTGCGCCTTGGCCCGCTCGGCGTCGTCGCTGTCGAACACGATCTCGCCCGAGGCGGCGCCCGGCGAGGCGGGAAGGCCGGTGGCGAGCACCTGACGGGGAGCTTCCGGATCAAGCGTCGGGTGCAGCAACTGGTCGAGCGAGCCTGGATCGATGCGCGCCAGCGCCGTCTCGCGGCTGATCAGCCCCTCGCCCGCCATGTCCACCGCGATCTTCAGCGCCGCCTTGGCGGTGCGCTTGCCGGTGCGCGTTTGCAGCATCCAGAGCTTGCCGTCCTGGATGGTGAACTCGAGATCCTGCATCTCGCGGTAATGCGCCTCCAGCCGGTCGAAGGTGGCCTTCAGCTCACGGAACGTTTCGGGCATCAGCGCTTCGAGCGAGGGCGCGTCCGACCCGGCGGCGATGCGGGCGGCCTCGGTGATGTTCTGCGGCGTGCGGATGCCGGCGACCACGTCCTCGCCCTGCGCGTTGACCAGGAACTCGCCGTAAAGCGCGTTCTCGCCGGTTGAGGGATTGCGGGTGAAGGCGACGCCGGTGGCGGAGGTGTCGCCCATGTTGCCGAACACCATCGCCTGGACGTTGACCGCCGTGCCCCAGTCCTCGGGGATGGCGTGGAGCCGCCGGTAGGTGATGGCGCGCGGCGACTGCCACGACTGGAACACCGCGCCGATCGCTCCCCAGAGCTGCTCGTTCACCTCCTGGGGAAACGGCGAGCCGGTCTCCTCCTCCACGAACGCCTTGTAGCGGGCGATGATCTGCCGCCAGTCGTCAGCGGAGAGCTCGGTGTCAGTGCTGGCGCCGATGCTGTCCTTGAACTCGTCGAGGATGTCCTCGAAGGCGTGATGGTCGACGCCGAGCACCACGTCGGAATACATCTGGATGAACCGGCGGTAGCTGTCGTAGGCGAAGCGCTGGTTGCCGGAGCGCGCCGCAAGCCCCTCCACCGTCTCGTCGTTGAGGCCGAGGTTGAGGACGGTGTCCATCATGCCGGGCATGGACACCCGCGCGCCGGACCGCACCGAAACGAGCAGCGGCCGGGCACGATCGCCGAACGCCGCGCCGACGCTCTCGCCGACGAAGCGCAGGGCGCCGGCGACGTCTTCGCGCAGACCCGGCGGATAAGCCTGCCCGCCGCGATAGAACGCAGTGCAGACCTCGGTGGTGATCGTGAAGCCGGGCGGGACGGGGATCCCGAGATTGCTCATCTCGGCGAGGTTCGCGCCCTTGCCGCCGAGCAGGGTCTTCATCCCGGCATCGCCTTCTGAAGCGCCGGCGCCGAACCGGTACACCCACTTCCCCTTGGCCATCGCGACGTTCACCCCGATTGATCGAGCGTCCTTGCTCCAACCCCCTGCGGCGGGCCGCCCGAGGCGGAAGCAGGGAACAGACCGGCCACGGCGCTGTCAATCACGCAATTGTGTTACGGGGGGCGCGGTTGCGCCGTGGCGCGCGCGGCCCGGAAGGCCAGGCGTTCGCGTTCGCGGCGTGCGTCCGGGAACGCGCCTGATATCGACAGCGGCGCCGGTCGCGTGAAGGTCTTTGGCGACCATCCCGGCCATCAGCTCGATGCGGCCATCACCCGGGCAAGATACGACCGGCGACTCCGGTATCAGTGTCCCTTGACTGGATCGCGTATCAGGCGAAAGCTGACTTGGTACATGTTTACGCTAAGCCAGAAAATCAGGGCATGTTGGCAATTATGATTTTCTTTTTGTGAAACAACCCGCTACAAAAGCGCCGAGTATGCTCATTGTTTCGCAAGCAGCGCGCCGCTTGCGGCCAGTAAGCAGGGAGTGCGCTCATGCCGTTTGGAAAGCGATCCAAAGCGCCACCCTCCGGCGTCGCCGCCCGGACGGACGACGTGACGCCTGGTGCAAGTCTTGCGCCGTCGTTTTGGGACGCCATCCCGATCTTGCCCCGGCGAAACCCGCCGGCGGCTTCGGGTGAGGGATCGCAGCAGGTGTCGATTCTCAACCGGCTGGCGACGCTCCTGACGTCCGGAGGCGCGAGCCCGGCTCCGGCGGCCAATGCTGACGGCAACGGCATGGAGAGCGGCGTTGAAGCTCCGCCGCAGGCGGCCGGCGAAACGACCGGAGCCCTCGATCGTGTTGACCTGCCGTCAACCGAAGCCATCGCGCCCCCCGCCGCCGCGTCCGATCCGGGCGCGCCCGACGTCGCCACGCCCGACGCCGAGGCGCCCGCCGGCGCCGCCTCCGGGATAGAGCCGTTGCCGCCGCTGCCGCCGCCCGTGGAGACAGACCCGTTTGCAGCGGCGCCGGAAGCCGTTTCGGCGATCCCGGACGAAACGGTCCACAGCGCTCTCTCCCCGCCCGGGTCTGCGGACGCGGCGGAAGGACCTGGTGACTCACGCGCCGAACACGCGGGGTCCGGGTACGCGCCGGACGAAGGCCATGACGTGAACCCGCCTGACGGACCCTCGCCGGAGCCGCCGGAGTTCCCTGGCGGCTCCTCCGCCGAACCCGCCGGCGAGGACCATGGCGCCGTGGCCGGGGTTGTCGCCGAGGCCGCCTCCGACGGGGGTCACGCCGTGGCGCCGGCCGCTCCACCCGGCGACGCCGCCGACGAAGAGCCCGTGGGGGACCTCAAGGCCAGGCAGTTTCTCTCCTACCTCGTCCATCCGGCCGCCCACCGCGCTTCGGCGACCAGCGTGGCGGCGGCCTGCCGCGCGTTTGGCGACGCCGGCCTCGACGTTGAGCCCTTGCCGCTGGCCGAAACCTTCGGCGACAGGGCGCTTGCCCTGACGGTGAACGGCCAGCCCATCATCGCCATGACGATCGACGCGCCGTTGCCGCAGGACGCGCCGCTCCTCGGCGAACCGCAGGCGGTCGCCGCCGCACGTGCGGGAGAGGCGCATACGGTGCTGGCGATGATCGAGCCGGTCGACGGCCAGCCTGCGGCGCTCGAAGGCGCGGCGGCGATGACCATTGTGCTTTCGGCCATGGCCATGGCGCTTCCGGCGGAGGCGGTGGTGTTCGGCGCCTCCGGGGTCTGCGCGACGGCGAAGGCGCTCAACGCCGGCGCGCGCGACCTCGTCCACGGGCAAGCGCCCGCCCGGCTGTGGTTCGATGTCAGGTTGCACGAGGCGGCCCCCGATACGGACGGCCGGCCGCGCGTGGCCGCGGCGTCCACCGGTCTTGCGCCGTTCATCGGCATGGAGATCGAGTTCGCTCCGGCGGCGATGGGCGACCGGGAGATGCGCCGTCGCATCTTTGCGCTCGCGGCGCATCTCGCCGTCAACGGCTTTGCGATGAGCGGCGGCGTCGCCGACATGGCGGCGGCGACCCCGCCCATTACTGCCGAGTTCAGAAATCGCGGCGATCTCGTGCTTGGACCTGCCCTGGTGCTGTCGCTGGGAGACAAGGCGCAGCCCGACGGTTGACCGGGCCGGTCAGAGACGTCCCCGGGACGCTTCAGCGCGCCGTCGCGAACGACCTGACCATGGCGTGCACCCCGGCTTCATAGGGCGTCGCGCCGGCATCGGGATAGCGGGCGCGAAACCGCGACCAGTCGATCACGTAGTCGCTGCGGAACTGATAGCCCATCTCGCTGACTTCGCGCACCGCGGGGTTGAACAGACCCAGAAGGCGGACGACCCCCGGCGGGATGAAGGACACGCGAAAGTCCCGGCCGGTCTCGCGGCGGAACAGATCGGCCATGTCCTCAACCGTCAAGGCAGGTCCGGCCGGCAGATGCCACACGTCGCCGTAGGCCGCCTCATCGAGGGCAAGGCGCACCAGCGCCCGGCCGAGATCTGACGTGCAGGCCCAGGTGTGCCGCGGCCCCTGCGGCATGAAGGTTTGCGGGGCCTTGCCCGCGAGGATGTTTTCGAGGAAGCGAATGTACAAGGGCGAGTTGGCCGCGCCAGGTCCGTAGAAGTCTGCGGCGCGGCCGATCACCACGCGCACCCGCCCCTCGCGGTGGGCGGCGAGGGCGAGATCGGCGGTGCGCTTGCGCGCCTTCCCCTTGCGGGTGACGGGCTGCTGCGGGTGATCCTCGCCGAAGGGAGTGGCGAGCGGCGGCGGGCCGTACATGTAGGTGTTGTCGAGGAAGATGAGCCGGGCGCCGGCGGCCTGGCAGGTGTCGAGCACGTTCGTCATAACCGCCGGCCAGTCGCGTTCCCAGATCGCCGCGGTGTAGGGCAGGCCGAGGCAGAGGTAGACGTGGCTCGCGCCGGTGACGTACGGTCCGAGCGCGCCGGGGGTTCGCGCGTCGGCGTCGGTGCGCCGGAGCGCCAGGACGTCGCGGCCGTGCGCTTGCAGTTCGGCCACCACGGCGGCGCCGACGGCGCCGCGCGCGCCAAGCACCACATGGCGTTCGTGAACAACCATGGCCGCAAAGATAAACGCAAGGCGCACCCCGCGCCAGCCACCGGCGTACACGCCCGGCGCCGGCGACCGCGACACAGCGGCGGCTACCCGGGAGGAAACCGGCCCAGCCGCCTGACGACGCCGCGGCGGGCGCTCCCCGGGCGGGCCAGTTCGCGGGCGGGGCAGTTCGCGGGCGGGGCAGTTCGCGGGCGGACCGGAGCAAGGACAGCGTCGCGGCTGAACATTCCCGCCTGCCGGATCGCTGTCGCAGTCGTGACCGCGCGCCTGACTTGCGCGGCCGCTTGGGCTACCATGGCGCAACGACCGACGGAGACCCGCATGATGTTTCCGCAAGACGCCCTTGCCCTTCTCGCCCGCGCGCTGATGTCGTGGTTCTTCATCGTCGAGGGGGTTCTCAAGGTGCAGACCTACTCCGGCGTGCTCGACTACATGGCGGGCTTCGGCGTGCCGGGATCGCTCCTGCCGTTCGTCATCGCGCTGGAGTTCGCGGGCGGGCTTGCGATCCTCGTCGGCCTGTTCACCCGCTGGGCGGCGCTGGCGCTGGCGGCGTTCTGCGCGCTCACCGCCGTTCTGTTCCACGGCGCCGTCGGCGACGCCAACGAGTTCATCCACTTCGGCAAGAACCTGACGATGGCGGGCGGCTTTCTCGCGCTCGCCGCGTTCGGCCCCGGCCGGTGGTCGCTGGACGCGCGGCGGGGCGCCCCCTGAACAGTCTGTTCTTGATTTGTTCCAAACGATCCGATAGCGTGCCCGGCATGACGACGGTGCTGGACAGGCGAAACATTGCGGGCATGGAGGTGGCGGTCGACGCCCTGACGGCGGAGCGCGCACGCGGCCGCGGGTCGAGGTCCAATGGCGGCGGCCGATGTGAGGCGCTGGCGACCGAAGCCTTCGACGACGGCTGGCGGTCGCTTGAGGAGCTTCCCGTCTTCAGGACCACCGTCACGGAGGAAACGGCGCGCACCATCATCACCCGCAACGACTCTCCCGACATTTCCTTCGACCGTTCGATCAACGCCTACAGGGGTTGCGAGCACGGTTGCGCCTACTGCTTCGCCCGGCCTACGCACGCCTACATGGGGCTTTCGCCGGGGCTGGACTTCGAATCGCGCCTGTTCGCCAAGACCAACGCCGCGGAACTGCTGCGCCAGGAGCTGTCGCACCCGGCCTACAAGCCGCAGACCATCGCGATCGGCGCCAACACCGACCCCTATCAGCCGGTGGAGCGCCGCTACCGCATCACCCGGCAGATTCTTGAGGTGCTGGCCGAGTTCAACCATCCGGTGGGCATCGTCACCAAGTCGGCGATGGTGACGCGCGACCTCGACATTCTGTCGCAGATGGCGAGGAAGCGGCTCGTCAAGGTGGCGCTGTCGGTGACGACGCTGGACGCGAAGCTCGCCCGGTCGCTGGAACCGCGCGCCTCCACGCCGGCGAACCGGCTGAAGGCGATCGAGATGCTCTCGGCGGCGGGCGTGCCGGCGGCGGTGATGGTGGCGCCGGTGATCCCGGCGCTCAATGACCACGAGGTGGAGACGATTCTCGGCGCGGCGAAACTCGCCGGCGCGCGCGAGGCCGGCTACATCCTGCTGCGGCTGCCGCACGAGGTGAAGGCGCTGTTCCGCGAATGGCTGATGACGGAGCGCCCGGACGCCGCCCAGCATGTGCTGTCGCTGGTCCGCCAGAGCCGCGGCGGCAAGGACTACGACGCCACGTTCGGCGCCCGGATGAGCGGTTCCGGTCCCTACGCCTGGACCATCGGGCGGCGGTTTGAGCTGGCGGCGAAGCGGCTCGGCCTCAACACCGAGAAGCTGAAGCTCGCCACCCAGCACTTCCGGCGCCCGGCTGAGCCCGGCGAGCAGCTTGCGCTGTTTTAGCGCATCATCCCGCCAAGGCGGCATCCAGCCGGCGGCATGGCGGGCTACCCTGCGGCCGCCGCGCGCGGTTCGCTCACTGGAACGCCGCGCTCGCGATAGGGCGTTCGCCCGTAATGGGCGCGGTAGCACTTGGAGAAGTGCGACGGTGAGGAGAAGCCGCAGGCGAGCGCCACGTTGATGACCGACAGATCGGTCTGCAGCAGCAGCGAGCGCGCCTTCTTCAACCGGAGTTCGAGGTAGTAGCGCTTCGGCGAGCGGTCCAGGTAACGGCGGAACAGCCGTTCGAGCTGGCGGGTGGACAGCCCGGCCTGCCGGGCGAGGAGGCCCGGCGACAGCGGCTCCTCGAG
>DAIODI010000124.1:0-9035 GCA_036746875.1 Aestuariivirgaceae bacterium | reverse complement strand
CAAGACCGCGACCGAGACCGCGACGGCGGCGAACATCGAGGCGAAGGACAGGCCGAGGACGAACACCGCCAGCGTCGCGTCGCGCGAGCGGGCGACGAAGCCGCCCATGCCGAAGAGATCGAGCCCAAGCACGGCCGCCAGCACGACGAGGCCGGTTGCGGCGCCCAGCGCGGCGTGGGTGATGACCAGACGGATCAGCGGCGGCATGAACTCCTCAGTCGTCGTCGCGCTTCTTCGCGCTCTTCAGTTTGAACTCGCGCATGAACTCCGCCTCGCCGAACCCTGCCGTCACCCCGCCGAGCGAGAAGGTCCGGCGGCGCAGCTCCCGCGTCATCTCCGAACGGTCGGTGAGGTGGGCAAGTTCGGCGTAAGGGATCGGCTCGCCGATGCGGATCTCAAGCCGTGTGCCGATGCGCCGGGCGGTTTCGCGAAACACCAGCGACAGGCGCAGCGTCATGCTCAGGTGACTGGCGAGCTGGAACAGGCGGCTGTTCTGGCCGCAGAAGTAGACCGGGACAACGGTCGCCTTCGAAAAGTGCACCAGCTTGGCGGTAAACGGCGCCCACGGCAGATCGATAGCGCGGCCTTTCAGCGGCTTCTCGCTCGTCGAGACGCCGCCGCCGGGAAAGATGCCGATGGCGGCGCCGGCCTTGAGCCACTTCTGCGCGGCGATGCGGGTTTCGATGGTGGTCTGGCGCGCTTCGGGCGTGGGCGCAAAATCGACCGGCAGCAGATTGTCCCGGGCGTCGGGCGCCTGGCACAGCACCGAGTTGGCGAGCACCTTGACGTCCGGGCGCACCTTCATGGCGAGCCACGTCAGCGTCACGCCGTCGAGCACGCCGTAGGGGTGATTGGCGACGAAGATCACCGGGCCCGAACGCGGCACGCGGGAAAGCTTGGCCTCATCGAAGATGACGTCGAGCTTGAGAAGCCGTATGGCGGCCTCGAAGAACGTTTCGCCGTTGACCGGGTTGCGGACATGCTCGTCATAGAGCTTCTTCAGCTTGCGCTGGCCGCCCAGCTTCTCGATCGCCCTGATGATCGCCCGTTGAATGAGCGGCTGGTCTTCGGTTGAATAGGTGAACCGGACACGCTGGTTCATGGGCGCCGCACGATGATCCTGCATGATCCGCCCGGCATTCCGCCGGTCCTTTCCCGGTTGCGTCGACCGAACCGTTGCACCGCGAGGCATCCCCGGCCCGTCGGCGCGAATCCAATCATGGAGACACCCGATGTTCAAGCTTTATACGAGCCGCGGAACCGGCGGCTTTGCGGCCCACGCCATCCTTGAGGAGGCGGGCGCGCGCTACCGGATCATCCCGGTGGACACCAAGGCCGGGGAACACAAGACCGTGAAATTCCTGAAGCTCAACCCGATGGCGCAGGTGCCGGTGCTGGAGTTGCCCAACGGCGAGGTGCTGACGGAATCGGCGGCGATGGTGATCTGGCTCTGCGACAAGCTCGGCGTGATGGCGCCCGCGCCGCAGGGGCGCAACCGGGCCAGGTTCCTGCGCTGGCTCGTGTTCCTGGCCGTCAACACGTACACGGCCGATCTTCGCGTCTACTACGCCGACCGGTTCTCGACCGCGGCGGGCGACGTCGCCGGCGTCCGCGCGGCGGCGCTCGCCGACATGGACCGTCAGTTCGCCATCGTGGACACGGCGATCGGGGCCGGGCCGTTCATGCTGGGGAAGACGTTCAGCGCGCTTGATGTCTATCTCGCCATGCTTGTCTACTGGCACCCCGAGCCCGAGACGGTCCTGAAGCGCAACCCCAGGATCGCCACGCTGGTCGAGCGCGTGAAGGCGCGCAAGGCGGTGAAGACGGTCAACGCGTTCCACGGGCTCTGGTGAGCTCACGCCGCAGCCGCCGCGTCGGGGACGGCCGATAGGCCGAGCATCCGGCAGATCGCGGCGGTCACGTCGGCGCGGTTGAGCGTGTAGAAATGGAACTGCGTGACGCCGGCGTCGGCGAGTTTCGCCACCTGTTCGGCGGCGACCGCGGCGGCGACGAGCTTGCGCTGCTCGGGGTCGTCCTCAAGCCCCTCGAAGCGGCGGGCGAAATCGGCGGTGAGCCGCGCCCCGCACCGTTCGGCGAAGACCGCCACGCGCTCCAGGCTCATCACCGGAAGGATGCCCGGCACGACGGGTATGGCGATGCCGCGGGCGCGCACCCGGTCGACGAAACGGAAGTAGGCGGAGTTGTCGAAGAAGAACTGGGTGATCGCGCGCGTCGCTCCCGCCTCCACCTTGGCGGCGAGCAGGGCGAGGTCCACCTCCATGGTGAAGCTCTCGGGATGCTTTTCGGGGTAGGCGGCGACCGAGATGTCGAGATCGCCCAGCCGCGACAGCCCGGCCACGAGATCGGCGGCGTTGGTGTAGCCGTCGGGGTGCGGCTCGAACCGGCGCTCGCCCGCCGGCGGATCGCCGCGCAGCGCCACGAACCGGGTGACGCCGCACGCGATGAAGGCGCGCGCCACCTCGTCCACCTCGGCGCGCGACTTGCCGACGCAGGTGAGGTGGGCGGCGGCCGGCAGGCGGAAGCCGTTGGCGAGACGGTCGGCGAGCGCCATCGAGGCGTCCTGCGTCGAGCCGCCTGCGCCGTAGGTGACGGAGACGAAAGCAGGGTTGAACGCGGCCAGTTTCGACACCTGGGCGGCGAGCGCTTCGGTGGCGGCGGCGTCGCGCGGCGGGAAGAACTCGAACGAGACCGAGAGCCCGTCAGACATGATTCGCCTCCGGCCGGCGGGCCATCCACAGGTTGACGTCGAGCCCTTCGCTGCCGGTCGCCGCAAGCGTCTGGCGTCGCGTGAGTTCAAGCCCGGCGCGGGCGAGCCAGCGCTGCATCGCGTCGTGGCCGACGCCGAGGCGGCGGTGGGCGTGCTGCTCGCGCAGGAATTCGCGCTCGTGCGGGCCAAGATCGACCACGACGAGACGGCCGTTCGGCGCCAGCACCCGGCGCGCCTCGGCGATCGCCTCGAAGGGGTTGTCGACGAAGTGCAGCACCTGATGGAGGATGACGAGGTCGCTGGAGCGGTCGGGCAGCGGCAGGTGAGCGATATCGGCGAGCCGCACCTGGGCGTTGGCGAGGCCCTGCCGCTCGATGGCGACGCGCGCGAGCGCGAGCATCTCGCGGCTGGCGTCGATGCCCACCGCCTCGCGGGCGTAGGGCGCGAAAAGTTCGAGCATCCGGCCCGTGCCGGTGCCGAGATCGACAAGGCGGCCCACGGGCGCCTTCCCCACCATGGCGCAGAGCGCCGCCTCCACGGCTTTCTCGTCGATGTGCAGCGAGCGCACCGCCGACCACGAGGGGGCGACCTTGCTGAAGTAGGCTTCCGCCGCCGCGCGCCGCTTCGCCTTGATGGCGGCGAGGCGTTCGCGATCGCGCAGGATGAGCGGATCGTCCGCCGGAACGTGGTTCAGGATGTCGGCGACGATATCGGCGCGGGCCAGCCGGAACAGCACCCAGGCGCCTTCCTTGTGGCGTTCGACGAGTCCGGCGTCGACGAGCAGCTTCAGATGACGGCTGACGCGCGGCTGGCTCTGCGACAGGATCGCCGTCAGTTCGCTGACATTGCATTCGCCGTCGGCGATGATGGCGAGCAGCCGGATCCGCGTCGGTTCGGCGACCGCCTTCAGGGCCTTGAGCAATGCGTCCATGCGACAGGCGCTCCCATAATTTCCATAACCACATAAACATATCTTTATGTATCGTTCAACCAGCGACTGCGGTTGCCGGTTGACGCTGCTCCAACGCTTCAATTACTTGAAGACGGGTCGTCCGCCTCGAGCGATTCCCCATTGAGCACCTTCGCCCCATGAGCCTTCACAGACGCCGTTTCCTTCTCATCCTTGCCGGGCTTGGCGCCGCGCAGGTTGCAGGGCCGCTCGTGGCGGCCGCGCAGGCCGCCGTCGATCCCAAGGGGGCGGCGCGCTACATGCGCGAAGCGGCCGACGACCTGATGCAGGCGCAGCGCATTGGCACGGTGTCGAGCTTCCAGAAGGCGATCCTGAGCCACGCCGATGTCGAGGGCATCGCGCTCTATGCGCTCGGGCAGTACCGTGAAGACCTGCAGAAGGCGCAGCGCCCGTCCTACTTCAAGGGCGTCAGCCTGTTCATGGCCCGCTACTTCGCCGACAGTTCGCGCCAGTACCAGGTGGGCAAGGCCGAAATCGGCGAGGTCACCATCGACGACAGCGGCGCGGCGCTCGTCAACACCAAGGTCACGTTGCTCACCGGCTCCACCTACAACGTCGTCTTCAAGGTGGCGCGCGACGGCAAGGGCTACCAGATCGCCGACATCAACGTGCTCGGCTTCTCCCTCGCCTATATGCAGCGCGGCATCTTTCAGCGCTTCATCGCCAAGAACGGGGGCGACGTGAACGCGCTCGTCGAAGCCCTCAACCGCTGAGCGTTCGCCCCCTCAGCGGGCGAACTTCTTGTACTTGATCCGCTTCGGCATCACCGAATCGGCCCCGAGCCGGCGCTTCTTGTCCTCCTCGTAGTCGTGGAAGTTGCCCTCGAACCATTCGACATGGCTGTCGCCCTCGAAGGCGAGGATATGGGTCGCCAGCCGGTCGAGGAACATGCGGTCGTGGCTGATGATGACGCAGCAGCCGGCGTAGTCCTCCAGCGCCTCCTCCAGCGCCGCCAGCGTCTCGGTGTCGAGGTCGTTGGTGGGCTCGTCGAGCAGCAGCACGTTGGCGCCCGACTTCAGCATCTTGGCGAGGTGGACGCGGTTTCGCTGGCCGCCGGAGAGCGTGCCGACCTTCTGCTGCTGGTCGGCGCCCTTGAAGTTGAAGGCGGAGGCGTAGGCGCGGCTGTTCACCTCGCGCCTGCCGAGCGAGAGCACATCGTCGCCGCCGGAGATTTCCTGCCACACGGTTTTGTCGGGATCGAGCGAATCGCGGCTCTGGTCGACGTAGCCGAGCGCCACCGACTCGCCCACCCGGATCGCGCCGGAATCCGGCTGCTCCTGCCCGGTGATCATGCGGAACAGCGTCGTCTTGCCGGCCCCGTTCGGCCCGATGACGCCGACGATGCCGCCCGGCGGCAGCTTGAACGACAGCCCGTCGATGAGCAGGCGGTCGCCGTAGGCTTTCGAGAGGTTCTCCACCTCGATCACATCGGCGCCAAGCCGGGGCCCTGGCGGCAGCACGATCTGCGCCGTCGTGGACTTGAGCCGCTCCTCGTTGGCGCGCAGCAGTTCGTCATAGGCCTTGATGCGCGCCTTGCTCTTGGCCTGCCGCGCCTTGGGGCGCGCCGCGATCCACTCGCGCTCGCGGTCGATCACCTTCTGGCGGGCGGCGTCCTCACGCGACTCCTGTTGCAGGCGTTTCGATTTCTGCGCCAGATACGCCGAGTAGTTGCCCTCGTAGGGGATGCCGCGGCCACGGTCGAGTTCGAGAATCCACCCCGTCACGTTGTCGAGGAAGTAGCGGTCGTGGGTGACGATCAGGATGGCGCCCGGATAGGCCCGAAGATGCGCCTCCAGCCAGTTCACCGACTCGGCGTCGAGGTGGTTTGTCGGCTCGTCGAGGAGGAGGAGATCGGGCTGGCGTAGCAGGAGCTGCGTCAGCGCCACGCGGCGGCGCTCGCCGCCTGACAGGTTGTCCACCGAGGCCTCGCCCGGCGGGCAGCGCAGCGCGTCCATCGCCTGCTCGACCTGGGAGTCGAGGTCCCACAGGTTTTGTGCGTCGATGACGTCCTGGAGCGCCGCCGCCTTCTCGGCGTTCTCGTCGCTGTAGTCGGCCATCAGCGCGTTGTACTGGTCGAGAATCGCCTTCTTGGCGGCGACGCCTTCCATCACGTTGCCCATGACGTCGAGGGCGGGATCGAGCTCCGGCTCCTGCGGCAGGTAGCCGACGGTCGCCCCTTGCGCCACCCAGCCGTCGCCGACGAACTCCCGGTCGATGCCGGCCATGATGCGAAGCAGCGTGGACTTGCCGGACCCGTTGGGACCCAGCACGCCGATCTTGGCGTCCGGGTAGAAGGAGAGGTGGATGTTGTCGAGCACCTTCTTGCCGCCGGCGTAGGCCTTGGTCAGCCCCTGCATGTGATAGATGAACTGGCGCGCCATCGCGTGAAGCCCCCGGTCTTGCCGTGCCGTGCACAAAGGTTGTGGAGAAACCGGTCTGATAGCCAAACGGACGGGGTTCGGCAACGCTTCCCTGTCGGCTACCCGGCGGCTTCCGCCTTGCCCCCGAAGCTCGCCTGGCCGATCGCCTCGGCCTCGATCCGGGCGTGCGACACGCCGTCGTCGTTGACGCTGTCGGGCAGCATCACGACGTGCCGCCGCACGGTGAGATCGACGCCGGTCGCCCCCATGGCGCGGGCCTGCGCCTCGGCGCCTTCGCGTGCTGTCGCCTCCGCATGGGCGAGGGCCTTTGCGCCGGAGGTGAAGCGGGCGACGCCGCCGCCGGCGTAGACGAGGAACAGCCCCGATCCGTCGCCGCTGACCTCGATGGCGGATCGCCCCACCACCGCGCCGGTCGCCGCGCCCACCGCGTTCGCCACGTCGAAGTGGCCGGGGTAAACGACCTCGCACGAGAGCCGGCGGGCGACCTCCGGGTAGAACACCCGCGCCGGGCCGCCGACCGCCACCACGGGAACGCAGGGCACGGCGGCGAGCTTTACGAGCCCGACTGCGCCGCGGCCGTCCGCGATCGCGTCGAGCAACGGATCGGGCTTGTCGGCGCGCGTCGCCGGCGAGCCGAGCGCGGTGGCGAGCACGGCGTGGCCGGACAGCCGCACCGTCTCGCGCCAGACCTCGCGCGAGATCGCCTCGGCGCCCTCGAGGTCGGGGGCGCGCATGGCCTGAGCGCGGTGGAGCAGACGGGCGGCAAGCACCGCCGCCTCCCGGTTCCAGTTGGCCTGAAGGTTCAGCACATGCGCCGCGTCCGACGGCGTGAAACAGGCGATCTGGACGAGCCCCTTGCGGGCGAGACCGGCGAGCACTCGCGCCGCGCCCGTCGAGATGGCGAGCTTGCCGTAAGGTTTCGGCTCGACGCCGATCCGCTCCATGATCCGGCGCTCGCGCTCCGAAAGCGAGGCCGGAGGCGGCGCCCCGCCCTGCGACCCCAGCGGCAGCATCACGAAGCGCCCGTGCTGCGACACGCCCTCGGTGTCGTCAAGCTCGGCGGCGAGATCGGCGATCACGCCAGGGAAGCGGCTGGCGATCAGCGACACCGGCGCGGCGCGCTCCGGCCCGATCACGATTCGGCCCGATGGCGTGAGCGACACCGCGCTGTCGCCTCCGAGCCCGATGGTCCGGACGTCGATGGCGTTGACCATCGTGCGCCATCCTCCCACGTCCGCGCCCTTCGCCGTCACGGTCGGGCGGCCGTCCTTCAGGATCGCCAGATCGGTGGTGGTGCCGCCGATGTCGGACATGATGAAGTTCGCCAGTCCGGTGAGTTTCGCCGCGCCGATCAGGCTGGCGGCGGGGCCGGACAGGACGGTTTCGATGGGCCGCGCCGCCACCGCCCCGGCGCGGGCGAGCGACCCGTCGCCGCGGGTGATCATCAGCGGCGCATCGATGCCGAGACGCCGGCGGGCGAGCTCCACGGAGGCGATGAGATCGGCGATGCGCGACAGAAGGCGGGCGTTCAGCACCGCAGTGAGGGCGCGGCGCGGCGCGTCGAGTTCGCTCGACAGTTCGGTCGAGAGCGTCACCGGCCTGCCGGGCGCGTCGCGCTCGATGACGTCGCGCACGCGGTGTTCGTGCGAGGCGTTGCGAACGGCGAAGCGGGAGGCCACCGCAAAGGCGGCGACGCTGTCGCGATGGCGGCGCACCACCGCCTCCACCGCGCGCTCGTCCAGCGCGGCGATTTCGTCGCCGTTGTGGTCGTGGCCGCCCGCGATCACCTCGATGGGGAGCTGCGGAAACGTCTCGGCCAGCCGCGAGCGCGCCACCATCTCGGCGTCGAAGCCGACGAGCAGGATCGCCACCGGGCTGCCGTGGCCTTCCACCACGGCGTTGGTGGCGAGGGTGGTGGAGATGGAGACCAGCCGCACCTGCGCCGCCGCGCCGTCACCGGCCGCGGCGATCACCCGCTCCAGCGCCTCGATGACGCCGACCGACAGGTTGCCGCGCGTGGTCAACGCCTTGGCGGCGGCGGCGACCGCGCCGGTCGCGGCGTCGACCAGCACGGCGTCGGTGTAGGTGCCGCCCGTGTCGACGCCGGCGAGATAGCTTGTGCTCACGATGGCCCTGTCCCGCGCTCGCCGCCCGTTGCATCGGCGGCGAAAAAGGCTTTACTCGCCAAGGCCTGCCGGAAACAAGGGTCTGCCGGAAACGGAAGCCATGCGCCGCGAGGGATCAACCGCCATGTCCGCAACCACCGCCTGTGACGCCATCGTGATCGGGGCCGGCCACAACGGCCTCGTTTGCGCCAACTACCTCGCCCGGTCGGGACTGAAGGTGCTGGTGACGGAGCGGCGCGGCGTGGTCGGCGGCGCGGCGGTGACGGAGGAAATCGCCCCCGGCTTCCGGGCCTCGATCTTCTCCTACCTGATGAGCCTGCTGCACCCGCGCATCATCCGCGACTTCGAGCTGAAGCGGCACGGGCTCGAGGTGCTGCCGTGCTCCGACATGATCTCGCCGATGGACGACGGCGGCTACATCGTGTTTTCCGACAACATGGCGAAGACGCAGGCGAGCTTCGCGAAGTTCTCGAAGAAGGACGCCGCCATCTATCCCGAGTTCGACGCCTGGCTGAAGGAGGCGACCGGCGTCGTGCGCCAGCTGCTGTGGGAGACGCCGGTCGATCCGTCGCGCACCGACTGGAAGAGCCTGAAGGAGAACGCGAGCTTCGTCTGGCGCTACCGCAAGATCGGCCGCAAGCTCTACCGCATCGCCGACCTTCTGACCATGAGCGCCTACGATTTCCTGCGCGAGTGGTTCGAGGACGAGCGCGTCATGGCGGTGCTCGCCTACTACGCCTCGATCGGCACCTTCGCCGGGCCGAAGACGCCCGGTTCGGCCTACGTCATCATGCACCACATCATGGGCGAGCACGAGGGGGCCGGCGGCT
>DAIODI010000123.1:0-9046 GCA_036746875.1 Aestuariivirgaceae bacterium | reverse complement strand
TGGGCCGCGAGCGGTTCTACACGCCGGTAGAGCGCGGCTTCGCGCGCGAGATCGCCAGACGCCTCGACTGGTGGGCGAAGCTCCGGCGCGAGCGAGGCGGAGGATAGGGCGGCATCCGCGCCGGCGCTCGCGCCCGCCGTCGCGCACCCGGTCTGCGAGGTCGGCGTGGACGCCATGGAAGGAACCGCGGAACCGTTCGATTGTCTTGACGGGAAGGCCGCGATATAGCCACCGCCATGCCGATGATCCTCTGGGTGGCCGCCGGCGGTGCGCTGGGATCGGCCGCCCGCCACCTCGTCAATGTCGCCGCCGGCCGCCTCCTGGGGCCGGAGTTCCCGTGGGGCACGCTCGCGGTGAACGTCGCCGGATCGTTCGTCATGGGGCTGCTGATCGCGCTGATGGCGCTGAAGATGCAGGTCTCGCAGGAGGTCCGCGCCTTTCTCACCACCGGCGTCCTCGGCGGGTTCACCACGTTTTCCGCCTTCTCCCTGGATTTCGCCCTGCTGGTGGAGCGGCGCGAAGCGGGGCTCGCCGCGCTCTATGTCATCGCTTCCGTAGGATTGTCGCTCGCCGCCATCTTCGCCGGCCTGAAGCTCGGCCGGACGCTGGTCCCGTGACCGCGCAGGCCGAACAGAAGGCCGTGACCGCAGACGAGGACGGGATGCGCCTCGATCGCTGGTTTGGCGTGCATTATCCAGCGCTTACCTTCGCCTATCTCAACAAACTGTTGAGGACCGGCCAGGTGCGGGTGGACGGCGCGCGGGCGAAAGGCGCCACCCGCCTCGCGGCGGGCCAGTCGGTGCGGGTGCCGCCGCTCCAGTTCGCCGCCCGCCCCGCCGACGCGCCGGGCGAGGCGGTGCGGCCGCTGTCGGCGAAGGACCGCGCCCTGCTTCACGACATGGTGCTGTATCAGGACGACGACGTGATCGTGCTCAACAAGCCGCCGGGGCTCGCCGTGCAGGGCGGTACGAAGACGACACGGCACATCGACGGGCTGCTCGAATCCTGGGGGCTGGAGCTGGGCGAGCGGCCGCGCCTTGTGCACCGCCTCGACCGCGACACCTCCGGCGTGCTGCTCGTGGCGCGCCGCCGCCATGTCGCCGCCGCGCTGGGGAAGCTGTTCGCCACCCGCGCGGTCGAGAAAATCTACTGGGCCGTCGTCTACGGTCTGCCGCGGCTGCGCGAGGGCACGATCGATGCGCCGCTGGTGAAGGCCGCCGGCCCCGATCAGGACAAGGTGCGTCTGGCGCAAACGGGCGAGGCGGGAGCGCAGAAGGCCGTCACCCGCTACCGGGTGATGGATAACGCCGGACAGGCCTTCTCATGGATCGAGGCCAGCCCGGTCACCGGACGCCAGCATCAGATCCGCGCCCACCTGGCGCTGATCGGCCATCCGATCCTGGGTGACAACAAATACGAGGGCGACCGCGCCGTTCCGGCTGCCATCGACAATCGCCTCCACCTGCACGCCCGAAAGCTGGTGTTCCCGCACCCGCGCACCGGCAGGACGATCGCCGTGGAAGCGCCGTTGCCGCCGGGCCTGCGGAAGACGTTCGAGGCGCTGGGGTTCAACGAGAAGGACCGGCGCTGATGCGGCTTGTCATCTTCGACTGCGATGGCACACTGGTGGACAGCCAGGCGATCATCGTCGCCGCCATGAACCGCGCCTTCGAGGCGAAAGGTTTGGCGCCGCCGTCGCGCGAGGCGACGCTGTCCATCGTCGGGCTGTCGCTCAGGGAGGCGATGCGGGCGCTGCTGCCGGACGCCACCGAGGCGGCTGTGCTCGACGCCGGCGAGGCGTATCGCGAGGCCTACGTGGGCTTCCGCCGCGACGGCGCGCACCATGACGCGCTCTATCCCGGCGCCCGCGATGCGCTGGCGGCGCTGGCGGGCCGCGACGGGCTCGTCCTCGGCATCGCCACCGGCAAGTCGCGGCGCGGGGTGGACGCGCTGTTGAAGCGCGAGGGGTTCGAAGGGGTGTTCGCCACCATCCAGACCGCCGACGATGCGCCCTCCAAGCCGCACCCGGCGATGGTGCTTCAGGCGATGGCGGAGACCGGCGCTGAGCCCGGCGCGACGGCGATGATCGGCGACACCGCTTATGACATGGCGATGGCGCGCGCCGCACGCGCCGGCGCCATCGGGGTGACGTGGGGCTACCATCCGCGCACGATGCTGGTGGACGCCGGATCGCACCTGCTGGTGGACAGCTTCGCCGACCTCGAAACCGCCATCGATGCGCTCGCCGGGGAGCGCGCATGACCGGCGACGAAACGAAACCTGCGGCGACCGCTCCGGCCGCCGCGCCGCGCCGGTTCTACGCCGAAGCGGGCGTGCGCCTGGCCGCCGGCGGGTGGACGGTGACGCTCGACGGGCGGCCCGTCCGCACGCCGAAGCGGCTGCCGCTGATCCTGCCCCGGCGGGCGCTGGCGGAGGCTGTCGCCGCCGAGTGGGCGGCGCAGGGGCAGGCCGTCGTGCCCGCCTCGATGCCGATGATGACGCTGGCGAGCACCGCGCTCGACGTCGTCGCCGCCGACCCTGGCCCGGCGATCGCCGAAATCGCGGCGTACGCGGGGAGCGATCTCGTCTGCTATCGCGCCGAGGGACCGGCCTCGCTGGCGGCGCGCCAGGCGGCGGCGTGGAACCCGCCCGTTGCGTGGTTCGAGCATGAAACCGGCGAACGGCTGACCGTCTCGGAAGGGATCGTCCACCGGCCGCAGGCCCCGGCGCTCATCGCCCGCGTCGAGGCGCTGCTGGCGGCGCTCGATCCGTTCACGCTGACCGCCGTCCACAGCCTCACCACGCTCACCGGCTCGGCCGTGCTGGCGCTGGCGGTGCTTCACCGGCAGACCGGCGCGGACGAGGCGTGGGCGGCGGCGCATGTGGACGAGACATGGCAGGCGGAGCAGTGGGGCGAGGACGCCGAGGCGAAGGCGCGGCTCGACGCCCGCCGAAACGCCTTCGAGGCCGCCTTCGGCCTGATCCGACTTTTGCAGGAGTGACGGAGGAAGCCGTTTCGCCCGCCGCGCCGGGGTGCTAAACGCCTTCGCTTAAGGGGATTTCAACGGCAGGACCGACGCATGCAGCACATCCTGAAGGAGCTTGACGAGCGCCGCGCCGTGGCCCGGCTTGGCGGCGGCAAGGCCCGCATCGAGGCCCAGCACGCCCGCGGCAAGCTGACCGCGCGCGAGCGCATCGAGCTTCTGCTGGACGAAGGATCATTCGAGGAGTTCGACATGTTCGTCGAACACCGCTGCACCGATTTCGGCATGGCCGACAGCAAGTTCCCCGGCGACGGCGTGGTCACCGGCTGGGGTACGGTGAACGGCCGCATCGTCTACGTGTTCGCCAAGGACTTCACGGTGTTCGGCGGCTCGCTGTCGGAGACGCACGCCCGCAAGATCACCAAGATCCAGGACATGGCGATCAAGACGCGGGCGCCCATCATCGGGCTGTTTGACGCCGGCGGCGCGCGCATCCAGGAGGGCGTGGCGGCGCTCGGCGGCTACGGCGAGGTGTTCCAGCGCAATGTGCTGGCCTCCGGCGTGATCCCGCAGATCTCCGTCATCATGGGGCCGTGCGCGGGCGGCGACGTGTATTCGCCCGCCATGACCGACTTCATCTTCATGGTGAAGGACACGAGCTACATGTTCGTCACCGGGCCGGACGTGGTGAAGACCGTCACCAACGAAACGGTGACCGCCGAACAGCTGGGCGGCGCGTCCGTCCACACCACCAAATCGTCGATCGCCGACCGGGCCTACGAGAACGATGTCGAGGCGCTGCTGCAGATGCGCCGGCTGATCGACTTCCTGCCCGCCTCCAATACCGCGCCGATCCCGGAGATGCCGCAGACCGATCCGGCCGACGACATCGACATCTCGCTCGACACGCTGCTGCCCGCCAACCCGAACCAGCCCTACGACATGAAGGAGCTGATCCTGAAGGTTCTCGACAACGGCGACTTCTTCGAGATCCAGGAGGCTTTCGCCCGCAACATCGTCGTCGGTTTCGGCCGCATCGAAGGGCGCACCGCAGGTGTGGTGGCGAACCAGCCGATGGTGCTCGCCGGCGTGCTCGACTCCGACGCCGGGCGCAAGGCGGCGCGCTTCGTGCGCTTCTGCGACTGCTTCAACATTCCCATCGTCACTTTCGTGGACGTTCCGGGCTTCCTGCCCGGCACGGCGCAGGAGTACGGCGGCCTCATCAAGCATGGCGCCAAGCTGCTGTTCGCCTTCGCCGAGGCCACTGTGCCGAAGGTGACGGTGATCACGCGGAAGTCCTACGGCGGCGCCTATGTGGTGATGTCGTCGAAGCACATCCGCGGCGACGTCAGCTACGCCTGGCCCACCGCCGAGATCGCGGTGATGGGCTCCAAGGGCGCAGCCGAAATCCTCCACCGCAGCGAACTGAAGGACCCGGAGAAGATCGCCCGGCGCATCAGGGATTACGAGACGCGCTTCGCCAATCCGTTCGTGGCGGCCGAACGCGGCTTCCTCGACGAGGTGATCATGCCCAACACCACCCGCAAGCGGGTGGCGCGGGCGCTGCAGATGCTGCGCACCAAAACGCTCGAAAATCCGTGGAAAAAACACGACAACATTCCGCTCTAAAGCGCTGATGTTGTTGGAGAAAATATGGACCGTGACAACCCGTTCGTGGTGCTGGAGGACCGCCTTGCCGGACGGCTGCGCTTCTACGGGAACCCGCGCGAAATCCTGACCGCGCGGGAGCCGGATGAGGTTCCGGCCGTCCTCGACCGCCTCCAGCGTCTGCACGAGGCAGGCAAGGAGCTCGCCGGGTACTTCGCCTACGAGCTGGGCTACGTGCTGGAACCGAGGCTTGCACCGCTGCTGCCGCCAGGGCGCGCCGTGCCGCTGATCCGCTTCGCCGCCTTCGACGCCGAGGAAGCGCGCGACGTCCCCGCTGTTGACGCCGTTCCGCGCGTAAGAAGCCTTGCACCCGCCTGGAGCCGCGAGGCGTACACGCAGCGTTTCCGTCGCGTCATCGACTACATATTTGCGGGCGATGTGTATCAGATCAACCTGACGTTTCCGCTGAACGGCGCGCTCGAAGGCGACCCTGTCGCACTCTACGCCGCGTTGCGGGCGCGCCAGCCGGTCGCCCATGGCGGCGTGGTGGCGCTGGGCGAAGAGACCATCGTTTCGCTCTCGCCAGAACTGTTTTTCGATCTCGACGGCGAGGTGCTCCGCAGCCGGCCGATGAAGGGCACGGCGCGGCGCGGCTTGCTTCCGTTCGAGGACATGATGATCGCCCGCGACCTCAGGGAGGACGACAAGCAGCGCGCCGAAAACCTGATGATCGTCGACCTTTTGCGCAACGACATCGGCCGCCTGTCGAGAATCGGCAGCGTTCGCGTGCCCGACCTGTTCACCGTCGAGACCTATCCGACGCTGCACCAGATGACCTCCACCGTGCAGGGCGAGCTCGCCGGGCGGCCGGCGATCCGCGACATTCTTGCCGGGCTGTTTCCGTGCGGCTCGGTCACGGGCGCGCCGAAGATCCGCGCCATGGAGATCATCCGCGAGCTCGAAACCTCGCCGCGCGGCGTCTATTGCGGCGCGGTCGGGCGCATCTCGGCGGACGGTTCGATGCACTTCAACGTGGCGATCCGCACGCTCACGGTGTTTCCGGACGGCCGCTTCGTCCAGAATGTCGGCTCCGGGCTGGTGGCGGATTCGAAGGCGGACGCGGAGTATGAGGAATGCCTCCTGAAGGCGCGTTTCCTGTCTGGCTTCCTGAACTGAACCGCACGCCCGGCTGGCGGGCCCGCTTCGGCCTCATCGAGACGATGCTGTGGGAGCGCCGCGGCGGCGTCGCGCTGCTGCCGTTTCATCTGGCGCGCGTCACCGGCTCGGCGGCGGCGCTGGGGCTGCCGATCGATGCGGCGCGGGCGGAGCAGGAGATCGACGCGGCGGTGGCGGCGCACCTGAACGCCGATCGCTTGCGGGTGCGGCTTGTGGCCCGCGCCGACGGCGGGATGGAGGTGACGGCGAAGCCCGAGCCGCCGCTGCCGCCCGGCACGGTCTGGCGCTGCGCCATCGCGGCGCACCGGCTCGATCCGGAAAGCCCGGTGCTGCGGCACAAGTCCACGCTGCGCGACGCCTACGACAGCGAACGCGCGCGCCTGAAGGAGGAGGCAGGCGCCGACGAGGCGGTTTTCCTCAACACGCGCGGCGAGGTGTGCGAGGGCGGCGTCACCAGCGTTTTCCTCGACCGCGGCGGCGTGCTGCTCACCCCGCCGCTGGCCTCGGGGCTGGTGCCCGGCGTGCTGCGGGCGAGCCTGATCGCGCAAGGGCGCGCCCGCGAAGCGGCGCTGGCGCCGGACGATCTCGCCTTCGGGTTTCTCGTCGGCAACGCCGTGCGCGGGCTGATCCCGGCGCGGCTGGCGGGATGACGACCTAAACCACTTCGCCGACGAGGTCGTAGTCCTCCGCCTCGACGATGCGGGCGCGCACGATGTCGCCGGGCTTCAGCGCCGTTTCGCCGGGCAGGAACACATTGCCGTCGATCTCCGGCGCGTCCCACACGCTGCGCCCCACCGCCTCGCCGTTCTCCGTGTCGATGGCGTCGATGAGCACGTCCACCTCGCGGCCCACCTTCGCCGCCATGATCGCGGCGGAAATGGCGTTCTGCGTCGCCATGAAGCGATCCCAGCGGTCCTGCTTCACCGCCTCCGGCACCGGATCGCCGAGCGCGTTCGCCGCCGCTCCGGCGACGGGTTCGTACCTGAAGCATCCGGCGCGCTCGATCCGCGCCTCCTTGAGCCAGGCGAGCAGCTCGGCGAACTCGGCCTCGGTCTCGCCGGGGAAGCCGACGATGAACGTCGAGCGCAAGGCGAGATCGGGGCACATCTGCCGCCAGCGCGCGATGCGCTCCAGGGTCTTTTCCTGGTTGGCCGGGCGGCGCATCGCCTTGAGCACCCGCGGGGCGGCGTGCTGGAACGGGATATCGAGGTAGGGCAGCACCTTCCCCTCGGCCATCAGCGGGATCACGTCGTCGACGTGCGGGTAGGGGTAGACGTAGTGCAGCCGCACCCACGCGCCGAGGTTTCCGAGTTCGCGCGCCAGATCGAGGAAGCGGGTCGCGATTCGTCGGCCGCGGTACGGGCTATCGGCGTACTTCACGTCCATGCCGTAGGCCGAGGTGTCCTGCGAGATGACGAGCAGCTCCTTCACGCCCGCCTTCACCAGCCGTTCGGCTTCCGACAGCACGGCGCCGGCGGGCCGCGAGACGAGATCGCCGCGAAGGCTCGGGATGATGCAGAAGGAACAGCGGTTGTTGCAGCCCTCGGAGATCTTCAGGTACGCATAATGACGTGGCGTCAGGCGCAGGCCCTGCGGCGGCACCAGATCAAGCTTGGGATCGTGCAGCGGCGGCACGGCGTCGTGCACCGCCTTCACCACGGCCTCGTACTGCTGCGGCCCCGTGACCGCGAGCACGGCCGGATGGGCCGCGCGGATCGCGTCCGCTTCGGCGCCCATGCAGCCGGTGACGATGACGCGGCCGTTCTCGGCCACCGCCTCGCCGATGGCTTCGAGGCTTTCGGCCCTGGCGCTGTCGAGAAAGCCGCAGGTGTTGACGATGACGGCGTCCGCGCCCTGGTAGTCGGGCGAGAAGCGGTAGCCTTCGGCGCGCAGCTGGCTAAGAATGCGCTCGCTGTCGACAAGCGCCTTGGGACAGCCGAGGCTGACGAGTCCGATGGTGGGGACGCGGGTGGTCATGGCAGGCTCACATGGCCCCGACGCGCGGGCCGGTCAAGCGGGATTCCCGGAAGCCCACGCCCCGCCGCACTCCGACGACAGGCCGGTTTACCGGCCGGCGGCCGCCCGGTATGAAGGTCGCCCATCGCTACGCCCGCCGGGGATTAGGTCAAGCGCCCATGTTCAAGAAGATTCTGATCGCCAACCGCGGCGAGATCGCCTGCCGCATCATCAAGACCGCCCGGCGCATGGGGATCGCCACCGTCGCCGTCTACTCCGACGCCGACGCGCGCGCGCTGCATGTGGAGATGGCGGACGAGGCGGCGCCCATCGGCCCCGCCCCGGCGGCGCAATCCTATCTGGCGATCGGGAAGATCATCGAAGCCTGCACGGCGACCGGCGCCGAAGCTGTGCATCCGGGCTATGGCTTCCTCTCCGAGCGCGCGGCCTTCCCGGCGGCTTTGCAGGCGGCGGGGATCGTGTTCATCGGCCCCAATCCCGGCGCCATCGAGGCGATGGGCGACAAGATCGAGTCCAAGAAGGCGGCGGCCAGGGCCGGCGTCTCCACGGTGCCCGGCTACATGGGCATCATCGAGGACGAGGCCGAGGCGGTGAGGATCGCCGGCGAGATCGGCTATCCGGTGATGATCAAGGCCTCCGCCGGCGGCGGCGGCAAGGGCATGCGCATCGCCTTCGACGACGCGGAAGTCCGCGAGGGGTTCGCGCGCGCCCGCTCGGAGGCGAAGTCCTCTTTCGGCGACGACCGCGTGTTCATCGAAAAATTCATCGTCGATCCCCGGCACATCGAAATCCAGGTGCTGGGCGACAAGCACGGCAATGTCATCTATCTGGGCGAGCGGGAATGCTCGATCCAGCGCCGCCACCAGAAGGTCATCGAGGAAGCGCCCTCGCCGCTCCTCGACGAGGCGACGCGCCGGGCCATGGGCGAGCAGGCGGTGGCGCTGGCGAAGGCGGTGAACTACGACTCCGCCGGGACGGTGGAGTTCGTCGCCGGGCAGGATCGCTCGTTCTTCTTCCTGGAAATGAACACCCGGCTGCAAGTGGAGCATCCGGTTACGGAACTGGTCACCGGCATCGATCTGGTCGAGCAGATGATCCGGGTCGCGGCGGGCGAGCCGTTGAAGCAAGCCCAGAAGGAACTGACGCAAAAGGGCAGGGCGGTGGAGAGCCGCATCAACGCCAATCTTCCCGACATGGCCGTCTCGGGGGGCGGCGTGGTGGTGGAGCGCACGGGCGAGAGCAATGTTCCCCAGGTGCGCCTGCGCGACATCGAGTTGAAGGACAAGTCCGGCAATCTCGTC
>DAIODI010000122.1:0-9123 GCA_036746875.1 Aestuariivirgaceae bacterium | reverse complement strand
CTAATGTGGCGGCGGTTCACAGGACAGCGGTTCGGGAAGGACGGCGATGCAGGCTCAGGCGCGCGTGGTGGTGATCGGCGGCGGCGTGGTGGGCGTCTCGACGCTCTACCACCTGGCGAGGAAGGGCTGGAGCGACTGCGTCCTGATCGAGAGGAAGGAGCTCACCTCCGGCTCCACCTGGCACGCGGCGGGCCTTCTGCCGCTGTTCAACCTCTCCTACTCGGTGGGGCAGATCCACAAGTACTCGGTGCGCTTCTATCAGGAGCTGCAGAAGGAGACCGGCCTCAACGTCGGCTTCTCCAACGTCACCAACATCCGCCTCGCCCGCACGAAGGACCGCTGGGACGAGTTCATGTACTACGCCGGCGTCGCCGAAACCATCGGCGTGCCGCTCAACATCCTGACGCCGAAACAGGTGAAGCAGGTTTGGCCGCTGTGCGAGACCGACGGCGTCCTCGGCGCGATCCAGCACCCCGACGACGGTTACCTCCAGCCCGCCGCCCTCACCCAGGCGCTGGCCAAGGGGGCGCGCGACCGCGGCGCCACGATCCACCGCAACACCACCGTCGTCGCCATCGAGCGCAAACCCTCCGGCGAGTGGCTGGTGAGGACCGATAAGGGCGACATCGCCTGCGAGCACGTCGTCTCGGCCACCGGCAACTTCGCCCGCAAGACCGGCGAGATGGTGGGCCTCGACATCCCTGTCATCCCGGTCGAACACCAGTACATCGTCACCGAACCGCATCCCCTCATCGTCGAGCGCAGGCGGCAGGGGCTGCCAGAGATGGGCGTTCTGCGCGAAAGCGACTCCTCGTGGTACATGCGCGAGGAGAACGGCGGCCTTCTGCTCGGCCCCTACGAGAAGGGCGCGCCGTGCTGCTATGTCGACGGCCCCTCGAAGGATAGCGAGTACGAGCTGTTCCAGGAGGACCTCGACCGCCTCGCCCCGCACATCGAAACCGCCATCGCGCGCGTGCCGGCGTTCGGCGAGGCTGGCATCAAGAAGGTGTACAACGGCGCCATCGCCTACACGCCAGACGGCTCGCCGATCATCGGCCCGGCGTGGGACCTGAGGAACTTCTGGCTCAACGAGGGCCACTCGTTCGGCGTCACGGCGGCGGGCGGCGCAGGCTGGCAGCTGGCCGAGTGGATCGTCGAGGGCGAGCCCACCATCGACATGATGGGCGTCGATCCGCGCCGCTTCGGGCCTTACGCCTCGCGCGGCTATCTCAAGGTGAAGAACGAGGAGGCCTACGCCAACGTCTTCACCCCGCACTACCCGGACGAGGAGCGCGCCGCCGCCCGGCCGCTCAAGCGCTCGCCCTGCCACGAGCGCATGGAGGCGCTGGGGGCGGTGTTCGGCTCGGTCTACGGCTACGAGCGCCCGGGCTGGTTCGCGCCCGCCGGATACGGGCTCACCGCCACGGACCTCCAGTCGCCGGACGTTCTCACGAACCACAACCACGCCCCGCCGGCCAGGGACGGCAGGATCAAGGAGAAGTGGTCGTTCCGCCGCTCCAACTACTTCGACTTCGTCGGCGCCGAATGCCGCAACGTCATGGAGAACGTCGGCCTTCAGGACATGTCGGCGTTCGCCAAGATGCTGGTGACGGGGCCGGGCGCCCGCACGTGGCTGGAGAGCATCCTCG
Organism: Aestuariivirgaceae bacterium; assembly: GCA_036746875.1. Lineage (GTDB taxonomy): Bacteria > Pseudomonadota > Alphaproteobacteria > Rhizobiales > Aestuariivirgaceae > DAIODI01. The sequence continues at coordinate 7,474 of DAIODI010000122.1, read as the reverse complement.
CCAACCGGACGCCGAAGACCCGCGGGCGCATCGCGCTCTCGCATCTCCTCACCCCGCGCGGCGGCGTGCTCTGCGAGTTCACCGTCTACGAGTGGGCGCCGGGCGCGTTCTATCTGGTCTCGGCGGGCGCGCTGGAGCGCCACGACCACGACGTGCTGCGCAAGCTCGCGCCCGCCGACGGCTCGGTGACGCTCACCCCCGTCACCTCCCGCTACGGCGTGCTGGTGCTGGCGGGGCCGCGGTCTCGGGAGGTGCTCCAGAAGCTCACCGACGCCGACCTTTCCAACGCCGCCTTTCCTTGGCTCTCGGGCAAGGAGATCAGCGTCGGCCATGCGCGCTCGCATGTGCTGCGCGTCAACTATGTCGGCGAGCTCGGCTACGAGTTCCACCACGAGATCGAGATGCAGAACACCATCTTCGATCTCCTGATGGACGCGGGCGCGTCCTGTGGCGTCAAGCCCTACGGCATCAAGGCGATGTCGTCGCTGGCGGTGGAAAAGTCGTACCGGCTCGTCGGACGCGAGATGTCGATCGAGTACACCGCGTTCGAATCGGGCCTTGACCGCTTCGTGCATCTGAACAAGGGGAGCTTCATCGGCCGCGACGCGCTGGTGAGGGCTCGCGAACAGGGCCTCGGCTGGAACTTCGTCACGCTTGAGGTTCACGGCGTGACCGACGCCGACGCCCGCGGCTCGGAAGCTATCCACGACACCAGGGGCAGGCTCGCCGGCCGGGCCACCAACGGCGCCTACGGCTGGCGCGTCGGCAAGTCGCTGGCGCTCGCCATGGTGAAGCCGCAATACGCAAGCGTCGGCACGGAACTGTCGATCCGTATCCTCGGCAAGGACCACGCCGCGACCGTGATCGCGGAGTCGCCCTACGATCCGGAGAACGCGGCGCTGAAGGGCTGACGGCGCATCCGGCGCGGGGGGTTTGCGTGGAGCCGCCACGGGAGCAAACCTTCGCCACCGGCATCGCGTTCGTGCTGCTGGCGACGCTCGGCTGGAGCCTCTCCGGCATCTTCGTGCGGTTCCTTCCCGGGCTTTCAGGCTGGGAGATCAACTGCTGGCGGGGCCTGTCGATGTCGCTGGCGCTCGCCGGCTGGCTCTGCGCCGTCTATGGCGTGCGCGGCGCGGTCGGGAAGTTCCGGGCGGTTCCGCCGCCCGCCATGATCGCCTGCGCCGGCTTCTTCGCGCTCGGATCGACGCTCTACGTCACCTCGCTGACGCTCACCTCCACCGCCAACGTCTCGGCCATCGGCGCGATCGCGCCGCTGTTCGCCGCCACCCTGTCGCCGCTCGTCACCGGCGAGCGCGCCAGCCTGATGACGTGGATCGCCGCGCTGATCGCGCTCGGCGGCGTGGCGGTGATCGTCCACGACGGACTGACCACGGGGCGCTACCTCGGCGACCTTCTGGCGGTGCTCGTCGCGCTCTCCTTCGCCGTGCAGACGCTGGCGCTGCGGCGCTACCGCAACCTCGAACTCATGCCGGCGATGGCGGCGGGCGGTTTCGTGGTGTTCGTGCTGGCGGCGCTGTTCGGCGGGGGCTTGAGCGTTCCGCCGCACGAGATCGCGCTGCTGTCGATCATGGGGCCGGTGCAGCTGGCGATCCCGATCCTGCTTTATGCCCGCGGCGCGCGCTCCGTGCCGGGCGTGACGCTGACCATCATCGTCATGCTCGATGTGGTGCTGAATCCTCTCTGGACCTGGATCGGCGTCGGCGAGACGCCGTCGGCCGAAAGCCTCGTCGGCGGCGCCATCATCATCGGCGCGGTGGCGCTGGCGGTGGCGGCGGCGGCGATCGGCCGCCGCGGCTGATCGCACTCGCCGCTCACGCCGCCGTCTTCATCAACCCGCGATTGATGATCGCCTCGGCGATCTGCACGGTGTTGAGCGCGGCCCCCTTGCGCAGGTTGTCGGAGACCACCCACAGGTTGAGGCCGTTCTCCACCGTGATGTCGTCGCGGATGCGCGATACGAACGTGGCGTAGTCGCCGACGCATTCGACCGGCGTGACGTAGCCGCCGGGTTCGCGCTTGTCGACGACCAGCACGCCCGGCGCCTCGCGCAGGATCTCGCGGGCCTCCTGCGCCGTTATCGGCTGTTCGAACTCGATGTTGACGGCCTCCGAGTGGCCGACGAACACCGGCACGCGCACGCACGTTGCGGTGAGCCTGATCTTCGGGTCGAGGATCTTCTTGGTCTCCACCGTCATCTTCCACTCTTCCTTGGTGTCGCCGGAGTCCATGAACACGTCGATGTGCGGGATGACGTTGAAGGCGATCTGCTTGGAGAACGTCTTCGGCTCCGGCGCGTCGGTGACGAAGATGCCCTTGGTCTGGTTCCAGAGCTCGTCCATCGCGTCCTTGCCCGCGCCGGAGACCGACTGGTAGGTGGCGACGACGACGCGCCTGATCCGCGCCGCGTCATGCAGCGGCTTCAGCACCACGACAAGCTGCGCCGTGGAGCAGTTGGGATTGGCGATGATGTTCTTGCGCGCCTTGCGCTTCATGTACTCCTCAAGCACATGCGCGTTGACCTCCGGCACCACCAGCGGCACCTCCGCGTCGTAGCGCCAGCAGGACGAGTTGTCGATCACCAGACAGCCCCTGGCTGCGATCTTCGGCGACCACTCCTTCGAGACGGCGGAGCCCGCCGACATCAGGCAGAAATCGACCTTGCCGAAATCGAACTGCTCGAGGTCCTCGCACTTCAGCGTGGCGTCGCCGAACGACACCTCCGCGCCCAGCGACCGGCGCGAGGCGATGGCGTGCGCCTTGCCGACCGGAAACTCGCGCTCGGCGAGGATATTGAGCATCTCGCGCCCGACGTTCCCGGTCGCGCCGACGACTGCGACGTTGTAGGCCATGGTCCTGTTCCTTCGTGCGGGGAGCGGCCTTCAGGCGCTCCGTAGACTGAATAATCCTGTGGGTTTCCGGCGTTCAGCCCTGCTCGCCGAGTTTGGCGAGAATGGCGTCGCCCATCTCCTTCGTGCCAACCTTGCGCATTCCCGGCTGCATGATGTCGCCGGTGCGCAGCCCGTCCGCCAGGGCGCGGGCGATGGCCGCCTCGACCTTGTCGGCCCAGTCGCCCATGCCGAACGAGTAGCGCAGCGCCATGGCGAACGAGGCGATCATGGCGATCGGGTTGGCGAGCCCCTTGCCGGCGATGTCCGGCGCAGACCCGTGGACCGGTTCGTAGAGCGCCTTGCGGCGTTTGGTTTTCGCATCCTCCGCGCCGAGCGAGGCCGAGGGCAGCATGCCGAGCGAGCCGGTGAGCATCGCCGCCACGTCGGACAGAACGTCGCCGAACAGGTTGTCGGTGACGATCACGTCGAACTGTTTCGGGTTGCGCACCAGCTGCATGCCGCAGTTGTCGGCGAGGATGTGTTCGAGCTTCACATCCGGGAACTCGCGCCTGTGGGTGGCCGTCACAACCTCGTTCCACAGCACGCCCGACTTCATCACGTTGCGCTTTTCCGCCGAGTGGACGAGGTTGCGGCGCTTGCGCGCCAGCTCGAACGCCACCCGGCTCACGCGTTCGATCTCGTAGGTGTCGTAGACCTGCGTGTCGATGGCGCGCTTCTGCCCGGCGCCGAGATCGGTGATCGTCTTCGGTTCGCCGAAGTAGACGCCGCCCGTCAGTTCACGGACGATCAGAATGTCGAGCCCCTCGACCACGTCGCGCTTGAGCGAGGAGGCGTCGGCCAGCGCCGGGTAGCAGATGGCGGGACGCAGGTTGGCGTAAAGCGCCAGATCCTTGCGCAAGCGCAGCAGTCCGGCCTCCGGGCGCTTGTCGTAGGGAACCCCGTCCCACTTCGGCCCGCCGACCGCCCCGAACAGCACCGCATCGGCGGCCTTGGCCTTCGCCATGTCGGCCTCCGAGATCGCCTCGCCATGGGCGTCGTAGGCGCAGCCGCCCACCAGCCCCTCCTCGACCGCGAAGGAGGCCACGCCCTGCCCGTTGAACCACGCGATCATGGCCTTGACCGGAACCATGACCTCCTGGCCGATGCCGTCGCCCGGAAGCAGGAGGATATTGTGGGACGCCATGACAGGTTTCGCCTTCGCTTGGGACAATCGCGGGCCTTCGGTAACGGCAGAAACCGGCGATGGCAAGCCGTTCGCGCCGGTCCGGCGCGCTTTCTCCGGCCGTTAGAGCATCATCCCGCCAAGCAGCGGCCACTTGGCGGGATGATGCATCGACGCCGGCCCGCCGTGGCTATTCCACCGCCTCGGCGGCCGACAGCACGCGCGCCATCGCCGCCCGCAGCGCCGCCGGCTTCACCGGCTTGCGCAGGACCACCACATCGGCCTCTTTCGCCCGATCCTGCACCTCGCGCGACCGGTCAGCGGTGATCAGCACGGCCGGAACCTGCCGGCCGAGTCTCGCCCGTAGCGACCGGATCATCGCCAGGCCGTCGTCGCGGTGGAGGTGATAGTCGGCGAGCACGATGTCGAGGCGGGGGCCAAGGTCAACGGCCGCCGTCAACGCCTCGCCGACGTGCTGGGCCGTCCTGACGGTGGCGCCCCAGCCTTCCAGCAACAGCGTCATCCCCTCGAGGATCGCCGGTTCGTTGTCCGCCACCAGGGCGGTCAGGCCGGCCATGGTTCTTCCCCGGTGCGAGAGCCGGTTGACGTGGGCCGGCCGGGCGGCGGCCGCCGCCACCGGAACCTCGATCGAGAACACCGAGCCCTTGCCGACCTGCGATCTGAGGCCGACGGAGGCGCCCAGCATCCTGGCGATGCGCTCGACGATGGACAGGCCGAGGCCGAGGCCTGGAACCGCCCCGCCTTCCTCGTCGAGGCGCTCGAACTCGCGGTAGATCAGCTGCTGGCGGTCCCCGCGGATTCCAGGTCCGGTGTCATGCACCTCGATGCGCACGCAGCCGCCCTGTCTCCGGCAGCCGATCAGCACGCGCCCGGTGCGCGTGTACTTCACCGCATTGGACAGCAGGTTCTGCAGGACGCGGCGTAGCAGGCGGCGGTCGCTCGCCACGCTCAGGCTGCACGGGACGGCGGTGAACGTGAGGTTCTTGGCCCGCGCCGCCGCGTGGAACTCCACCGCCAGCGGCCCGAGAATGTCGTTGAGGCGGAAGGTCGAAATCTCGGCCTTCATCGCGCCGGCGTCGAGACGCGAGATGTCGAGGAGCGCGTTGAGAATCTCCTCCACCGACTCGAGCGATGCGTCGACGTTCTTCACCAGATCGCGATCGGCCGAGCGGCGATGCCGTTCGACCAGCGTCGAGGTGAACAGGCGCGCGGCGTTCAGCGGTTGCAGGATGTCGTGGCTTGCGGCGGCGATGAAGCGGGTCTTGCCGAGGTTGGCCTCCTCGGCCTGCGCCCTGGCGCGCTCGAGCTCGCTGTTGAGGGCGCGCAGCGCGACGGTGCGTTCCTCGACGCGCCGCTCCAGCGCCTCGGCCGCCCGCACCCGCTCGGTGATATCGGCGAAGGTGACCACGAGCCCGCCGCCCGGCATCGCGGCGGCGCGCACCTCGACCTCCAGCGCATCACCCAGCGCCGCCTGGAACGGTTCGCAGCGCCGCGCCAGCTTGTCGAACCGCTCGGTGACGAGCCGCCGATCGACGCCCGCCGACGGCGCCTCATGCCCGCGCTCGAACCAGCCAAGCACCTCGACGAGCGGGACGCCCACCCGGAGAAGCTCCGGCGGCAGCTTGAGAATCTCGCCGAACTGGCGGTTCCACAGAATCAGCCCCAGCGATTGGTCGAACACCGCGATGGCTTGGTCCACATGATCGATGGCGGTTTGCAACAGGTCCCGGTTGTGCTGGATCGCCGCCGACGCATCGTCGAGGAGGCGCATGGCGCTGCGGGGGCTTCGGCTGTGGCGCTCGAGCAGCAGCGCCATCACCAGGCGCGCCGAGGCCGCGCCGACGGCGCTGGCGAGCAGGTGTTCGGCGTAGCGCAGCGCCCGCACATCCGCTTCGGCGTTCGGGTCGAGGGTCTGCGCTCGCTGGCGCTGGAAGGTCGCGAACGACGACCGCGTGCGATCCGCGCCCAGGTATCGCGCGACGGTCTGTTCGAGATCGCCGAGGGTGACGGAGGTTCGCCACAGCCGGAAGCCCTGTCCGGCGACCGGGAACTCCGCGGTGACAAAGGCGTTCGCCTGCACCCGCTCGATCGGGCTCTGCCGGGTCAGCATCGAGACCGCGCCGAACACCGCGCAGTTGAGCATCAGGCTCCACAGCACGCCGTGGGTGAGCGGGTCGAACTCGAGGTTGAGCAGCATGCGCGGGCGAAGCGCCGCGACGCCGAACAAACCGCTGTCGATGAACTCCCGCGACAGCCATCCCGACTCGGCGAGCGACGGAAGGAGCAGCGTGTAGGCCCACATGGCGAGGCCGGCGAGAATGCCGGCCATGGCGCCCGCCGCGGTCGCGCGCCGCCAGATCAGCCCGCCGAAGAACGCCGGCGCGAACTGCGCCACGGCGGCGAAGGAGATCAGACCGGTCTGGGCGAGCGCCGCCGACGTTCCGGCGAGGACGAAGTAGAGATAGGACAGCGCGAGGATTGCGGCGATGGAGAGCCGCCGGATGCGGATGATGAGCCGGCCCACATCGGGGCTCAGCGCCGCCAGCTCGCCGCGCCGCCGAAGCAGCAGCGGCAGAACCACGTTGTTGCAGACCATGATCGACAGCGCGACCGTTTCGACGATCACCATGGCTGTCGCGGCGGAGAGCCCGCCGACGAAGGCGATCAGCGCCACCGAAAAGGCGCCCTGCGAGATGGGCAGCGCCAGCATGTAGGTGTCGGGGTCGGTGGAGGCCGGGAGCAGCAGCAGCCCGGCCAGCGCGATCGGCGCCACGAACACGTTGATGGCGACAAGGTAGAGCGGGAAAAGCCAGGCGGCGCGCTTCACGTCGGAGATGGCGGTGTTCTCGACCACCATCATGTGGAACTGCCGCGGCAGGAGAATGATCGCCATCATCGACAGCAGCACCATCGTCACCCAGCGCGCGCCGTCGATGCCTTGCGAGAGCACCCCGGACGCCCGGGCGTTCTCCGCCACGCGGTCCATGAGCTCCGCCGGCCCGCCCATCAGCCAGAAGGTGACGAACGCGCCAACCGCGAGGAAGGCGGCGAGCTTGACCACCGACTCGACCGCAATGGCGAGGGTGAGGCCGTTCTGGTGCTCGGTGGTGTCGATGTGCCGCGTGCCGAACAGCGCGGTGAACCCGGCGAGCGCGACCGTGACCAGGAGGGCGAGGCTCCCGGCGGAAGAGCCGTCGGCGCCGGCGCCCGCCGCGTCGAGCATGGTGTCGAGCGAAAACGACACCGCCTTCAGCTGCAGCGCGACGTAGGGGATCGTGCCGACAACCGCCGCAATCGCCACCAGCGCGCCCAGCGCCTGGTTCTTGCCGTAGCGCGCGGCGATGAAATCGGCGATCGAGGTGATGTTCTGCTTCTTGGCGATCTCGACGATCGACTGAACCAACGGCCAGCCCAGCCCGAT
>DAIODI010000121.1:0-9259 GCA_036746875.1 Aestuariivirgaceae bacterium | reverse complement strand
CGCGCATCTCGCGCTCGACGTCGAAGGGGGCTTTCTGGATGCGGATCATGCGGCCAACGATGACGGCGAACGGCGGCGGCTGTCAAACGGCCAAATCGCCGCCCAACGCGACGTGCGCTCGTGTTCATGCTCGAGGACCAGGCGCGCTGCGCGGGTCCGGACATCAGACGAAAACTTGTCGCCCGTATTGCCCATGACGGCTCCACCTTCTCAGGAGTTGGAGCCTCCGGCAAACCCGGGGCGGTTCGGGCGAACCAGATCGTCTGGACAGAGAGAGGGGGCTTTGCCGGCGGCTTGGACAGGCCTGTCACAACGACCGGGCGATCACGATCTTCATGATCTCGTTGGTCCCGCCGTAGATGCGCTCCACGCGCGCGTCGCGGTACATGCGGGCGATCGGGTAGTCGTTGATGTAGCCGTAGCCGCCGTGAAGCTGCAGGCAGCGGTCGATGATCCGGCACTGGAGGTCGGTGGTCCAGTACTTCGCCATGGCGGCCGTGGCGCCGTCAAGGTCGCCCTGCAGGTGGCGTTCGATGCAGTGATCGACGAGCACCTGCGCCACCGTCGCCTCGGTCTTGCACTCGGCCAGCTCGAACTGCGTGTTCTGGAAGTCGATGAGGCGCGCGCCGAACGCCGTCCTCGCCTTCACGTGGTCCAGCGTCACGGCGAGCGCGCGCTCGATACGCGAGGCGGCGTAGATGGCGATCAGCAACCGCTCCTGCGGCAACTGCTGCATGAGCTGCGCGAATCCCTGGCCCTCCGCCTGGCCGAGCAGGGCGGACGCCGGAACCTTCGCCCCGTCGAAGAACAGTTCCGCCGTGTCGTTGGCTTTGAGCCCGATCTTGTCGAGGTTGCGGCCGCGCCGGAAACCTTCGAGGCCGTCGGTCTCGACGAGGAACAGCGACACGCCCTTCGCGCCGAGCGACGGATCGGTCTTGGCGGCGAGCACGATCAGGTTCGCGGTGTGGCCGTTGGTGATGAACGTCTTCTGCCCGGTGATCGCATAGCCCTCGCCGCTGCGGATCGCCGCCGTGCGCAGGTTCTGCAGGTCCGAGCCCGCGCCCGGCTCGGTCATGGCGATGGCGCCGACGAGTTCGCCCGAGACAAGCTTCGGCAGCAGGCGGCGCTTCTGCTCCTCGCCGCCGTAGTGGAGCACGTAGGGGATCACGATGGCGTTGTGCAGCGGGCCGCCCCAGCCGTCGGTTCCGGCGAGGCCCGAGGCGCGGGTGATCACCGCGTCGTGGGCGAACGAGCCGCCGGGCCCACCGTACGCTTCGGGAACCTCCGCCCCGAGCAGGCCCGCCCCGGCCGCCTTCGTCCAGAACGCGCGATCGACGGCGCCCTGCTTCTCCCAGCGGTCGTAGTGCGGCACGGCCTCCGCTTCGAGGAAGCGCCGCGCCGCATCGGCCAGCGTCTCGAGTTCGCCGGTCATCCATGACGGCCGCGGCAGGCCCAGCACACCCATGACGCCTCACCCCAGGGGGAACCGGCGGGAGATAAACGGCGGCGGGTCCGGGGCTCGGCCGCCGCCCCCGCCGGATCGGCCGCCTCGCACTCCTTCAGCATACCATCGACGATCTGGCAGGTGCGCTCAAGATCGCCGACGGCCCCGTCGCGTTCGCGGCGCTGGCAATTGAGGTTTGTGAGCCGCCCGCGCGGCCTGGTGGATGCGGCGCGTAGCCGGGAGATTGACCAGGTTCGCCCGCAGCCGGGCCGCTGTCGGCTGTCCGTCACGACGGCCCCTGCCCAGACCCGGGACAGCGCTTAACCGAAATTTTACCAAACACGTTAACCTTAAGAGCAAGTCCCCGATGGCCGAAGGATCGCCACAAGCGATTCTCACGGTCAGGCCCCCGCGATCGGCAGGCGAGACGGCGCATGAAGCCTCAAGTTCCCTGGAGCGTCAAAGGCATCGACGACGACGCACGCGCGGCCGCCAAGGACGCCGCGCGCCGCAGCGGCTTGTCGCTTGGCGCGTGGCTGAATGAGCTCATCCTCAAGGAAGCCGAAGCTCACGGACCGCCCGTCAAGCCGGCGGCCGACTCGCCCGGCGAGATGGCCGCCCGCCTCGACGAGATCGCGCGCAAGCTTAACGCGCTCACCGCCGAGGAGCAGCAGACCGCCGTCGGGCGCGTCATGCCGTCCGGCGATGCGGCCCAGGGCGAGGCCGCGCTGGCGGCGCTGCTGCAACGCATCGACGCCCACGAGCGCGAAACCGGCGCGCGCATCGGCGAACTGGTCCAGCGCATCGAGGCCCTGCGCCGCGATGTCGCCGCCGCGGGCCGGCGCATCGCCCAGAACACGGCCGAGAGCCCGGCAGGCTATTTCGCCCTCGACTCCGCGCTTCGCAACGTCGTCGAGCACATCGAAACGGCGGAGGCGCAGAACCGGTCGGCGCTCGCCTCGATCCAGCAAAGGTTGGCCGAGCTTGACGTGCGGTCGCAGGCCGCGCCGGAAACCGCGCCGGTGGCGGCGGCGCTCCAGAAGCTCGAGGCGCACGTCGCCGAGATGGCGGGCGAGCTGCGCACCTTGATCACCCGGGCCGAGGTGGAGGCGCTGATCCACGATGAGACCGCGCCGCTTACGGCCCGCATGGACGGCGTGGACCGCTCTATGAAGGCGACGCTGGCGCAGGCCAGCGCGGCGGCGGAGGAGGCCGCAAGGCGCAGCCTCGAAAACGTCGACGCCACGATCGAGGCGCTGGTCCGGCGGGCCCTGTCGGCGCAGGAGTCCGAGGTTCGTCTGCTGCGCGCCACGGTGGACACCATGTCGCGGCGCGTCGGCGATCCCGCATCCGCTGGCGGGCTTGGCGATCTCGAACGACGTGTGTCCGATCTCGACCGGGCCCTCCGCGAGGCGGCGCCGGAGGCGTCGGTCGTCCAGGCGCTGGCCGATCTCGAGGCGCGCGTCAACGCCATCGACACGGCGCTGGAAACGCAGCTCGCGCAACAGCGTCTCGGCGCGTTCGACGGCCCGGCGCCCGACGATGCCGATCTGACCGGCCGGCTCGACGATCTTGCACAGCGGCTCGCCCAGACCGAAGGGCAGCTTTCGCATCTGGAAACCATCGAGACCGCCATCACCCAGCTTTACCACGTGCTGGAGGAGAATCGCTCGCACATCGAGCGCACGGCCATGGGCGGCGCGACGTCGAACGGCGGCCTGCCGGCGGACGTGGCGGCTCTGGCGCAGGGCCTCGCCGCCATACAGCTGGCTGCGGCCGAGTCCGACCGGCGCACGCAGGACACGTTGAAGTCCGTCCACGAGACACTGGAGGGGATCATCGCGCGCCTGAGCGCTCTTGACGCCGAGGACAGCGGCAGGGACCAAGGCACGGAGCCCACCGCGGAAACCGGGCCGGCCCGGCCGGTCGCCGCACCGGAAACCAGCTACCTCGGCGAGACGTGGACCGACGTCCGGCCACAGGCCCGGCCCGAGACCGAAGCCGATCCATTCGCCTCGGCCGGCGAAGGTTTGAGCGAGCCACAGGCCGCGACAACGGCCGCGCCGGAACCTGAGAATGCGCCGCAGCCTGTCACCTGGCAGCGGCCGGTGTTCGGCCAGAGGGCGGGCCCGATCTGGACCGAAGCCGTACGCGCCCGTCTGGCGGAAGTTACCGATCAGGGCGGCCGGCGCGAGCCGACGTTCGTGGACCCGCCGATGGCGCCCAACGCGTGGGACGAGGCGGGGATCACCGAGGCCGCGCCTGCGGGCGAAGACCAGAAGGTTCGCACCGATTTCATCGCTGCAGCTCGCCGCGCCGCCCAGGCGGCCGCAGCGGCTGGCGTGCCGGTTGAGGATGAGCCGGGCCGCCTGGACGAGCCCGTGAGCCGACTGAAGTCGGTGTTGGGGATGCTGAAGCGGTCGTCCGGCGGCGACGCCGCGACCGGCAAGGCCGACAGGGGATCGCGCAAGCGCCTGGTCCTGGTCGGCTTGCTGCTGCTCGCCGCCGTATCGGCTTTCGCGCTCAAGGGCCGCACGACAGGCGAGGTCCCGACCGCCGCGCCCGCTGTGACGGCGCCTGCCCCTGTCCTGGCGAACAACGACAAGACGTCAGGCGCCGCTGCGAAGTCCGCTCCCGCCGATCCATCCCCTGTGCGCGCGAGCGACAAGGAGCTGACGCTCAACGCCAAGCCGCCACAACTGCCGGCGGTGACGGCGCTGGCCGGACTTGCGGACGCTGGCGCCACTGCGAGCCTCGGCGATGTTGTCGGCGGCGTTCCAGGCCCCGAGGCCGGCCCCGCCGCATTGCGTAAAGCCGCCGCCGCCGGCGACCGGCTGGCTCAGTTTGTCGTCGCCTCCAATTACCTCGATGACCGTGGCAAGCGCCCCGACTACGCCGCCGCGGCGCAGTGGCTGGAGAAGGCGGCCCGGCAGGGCCTCGCCCCGGCCGCGTACCGGCTTGGCACGCTGTACGAGCGCGGGCGCGGTGTGCCGCTCGACCTGCGCGCGGCGGCGCTTCTCTACGACAGCGCGGCGCGCAAGGGGAACGTGCGCGCCATGCATAATCTGGCCGTGATCAGCACCGGCACGAACGGCGGCAGCGAGCTCACCATGGCGGCCTACTGGTTCGGCCAGGCGGCGTCCTACGGGCTCAAGGACAGCCAGTTCAATCTGGCGATCCTCTACGAGCGTGGCATGGGCGTCGGGAAGGATCTGGCGCAGGCGTACTTCTGGTATGCGCTCGCCGCCCGGCAAGGCGATCCGGACGCGCAGGCGCGGCTCAACACGCTCAAGGACGCCGTGAAGGCGAGCCTGCCCGACATCAACCGCAAGCTGGCGGCGTTCCAGCCGCGCGTACCCGACCGGGTGGCGAACGTGGTCGCCGTCTCCGATCCGCAGTGGCGGGCCGAGGTTCCGGCGCTGCCACCGGCGCCCGCCGTGCCGCCGGCGGATGGGCCGCAGGTGAACGGGGCGCAGACGCCGACGCTCCAAGGCGCAGAGACGATCGCCAGCGTGCAGATGAAACTCCAGAAGCTCGGCTTCGACATCGAGGTGGACGGCAAGATGGGATCGCGAACAGCGAACGCCATCCGGCTGTTCCAGCTCGAGCACGGCCTGCCGGTGAACGGCGCCATGAGCGCAGAGCTTGTCGCGGCGCTCGCCGCCACGGCGGGCTAAGTCGCCAGGGCGATGGCGTCCGGGGCGTCCTCATCCATCCCGCCAGCCGCGCTCGGACTGGGACTCGCCGGGGCGCTGCCGTTCTGGTTCGCCGCCGGCGCATTTCTGTCCGGCGGGCCGATCACCGCCATGCAGGCGCTCTCGGTCGCAGTGGCCTATGGCGCGGTGATCCTGTCGTTTCTCGGCGGCGTCCGCTGGGGCGCAGCGCTGGGGCCGATCGACGAGAACCGGCGGATGCGCGAGTTTACGTTGAGCGTGATCCCGTCGCTGGCGGGTTTCGCTGCGTTCTTCACCCCGCCGCACTTGGGGCTGAGCATCCTCGTCTCAGGCTTCCTGCTTCAGGCGCTGTGGGACGTGACCAGCGCCGATGCGGGGCGGTTGCCGGGCTGGTTCGGGCGGCTGCGCGCCATCCTCACCCTCGCCGCCACCCTGCCGCTGGTGGCCCTGCTCGTGGCGCTGTTGATGGGTCGGGCGTGACGGCGGTCATTCGCCGGAGCGGACGCCGACCCGATTGCGTCAGGCCGCCCGCTCCATCGCCTCCGGTTTCGCATCAGCTGTTTCCGCCAGGTGGCGGCCACCTCGCCAGATGATGCGCCTCAGGATCCAAGCCGCCGCCCGGCGACGCGGTGGACCGCGTCGCGGCCGATCATCCAGACCGCGAAGTCGCGGTTCTGGAACAGCGGCCGGAACGGCTCCGAGAGCACATCGAGCCCGCCCGTGTAGGCCCCGAACGCCGGCATCACGATGCGCCGCCTGTCGCTGACGAAACAGCGCCGCCTAAGCCGCCGGCCCCGGCTCGTCACCGCCGCCACGGGGTGCAGGTGGCCGGCCACCTCGGCATGGCCGCCAGCTTGCGGTTCATGCCGGAACACCACGCCGGAGATCGCCACCTCCGACACGACGCGGCCGCCGACGAAGGCGGGGATTTCCGGATCGTGGTTGCCGGTCACCCAGACCACCTCGACCGCCGCGGACAGCGCGCGAATGGCCGAGAGGTCGTCCGCATCAAGTCGCTCCGGGCCGCCGCAGTCGTGGAACGAATCGCCCAGCGCGATGAGGCGTTGCGGCCGGTAGCGCGCCAGCGCGCCGGCGAGCGCCTTCAGCGTCGCGCGCGTGTCGTAAGGCGGCAGATGCACGCCGCGCGCAGCCCGCGCCGATCCCTTCTCGAAGTGCAGATCGGCCACCACGAGCGTGGCGCAGCCGGCCCACCACAGCGCGCCCGAAACGTCGGCCGCGAAAGTGGCGCCGGCCGCCTCGATCAGCCCGGCGCGCGGCTCAGAGGAGCCGCAGGGCGGTGGCGACGAGGTCGTCGGCTGCTTCCGCGAGGAGGGCGTCATCGGCCTCGCCATAGACGGCTTCGCGGCCGATCTCAAGCATCACCGGGACGGCGAGCGGCGACACGGCGTCGAGCGCCCGGTGGACGATGCGGCCCCGGATGCGCGCCAGAAGCGAGCCGAGGCGGCGCACGTCGATGAGCCCGGACGCCGCATCGTCGCGCGCCGCCTGAATCAGCAGGTGATCGGGCTCGTGCTGGCGCAGCACGTCGTAGATGAGATCGGCCGACACCGTGGTCTGGCGGGCGGATTTCTCCTGTCCGGGATACCGCCGCTCGATCAGCCCGGCGATCACGGCGCAGGTCTTGAAGGTGCGCTTCATCAGGTTCGATTCGGCGAGCCACGCCTCCAGATCGTCGCCCAGCATATCCTCGTCGAACAGGCGCTGCAGCGACAACCGCCCGGTGGAGATGAGCAGCGACAGGTCGCGCGCCGCCCAAACACTCAGCGCGTAATCGTTGGCGACAAAGCCCATCGGCTGGCCGCCCATCCGGTCGAGCCGGCGGGTGAGCAGCATCCCCAGCGTCTGGTGCGCCAGGCGTCCCTCGAAGGGGTAGCACACGAGATAGTGGCGCTGGCCGCGCGGAAACGTCTCGACCAGCATCTCGTCGCGCTTCGGCAGCACCGAGAGCCGCGCCTGCGCCTGAAGCCATTCGCGCACCTGGACCGGCAGACGCCGCCACGTATCGGGCGAGGCCAGCATGCGGCGGACGCTGTCGGCGAGGTAGGTCGAAAGCGGAAACTTGCCGCCCATGTAGGAGGGGATCATCGGCTCGGTCGCGGTCGAACGCGAAACCAGCGCGTGCAGGCCGCTCAGGCCCTCAAGGCGCAGCACCTCGCCGGAGAACAGGAAGGTGTCGCCGGGGGCAAGCTGCTCGATGAACCACTCCTCGACCTCGCCCAGCACGCGGCCCGGCAGCATCGCGCTCCGCCCGCCGCCGCGTCCGGGCTTGCGGGCGAGGCTCACCTTGACCATGTCGGCCTCGACGATGGCGCCGGCGTTCATCCGGTACTGCCGGGCGAACCGGGGATGGGCGAGCCGCATCCGGCCGTCCGGCATGCGCTTCAGTTTCGCGTACCGTTCATAGGCCTTGAGCGCGTAGCCGCCGGTGGCGACGAAGGCCACGGCGCGGTCGAAGGTGTCGCGCTCCAGGAGCCGGTAGGGCCACGCGGTTCGCACCTCCGCGTAGAGATCGTCCGGCAGGAACGGCTCCGCGCACGCCATGCCGAGGATGTGCTGGGCGAGCACGTCGAGCTTGCCCTCGACGGGCGCTTCGGTGTCCTGCGCGCCGGCCAGCGCCGCGGCGCGGGCGGCCTCGCACTCCAGCACCTCGAAGCGGTTGGCGGGAACGAGCAGGGCGCGGGACGATTCGTCGAGCCGGTGGTTGGCGCGGCCGATGCGCTGCAGGATGCGGCTCGACCCCTTCGGGGCGCCGACGTTGACGACGAGATCCACCTCGCCCCAGTCGACGCCGAGGTCGAGCGTGGCGGTGCACACCACGGCCCGCAGATTGCCCGCCGCCATGGCCGCCTCCACCTTGCGGCGGTGCGCCACATCGAGCGAGCCGTGGTGAAGTGCGATCGGCAGCGCGTCCTCGTTGGCCGTCCACAGCTCCTGGAACACGATCTCGGCCTGGGAGCGGGTGTTGACGAAGACGAGCGCCATCCTCGCCTTGCGGATCGCCGCGTAGATGTCGCCGATGGCGTAGCGCGCGGAATGGCCCGCCCACGGCACGCGCTTGCTCGAGGTGAGAATGGCGATGTCGGGCTCGGCGCCGGGCTCGCCCGCGACCAGCGAGGCCAGCGCCTCGCTCTCGCCCGCGCCCAGGCTGTCCTGCGGTTCGAGCCAGGCGCGCAACGTGTCCACATCGGCCACCGTCGCCGAAAGGCCGATGCGGATGCTCGCCGGCGAAAGCCGCTTCAACCGGGCGAGCGCCAGCGCCAGAAGCGCCCCGCGCTTCGACGGCGCGAGCGCGTGCAGTTCGTCGATCACCACGGTCTTCAGTGAACGGAACAGATGCGCCGCGTCCGGGTTGGCCAGAAGGAGCGCCACCTGCTCGGGCGTGGTGACGAGGATGTCGGGCGGAGAGTGTTTCTGGCGGGCGCGGCGCGCCTGCGGCGTGTCGCCGGTGCGGGTCTCGACGCGCACCTTCAGCCCCATCTCCGCAATCGGCGCTTCGAGATTGCGGGCGATGTCCACCGCCAGCGCCTTCAGCGGCGAGACATAGAGCGTATGAACGCCATCGTCGCCGCCGCCCGCCGCCAGGTCCACCAGCGAGGGCAGGAAGCCGCCGAGCGTCTTGCCGCCGCCGGTGGGCGCGATCAGCAACACCGAATGGCGCTGCATCGCCTCGCGCAGCACCTCGATCTGGTGGCGCCGGGGCGTCCAGCCGCGGCGGGCGAACCAGTCCCGGAACGTTTCCGGCAGCAGCTGTTGGCTGTCGCGAATCATCGGTTTGCGAATGCTCCCGCCCGCAATAGATTGGGAAGGGCTCGCCCCGGGCAAGCGAGGAGAACGGACGGATGGCGGACAAGGCGGGCGAACCCGCACCCGGCGCGGGGATGCTCGTGACGGCCGGCGGATGCTGTTGCGCCATCGCCGCGGGTTCCCGTCGCCGCGCCCGCCCCGCCTGACGGGCCGTACACGGAGGTTTTGATCTCATGACCGGAGCGCTTGAGGGCATTCGCGTGATCGACGCGACGCGGGTGCTGGGAGGACCGTTCTGCACGCAGGTGCTCGCCGACCATGGCGCGGAGGTGATCAAGATCGAGCCGCCGCAGGGCGACGAGACGCGCGGCTGGGG
>DAIODI010000120.1:0-9302 GCA_036746875.1 Aestuariivirgaceae bacterium | reverse complement strand
GATGGTGTCGCCGTCCGGGCTCACACCCATGCCCTCCGGCTCCACGCCGACCGGCGCCTCGTTGACGACGCTCTGGGTCTTCAGATCGATGACGGTGACGAGATTGTCGTCCTCGTTGGCGACATAGAGGAAGGCGCCGTCCGGGCTGAGCACGAACAGTTCCGGGTCGGGTCCGGAGGGCAGCGTGCCGACGATCTGCTTCGTCGCCGTGTCGATGATCTCGATCGTGTCGTCGTCGCTGGCGCACAGGTAGACGTACTTGCCGTCATGCGAAACGGTGATGCCGCGCGGCCGCGCCCCGACCTTGATCTCGCCCGTCACCTCCATCGTCTTCGAGTCGAGGATGGTGATGGTGTTGTCCTTCTCGTTCGAGACATACACCGTGTAGGCGAACGCGGGGTTCGTCAGCAGAACGGCAGACGCCGCAAACGCCAACCCGGCCAGATGCCGCTTCATGTCAACCCTCCCGGTCATTTGAGAACGCATGCCGTCTCGGGGCGATCCACCCCCAGCGTGTCGAGTTCGGAAAACTGGTGCAGGAAACCCTCCTGCGGCGAGACCGAGACGACGCCCGCACGGTCGGCCAGCAGGACCGGCTGGCGAAGCTGCCAGTTCCAGTCGCGCAGCGTCACCCGTTGTCCCTTGAATGCGGCGATCGAGAAATCCGGCGCCTTGATGAAGTTCTCGATCACCTTCTCCTCGATCGATTTCGTGCGCGTCGCCGCCTCGCCGATCATCCTCACGGCGATCCACGCCTGCATGTCCTTGTCGCGCATGCGCCGCTTCGAAGCCTTCTGGAAGCGGTTCTGGATCTGCGCCGCGCCCCAGCCCTCGAACGCCGGGTGCCACGAGGACGGGATCAAACCCGCCGAACCTGCGACAGGGCGCGGCAGCCAGGTGCGGTACGGCAGATAGGTGCCGAACACCTCGCTCTCGTCGGCGGCGATGAGCACGTCGTAGTCGGGCGCATCCTGGGTGAACACCGGGATCTGCTTCTGCACCTGCGCGTGGCCGGAGTCGGTCTGACGCGCGCCGCCGGTGTCGGCGAATGTCTTCTCCGCCACGATCGTCGCCCCGAACCGCTCGGCGGCGCGGCGGATGGCGGCGGCCATCAGCTGGTCGTTCGGGTTGGCGCCCTCGACCAGAAACCAGTTCCGCCACTGCTTCCACGCCAGATACTGGGCGAGCCCGTCGGCCAGCATGGAGCGGGTCGGCGCGGTGTGAATGACATTGGCGCGGCAGTTCTCCTCGCGCAAGGAGTCGTCGAGCGCGCCGACGTTGAACACCAGCACGTCGCGGCCCTTCACGTGGTCCGCCACCTTGAGAAGGTCCGCCGCCGGCAGGTCGGCGACAATGAACTGCGCGCCGTCGGCGAGCAGCCGGTCCACCGCCGGCAGCGGGTCCTCGCCCGCCTTCAGCACGACGTCCTCAAGGAGGAACTTCTGCCCGAGGAAGCGCCCGGTCGTGTTGTTGTCGTTGATGCCGACGATCGCGCCGGCGAGGCCGTCGTCGGCGGGCGGCATGTCGAGAACCGACAGCGTGATGCGGCCGCGTTCCTCGATGTGCATGTAGCCGATACGGATTTCCTGCGGCGGCGTCGCCGCCGTCTGGGCCGCAGACGGCGGCACGGACGCCAGCAGCAGGGCCACAACCGCCACGATCCGCGCCCAAACACCCGTCATTGTCCAAAAGTCCCCTGCACAAGGCGAAACAGCCATTTCCGGCGATCGTCATAACACCCCGCGCCGGCCGATGGCAGCCATGGGACTAATTCCCGATCTTGATAGGGCCTGGAGGCCTCACTTCACATCCCCGTGAGCGGCGCGGGTGCGGCGAATCCCAACGGGGTTGTGGTGCGCACCCTGCCCGGCCTAAAAGGAACGTGGGCATCGTCAATTGCGATTGAGCGGAATGACCAACCGTACCTCTGTTCTCGCGCTGGCGCTGGCCGGCGCCGCCGCCGTTGCCCTCGGGCTGACCCCGCTGACCGCGACCGCCGCCGAAACGCGGGTGGCTGTCTTCGGCTTCGAGTTGATCGATTCAAGCCTCGACGGCGAGATGCTGGGAACCACCAAGGAGGAGCAGGCCCGGCGCGCCGCCATGGCCCCGCGCGCGGCGGCGTGGCTGCACGAGAAGAAGGGCTACGCGCCGGTCGATCTGTCGGCGGTGGCCGAACAGGCCGGGCACTCCAACCTGCAGAACTGCGGCAACTGCGACATCAAGATGGCGAAGGCGGCGGGGGCGGAGATTTCCGTCACCGGAACCGTGCAGAAGGTGTCGAACCTCATCCTGAACGTGAACCTCTATGTGCGCGACGTGGCGCCCGGCAAGACGATCGCCGCCGGCAGCGCCGACATCCGCTCCAACTCCGACGACAGCTGGCGTCGCGGTCTCGACTGGCTGCTGAAGAACCGCATCGACGGACAGCTTGCGACGGCCGGGCGATGACGGCGTTCCTCGCCTCCGTCACGGGACCCGCCGAGGCGGCGATCGCGCTCGCCGGCGGCGCTGACATCATCGACCTGAAGGATCCCTCCCACGGGGCGCTCGCCGCGCTGCCGCCGGCGGAGGTGCGCAAGACCATCGCCGCCGTTTCTGGCCGTGCGAAGGTGAGCGCCGTCACCGGCGACACGCCGATGCGGCCCGAGGCGCTGATCGCCGCGATCACGCCCTACGCCGCGCTGGACTGCGACTTCCTCAAGGTGGGGCTCGCCCCCGATCCGGCGATCCTCGACTGCGTGCGGGCGCTGGCCCCGATCGCGGCGAAGACCCGCCTCGTCGGCGTGCTGTTCGCCGACCTCGCCCCCGATTTCGGGCTGCTCGTGCATCTCAGGCAGGCGGGGTTCCACGGCGCGATGCTCGACACGGCGCGGAAAGGCGCCGGGCGGCTGACCACCCACGTCGCCGCCGCGCAGCTGTCGCGGTTCGTCGCCCGCTGCGGCGAGCTGGGGTTGCTCAGCGGGCTCGCCGGCGGCCTTGAGGCGCCGGACGTGCCGCGCCTTCTGCCGTTGCGCCCCGGCGTGCTGGGCTTTCGCGGCGCGCTGTGCGGGAAGGCCGGGCGGTCGGGCGTGCTCGACCCGCAGTCGGTTGCGGAGATCCGCGGCCTGATCGGACGCGGCGACGGCGCGCTCGAACCTGCCGCCGACGATGCGCCCGTCAACGCCGAGGTGCTCGCGGCGCGCGGCAACTGGCGCAGCGCGGATGGCGATCGTACGGCGGTGGACCGGATCTTCGTGCGCGACTTCACGCTGCCCATCGAGATCGGCGCCTACAGCCACGAGCGCGGCCGCCAGCAGCGGGTGCGCTTCGACGTGTGGGCGGACGTGCGCCGCAAGACCCCGAACCGCGACGACATGCGCCACATCTTCTCCTACGACGTGATTATGGACACGATCCGCACCATCGTTGCAGAGGGGCCGTTGCAGCTGGTCGAGACGCTCGCCGAACGGAGCGCCGGACGGCTGCTCGACCATCCCGGCCTGCTCAAGGTTCGCGTGCGGGTGGAGAAGCTCGACGTGGGCCCGGGCGGCGTCGGCGTCGAGATCGTGCGCGAGCGCGCCGCGTCCGCGCTCGCCGCGGTGAGCGCCTTCGCCCCGCGCAGGAGCATGGAGCGGCCGTGACCGCGCTGGTCGTCAAGCTCGGCGGAAGTTTCGCCGGCGACGCGCGGCTCGACGCCTGGGGCGTCGCGCTCGCCGCCGCCGCGCGGCCGCTCGTGATCGTGCCCGGCGGCGGGCCGTTCGCCGATGCGGTGCGGGGAGCGCAAGGCGCGATGGGCTATTCGGAGCGGGCCGCGCACCGCATGGCGATCCTCGCCATGGCGCAGTACGGCGAGGCGTTAGCCGACCGGTTCCGACTGCCGCTTGTGGCGGCGGAGACCGCGATCGCAACGCTGCGGGGAGCGGCCGTGTGGTCGCCGCTGGCGACCGCGCTGGACGATCCGCATCTGCCCGCGTCTTGGGAGCTCACCTCCGATTCCATCGCCGCGTGGCTTGCCGCGCGGATCGGCGCGGCGGGCCTCGTTCTGGTGAAACAGGCGGCGCCGCGCGCCGTCCGCACGGCGCAAGACGCGACGGCGGCGGACCTCACGGATGCGCTGTTTCCCGCCTACGCGGAGCGCCTCTCCTGCCCGGTGTTCATCGCCGGGCCCGAAGGCGTCGCCGAGATCGCGGCATTGGCGGCGGGCGCCGGCACGGGGGGGCCGGGGCTCGCGCGGCTTGAGAGTGCGCCGCCCTTGCGGCGGGCGGTGTGATGGCGAAGCCGCCGGCGACGCCGCGCTGGGGCTGGGCGCTGACCGGCTCCGGCCACTTCTTCACCGAATGCCTCGCCATCATGCGGCGGCTCGAACATCTCGATCTGTTCGTCTCGAAGGCGGCGGCGGAAGTGGTGCGGATGTACCGGCAGGATATGACGCTGCCGCAAGGGGCGCGCATCTTCCGCGACACCACGGCTTCGGCGGCTCCGGTGGGCGATTTCTACTACGGCGTCTATCACACGCTGGTGCTTGCGCCCGCCACCTCCAACACGGTGGCGAAGTGCGTTTACGGAATCTCCGACACGCTCGCCACCAACGTGTTCGCCCAGGCCGGCAAATGCCGCGTGCCGTCGATCGTGTTCGCCTGCGACACCGCGCCGGAACTCGACACCATGGCGCCGGCCGGCATGGTGAAGGTGTATCCGCGCCGGATCGACCTTCAGAATACGGAGCTTCTGAAAGGATTCGAGGCGACGACGGTGGTCGAAAGCCTGCAGGACCTCGAAACGGCAATCGCGGAGCGCGAGCGCGCGCTGAAAGGTTGAGGCCGTGGCCGCCCGCGAGCGCATCCTGTTCCTCACCGGACGGCTCGCCGCGCCGCGCCTTGAGGCCGTGCTTTCGGGCATGAAGGACACGGGCTTCGACTGGCGCGTTCACGACGTCGGCGTGAAGGTGGCGGCGCTGATGACCACGGCGATCATCACCCGCCGCCTGCCGGCGCCGCTCGACGCCGCGCGGGTGATCGTGCCGGGACGCTGCCGCCTCGACCTCGACGCGCTCGGCGCGCACTACGGCGTGCCGTTCCAGCGCGGGCCGGACGAGATCAACGACCTGCCCGCCTTCTTCGGCAAGGGCGGCGGGCCGCCCGACCTCTCCGGCCACGACATCCGCATCTTCTCCGAGATCGTCGAGGCCCCGGACCTTCCAGTGGAGCGGATTGTGGAGCGGGCGCGCGCCATGCGGGGCGAGGGCGCGGGCGTGATCGACGTCGGGTGCCAGCCGGGCGTTGCGTTCCCCCGCCTTGCGGAGGCGGTGCGGGCGCTCAAGGCGGAGGGGTTTGCGGTGAGCGTCGACTCCGCCGACCTCGACGAGCTGAGGCGCGGCGCGAAAGCGGGGGCGGACGTGGTGTTTTCGCTGACCAGGGACACGCTGGCGCTCGCCGCCGACACCGGCGTGGAGGCGGTGCTGGTGCCCTCCCCGCATGGCGACCTCGCCTCGCTCCTCGCCGCCCACGACGCGGCGGAGCGGCTCGGCGTTCGCACCATGGCCGACCCGATCCTCGATCCGATCCATTTCGGGTTCACCGCTTCGCTCGAACGCTACGCCGCGTTCCGCCGCGAACGGCCGCAGGCCGAGATGCTGATGGGCACCGGCAACCTCACGGAACTCACCGAGGCCGACACCTCGGGGATCACCGCGATCCTGCTCGGCGTCTGTTCGGAGCTCGCCATCCGCAACGTGCTGGTGGTGCAGGTGAGCCCGCACACCCGGCGCACCGTCGCCGAACACGACGCGGCCCGGCGCATCCTCCACGCCGCAAGGCGCGACGGCAGCCTGCCCAAGGGCTATGGCGGCAGGCTGCTCCAGATCCACGACCGGCGCCCCTGGGCGATGACCCCGGAGGAGATCGCGCGGCTGGCGGGCGAGGTGCGCGACCGCAACTTCCGCATCGAGGTGGCGGCCGACGGCATTCACGTCTACAGCGCCGCCGGGCATCACGTGGCGGCCGAGGCGCTGGCGCTGTTTGATCGGCTCGGCGTGGAGACGGACGGCGCGCACGCCTTCTACCTCGGCACGGAACTGATGAAGGCGGAGATCGCGTTCCGCCTCGGCAAGCGCTATGCGCAAGACGAGCCGCTGGACTGGGGCGCGGCGGTGGACCGGCGCGAAGAGGACCTCAAGCGGCTGGCCGCCGCCGGGCACACGCTGCGGCCGAAGAGGGGCGACGCCTGATGCCGATGATCCGCGAATGCATCATCACCACCGTCAGCGCGCATGGGCGCGTGCATATTGCCCCGCTCGGCCTGATCGAGGACGGCGAGGGCTGGATCATCGCGCCGTTCCGGCCCTCCGCCACGCTCGACAACCTCAAGGCCGTGCCGTGCGCGGTCGCCAACTACACCGACGACGCGCGCGTGTTCGCGGGCTGCCTCACCGGACGCAAGGACTGGCCGACGGTTACGGCCGGCGACGGCTTCGTCGTGCCGCGCCTGGCCGCAGCGCTCGCCCACGCCGAACTGGAGGTGACGCGGGTGACGCCCGACGATCAGCGCCCGCGCTTCCACTGCCGGGTGGTGAAGGAGGCGATCCACGCGCCGTTCCGGGGTATGAACCGGGCCCGCGCGGCGGTGGTCGAGGCGGCGATCCTGACGAGCCGCCTGCACATGCTGCCGCCGGAGAAGATCGACGCCGAGATCGCCTATCTCCGGATCGCCATCGACAAGACCGCAGGGCCGCACGAGCGCGAGGCCTGGGGCTGGCTCATGGAAAAGATTGCGGCGCACCGGCGGGCTGGCTAGCCGCATCATCCCGCCAAGCGGATAGAGCCTGGCGGAAAAAGATATTGCGAAACCAAAAGGTTAGGCCGGATCAGGCTCCGGCGAGCAGAAGCCCGACGGCGGCGGCCGGCGCGCACAGCGCCGCGCCTGTCCGCGCGCCCGGCTCCACGGCGATGACGCCGGCGAAGTCCTCGAATCGCATCTGCTGGCGGGCGGCGATGCGCGCGATCACCTCGCGCCCGGCGCCCGCGCCGACGATCACCGGAGCGGCGTCGAAGGCGCCCGCCGACAGCACCAGGTGGATCGCGTCCTCGATCTTGCGCATCTGCGCCTCCGCGAACCACCGGGCGAGCCGCACCCAGTCCTCGGGCGCCCGGTCGCGGCGGTCAAGCCCGACCATGCGGGCGAGCCGGGCGGCGGAGGCCTTCGCGGTTTTGTCCCGGCCGTCGGCCGTGGGGTGCTGGTCGTGGACCTCGTCGAGTTCGCCCAGCACCCGCCAGACGTCGGCCATCGAGGCGAAGTACTCGTTCATCAGCGGCGACCAGCTGCCACCGACCGGGGCCAGCGGCGGCCCGGACATAAGGAAGCTGCGCGTCAACCCGGTGTAGACGAGTTCGCCCACCACCAGGCGCTCGTGATCCTTCATGCCGCGCGCCCGCACCAGCCCGTCGGCGATCGGCACGACGTCGGTCGTCGTGGACCCCATGTCGATCATCAGCGCCTGCGGCCGGGCGCGGGCGACCACGCTGGCGGTGGCGTGCCAGTTGGCGGAGGCCGCCAGCGCCCACAGCGCGCCCGCCTCGTCCGTGGCGACGAACCCGGCGCGGCCGGCGTAGAGCTGCACCTCCCCGGGGGCAAGCGCGCGCTCCAGTCCGGCGACGATGGCGGCCGTGCCGGTCTCGCGATCGGGGAAGGCGTCCACCAGTTCGCCGGTGGTGGTGACGGCGTGGCGCGGCGCATCGCCAACGACGCCGCGGGCCGCCTGCAGCGCCGGGGCCAGATGGTCGATACCGCGCCACAACGTGCAGGGGGTTTGCACCGCCGCCACCACGCAGCCATCAGCGATGCGCGCAGCCTTGAGATGGGCGCCGCCCACATCCCAGCCGATCACGACGCTCATCGCTTAACTCCTCAGCCTCGCCGGCGGTATTATCGCGGCGGAAGCCGAGACAAAAGGGGCAATCATGCTGGTCGTGCCGGTGATCGATCTGATGGGCGGCGCGGTGGTGCACGCCCGGCGCGGCGAACGCGCGACGTATGCGCCCATCGTCACGCCGCTCGCCGCTTCCGCCGCGCCGGAAGCCGTAGTGGCGGGGCTGCTGGCGGTGGCCCCGTTCGCCAACATCTACATCGCCGACGTCGACGCCATCGAGGGCCGCAGCGGCCATGGCGAGACGGTGGCGGCGCTGGCGCGGCGGTTTGCGGAAGTGCGGTTCTGGGTGGACGCGGGCGCGCGCACGGCGGGCGAGGTGGAAGCGGCGCTGGCCGGCGGCCTTGCGGATGTGGTCATCGGCAGCGAGACACAGACCGGCGTGGACCTCGCCCTGCGCCACCGCGACGATCCGCGCGTGGCGCTGTCGCTCGACTTTCGCGGCGAGGCGTTTGTCGGGCCTCCCGCGCTGCTGGAGGAGCCGCAGTTCTGGCCGCAGCGGGTGATCGTCATGACGCTGGCGCGGGTTGGCGGCGGTCACGGCCCGGACGTGGAGCGGCTGCACGGGATCAAGGCGCGCGCCGGCTGCCGGCGGGTGTTCGCGGCGGGCGGCGTGCGCGGGCCGGACGATCTCCGCGCGCTGGCGGCGGCGGGCCTGTCGGGCGCGCGCGTGGCGACGGCGATCCACCAGGGCGCGATCCGGGTGGCGATGCTTCCGCCTGCGCAGATGTGAGCGCGCGTGACCGAGCCACCCGGCGTTTCGGCCGGGTTGGCCTGCCGATCAAAAAGATGCCCGGCCTTGCGGCCGGGCATCGGGAAGGGCTCTATCCGAGCCCCAGCATCTTGGCCAACCGGCGAAGGAGACCGCCCTGCTGCTCCGGCTGCTGCGGCGGGGCCGATGAGGCGGCCCGCTGCGGCGGAGGCGGCGCTGGCGGTTTCTTCTCCTCGCGGTGGTTTCTCTCCTAAGCGCCGAACGGATGCTTGACCTGATCGCGCTTCTTGGTGGCCTCGGCCGCCTTCGGCTCGCCGGCGATGGCGCGGGCGATGGCTTCCTTGGTGGCGCGATAGTTGAAGTCCTGAATCTTCTTGTCGTCCTCGGCTTCCCAGTGGATGAACACGCCGACGCAGATGAACAGGTCATCGGCTTCCGCCGCCGGGATCACGCCCTCGGCGACCGAGTCCTGCACCGCCTTGGCGACGGCGTACTGGGCCGGACCGAACATCTGCACCGCCTGCTTGGCGCCCTTGATGGTGACCTTGTTGAACATCACGGTGTTGGGCTTGCAGGGCAGGTTCGGCGCGATCACCGCGAGGAGCGACGTGAAGCCGTCCTTGTTGTTGGTGAGGCTGTTGCAGAAGGCCTCCTCCACCGCGCTGCCGCGCGTTGACCGGCGCTTCGCCG
>DAIODI010000119.1:0-9385 GCA_036746875.1 Aestuariivirgaceae bacterium | reverse complement strand
TAGACGATGTTGTCGTTCTTCAGGCAGTTGGCGGAGCGCACCGAAAGCTCCAGCTCGTCCACCTTCTTGAGCAGCGCGGCGTTGAACTCGAGCTCCGGGCGTTCGTCGTCGCCATGCACCGCCTTCGAGGGCTCCTCGAAGTTGATGAAGATCTGGAGCTGGTCCTGGAGGATGCGCGCCGCGTACGCGACCGCGTCCTCCGGCGACACCGAGCCGTCGGTCTCAACCGTCATGGTGAGCTTGTCGTAGTCGAGGATCTGGCCCTCGCGGGTGTTCTCCACCCGGTACGACACGCGCTTGACCGGGCTGTAGAGGCTGTCCACCGGCATCAGCCCGATGGGCGCGTCCTCCGGCCGGTTGCGCTCGGCGGCCACGTAGCCCTTGCCGAGGTTGACGGTGAACTCCATCCGGATCTCCGCGCCCTCGTCGAGGGTGCAGATGACATGGTTGGGGTTGAGCACCTGAATGTCGGCGGTTTCCTGAATGTCCCCGGCCGTGACGACGCCCGGGCCGGCCTTGCGCAGCACCAGCCGCTTGGGGCCTTCGGCGTGCATCGCCAGGGCGATTTCCTTGATGTTGAGGATGATGTCGGTGACGTCCTCGCGCACGCCGGCGATCGAGGAGAATTCGTGCAGCACGCCGTCGATCTGCACCGAGGTGATGGCGGCCCCCTGCAGCGACGACAGCAGCACGCGGCGCAGCGCGTTGCCCAGCGTCATGCCGAAGCCGCGCTCCAGAGGCTCGGCCACCATCGTCGCCGTGCGGCGGCGGTCGCGGGTCTGCGACACCTCAAGCTTCTGCGGCTTGATGAGTTCCTGCCAGTTCCTGTGGTTCACGTGCATCGTCGGTTCCGCCTCGATCGGGCCGGCCTCGGGGGCCGTTCAATGGGTTACGTGAAACGCGCCGCCCGGCGGTGCGGGCGGCAAGGATCGTCAGACGCGGCGACGCGTCGGCGGCCGCACGCCGTTGTGCGGGATCGGCGTGACGTCGCGGATCGCCGTCACCTGCAGGCCGCACGCCTGCAGCGCGCGCAGCGCCGATTCGCGGCCGGAGCCGGGGCCGGAAACCTCGACCTCGACCGTCTTCATGCCGTGCTCCATCGCCGCCTTGCCGGCCTGGTCGGCCGCGACCTGGGCGGCGTAGGGCGTGGACTTGCGCGAGCCCTTGAAGCCGAGCTTGCCCGCCGAGGCCCACGAGATGGTGTTGCCCTGCACGTCGGTGATCGTGATCATCGTGTTGTTGAACGAGGAATACACGTGCACCACGCCGGAGGTGATGTTCTTGCGCTCCTTGCGGCGCGGACGAACGGGTTCCTTGGCCATGTCTTGTCCCTGCCCTTACTTCTTCTTGCCGGCGATCGGCTTGGCCGGACCCTTGCGGGTGCGGGCGTTGGTGTGGGTGCGCTGGCCGCGCACCGGCAGGCCGCGGCGGTGGCGCAGGCCGCGGTAGGCGCCGAGGTCCATCAGCCGCTTGATGTTGACCGCCGTGTCGCGGCGCAGGTCGCCCTCCACCATATAGTCGCGGTCGATCACCTCGCGGATCGCCAGCACCTCGGCGTCCGACAGCTCGTTGACGCGCTTCTGCGCCGGAATCCGAACCTTCTCCATGATTTCGGCCGCCTTCCTGGGGCCGATGCCATGGATGTACTGCAGCGCGATCAGCACGCGCTTGGCCGTTGGAATGTTGACGCCTGCGATACGGGCCACGTCGCCTTCTCCTGCATGTCGCCGCCGGGTTCGCTCGCGCCGCCCCCAGCGGATTAAAGTCTCACCTGCCTTGCGGAAGTGATGGCCTCAATCGCCAAAAGGCCGCGACCAAGCGGGAGTCGTCTCCCCTCGGACGCCAGCCTTGAGACCATTACGCGTTCGTCTAGGCCGGATTCCCCGGGCCGTCAACCGTCGAGCGCGCTTAACTGGCCTCCACCGCCGCCAAAACACTCTTCAACTGCCGTCCGACCTCGTCGATCGCCGCCATGCCGTCAACCGAGCGCAGCTTGCCCGTGCCCCGGTAGTAGGCCACCAGCGGCGCGGTCTCCTGATGATACACGGCGAGCCGGCTTCGCACCGTCGCCTCGTTGTCGTCCGGGCGGCGGATGAACGTGGTCGAGCCGCACACGTCGCACACCCCCGCCTTCGCCGGTTGCTCGAAGCGGTCGTGATAGCCCTTGCCGCAGCTTGCGCAGGTGTAGCGGCCGGCGATGCGCTCCACCAGCGCTTCGTCGTCCACCTGCATCTCGATCACCGCCGACAGGTTCAGCCGCTTGTCCGCCAGCATCCGGTCCAGCGCCCCGGCCTGGGCGACATTGCGCGGAAACCCGTCGAGGATGAAACCGCCCTTGACGTCCGGCTGGTCGAGCCGGTCGGAGATGATGGCGATGACGATGTCGTCGGACACGAGCCTGCCCGCCTCCATCACCGTTTTCGCCCGCTTGCCCTGCTCGGTGCCCGCGGCGACGGCGGCGCGCAGCATGTCGCCGGTGGAAAGCTGCTTGAGGCCGTAGCCGGTTTCGAGGCGCCTGGCCTGGGTGCCCTTGCCGGCGCCGGGAGGGCCGAGGAGGATCAGGTTCATCGCCGCGCGCCCCGGAGCTTGGCCTTCTTGACGAGCCCCTCGTACTGCTGGGCGAGGAGATGCCCCTGCACCTGCGCCACCGTGCCAAGCGTCACCGACACGACGATGAGCAACGACGTGCCGCCGAAGTAGAACGGCATCCGGGCGTAATAGATGAGAAGCTCCGGCAGCAGGCAGACGGCGGCGAGATAGAGCGCGCCGACGAAGGTGATGCGGGTCAACACCTTGTCGATGTACTCCGCGGTGCGCTCGCCCGGGCGGATGCCGGGAATGAAGCCTCCGTGCTTCTTCAGGTTCTCGGCCGTCTCCTTCGGGTTGAACATGATCGCCGTGTAGAAGAAGGCGAAGAAGATGATCAGCCCGATATAGAACACCATGAACAGCGGCTGCCCGTGGCCGAGCAGCGCGGTGACGTAGTTCAGCCACTCCGGCCCCTGCCCGTGCGTGAAATTGGCGACGGTCAGCGGCAACAGCAGCAGCGAAGACGCGAAGATCGGCGGAATGACGCCGGCGGTGTTGAGCTTCAGCGGCAGGTGCGAGGTGTCGCCCTGCATGATCTTGTTGCCGATCTGCCGCTTGGGATACTGGATCGGGATGCGGCGCTGGGCGCGCTCCACGTAGACGATGAAGGCGATCACGGCGAGCGCCACGACGATGATGCCGAGGATCAGGAACGTCGAGATCTGCCCGGTGCGGCCGAGCTCGAAGGTGTGCGCCAGCGCCGCCGGAAGCCCGGCGACGATGCCGGCGAAGATGATCAGCGAAATGCCGTTGCCGATGCCGCGGGCGGTGATCTGCTCGCCCAGCCACATCAGGAACACCGTGCCGCCGGTGAGCGTGACCACGGTTGAGATGCGGAAGAACCAGCCCGGATCGGTGACGATGTTGCCCTGCGCCTCAAGGCCGACGGCGATGCCGTAGGCCTGCAGCGCGGCGAGCGCCACCGTTCCGTACCGGGTGTACTGGTTGAGCCGCTTGCGGCCCTGCTCGCCTTCCTTCTTGAGCTGTTCAAGATGCGGCGAGACCGTCGTCATCAGCTGGATGATGATCGAGGCCGAGATGTACGGCATGATGTTGAGGGCGAAAATCGCCATGCGGCCCAGCGCCCCGCCGGCCAGCCCGTTGATCCAGCCGAGGATGCCGGCCGAGTTCTGCTGCACCAGCCGCGACAGTTCGACCGGATCGATGCCCGGCACCGGAATGTAGGTGCCCAGCCGGTAGATGATCAGCGCGCCCAGCGTGAACCAGATACGCTTCTTCAGGTCTTCGGCCTTGGCGAAGGCGGCGAAGTTGATGTTGGCTGCCAGTTGTTCGGCTGCTGATGCCATGTCCCGTTCCCGGCCTTGCGCGATCCTGCCCGGCGGTCAGCCGCCGGAACCGAAGCCTGCTCAGCCCTTGGCGCCCGCCGGCTTGCCGCCCTTCCTGCCCGGCGCGTCGGTCTTCGCTTCGCTCCTGGGCTTTTCCGCGGCGGACGCCGTCACCTTGCCGCCGGCCCTCTCCACCGCCTCGGTGGCGGACTTCGAGGCGTGATCGACGTGGATGTCGATTTTTGCCTTGAGCTCACCCTTGCCGAGCAGCCGCACGCCGTCCCGCGGCTTGCCGACGAGGCCGGCGGCGAGCAGCGCCGCCGCGTCGATCGGCTTGGAGGCGTCGAGCCTGCCCGCCTCGATCGCCTGCTGGAGCCGGCCGAGGTTGACCTCGTTGTAGTGCAGCGCATTCGGCTTGTTGAAGCCGCGCTTGGGCAGCCGCCGGTAGATCGGCATCTGGCCGCCCTCGAAGCCGGCCTTGGCGCCGCCGGAGCGCGCCGTCTGGCCCTTGCCGCCACGGCCGCCCGTCTTGCCGAGGCCGGAGCCGATGCCGCGCCCCAGGCGCTTCTTCGGACGCCGCGCGCCGGCGTTGTCGGAGATGGTGTTGAGCTTCATGGCGTTGCGCCTTCCTCGTCACTTCGTCTCGGCAACGACGCGCACCATGTGCGCGACCTTGGCGATCATGCCGCGCACCGCCGGAGTGTCCTCCAGCGTCGAACGGCTGTTCATCCGGTTGAGCCCGAGGCCGATGAGCGTGCGGGCCTGGCGCTCGTTGCGCCGGGCCGGCGACTTGTACTGCTCGACGGTCACGGTCTTCTTTTCGGCGGTCTTGGTGTTGGCCATGTCGGTCATGCCCGGCGCAGCGCCGGCTCCTCAGGTCTATTCGGCGGACGCGTCGCCGTCGCGGCGGCGCGCAAGGATATCGCTCACCTTCTTGCCGCGCCGGGCGGCGACGGAGCGCGGGCTCGTCTCCTGCTTCAGCGCATCGAAGGTAGCGCGCACCATGTTGTAGGGGTTCGACGTGCCCATGGACTTCGCCACCACGTCCTGCACGCCGAGGCTCTCGAACACGGCGCGCATCGGGCCGCCGGCGATGATGCCGGTGCCGGCCGGGGCGGCGCGCAGCACCACCTTGCCGGCGCCGTGGCGGCCCGCCACGTCGTGATGCAGCGTGCGGCCCTCGCGCAGCGGCACGCGGATCAGCCCGCGCTTGGCGCTGTCGGTCGCCTTGCGGATTGCCTCGGGCACCTCGCGCGCCTTGCCGTGGCCAAAGCCGACGCGGCCCTTCTGGTCGCCCACCACGACGAGCGCGGCGAAGCCGAAGCGCCGGCCGCCCTTCACCACCTTGGCGACGCGGTTGATGTGGACGAGCTTGTCGAGAAACTCGCTGTCGCGGTTGTCGCGATCGCCGCCACGTTCCCTGTCGCGCTCTCTTGCCATGGTCAGACCTTCGCTATCCGTTGTGCGATCAGAATTTCAGCCCGCCTTCGCGGGCGCTGTCGGCCAGCGCCTTGACGCGGCCGTGGTAGAGGTAGCCGCCGCGGTCGAACACCACCTCGCTTACCCCGGCGGCGATGGCGCGCTCGGCGATCAGCTTGCCGACGGCGGTGGCCGAGGCGACATCGGCGGCGGTCTTGCGGTCGCCCCTCAGCGCCTTCTCCAGCGACGACGCCGCGGCGAGCGTGACGCCCTGCCTGTCGTCGATCACCTGGGCGTAGATATACTTCGACGACCGGAACACTGCCAGCCGCGGGCGCGCGCTCGGGCGCGCCGTCAGCGCCTTGCGGACGCGTCCGCGCCGGCGATCGATCTTGGTGAGATTGCCCGCCATCACGGCCTCCGTTACTTCTTCTTGCCTTCCTTGCGGAAGATGTACTCGCCCTGGTAGCGCACGCCCTTGCCCTTGTAGGGTTCCGGCCCGCGCCAGGCGCGGATCTCGGCGGCGACCTGGCCAACCTGCTGCTTGTCGATGCCCGACACCACGATCTCGGTGGGCTTCGGCGTCGCCACGGTGACGCCCTTGGGAACGTCGTAGACGACATCGTGGCTGTAGCCGAGGTTGAGGTTGAGCTTCTGCCCCTGCGCCGCGGCGCGATAGCCGACGCCGGTGATCTCCAGCGTGCGGGTGAAGCCGCCGGTGACGCCCTGGATCATGTTCGCCACCAGGGTGCGCGACATGCCCCACTGCGCCCGCGCCGGCTTGGAGTCGTCGCGCGGCGCCACGGTGACGCCGTCCTCGCCCATGCTCACGGTGACGAGGTCGGCGAGGCGCGTCTGCAATTCGCCCCTGGGACCCTTCACGCTGACGGTGTTGCCGTCCACCCGGGCGGTGACGCCCTTGGGCAGCGGAACGGGTTTCTTGCCGATGCGGGACATATCGCTTGATCCTTACCCTGGGCGTCCGGTCAGAACACCGTGCAGATGACCTCGCCGCCCACGTTCTGGGCCTTGGCGTCGGCATCCGACAGCACGCCCTTCGGGGTGGAGAGGATGGAGATGCCGAGGCCGTTGTAGACAGTCGGCATGGAGTCGACGGCGACATAGACACGGCGGCCGGGCTTCGACACGCGCTCGATCTGGCGGATCACGGGAGCGCCGTCGAAGTACTTGAGCTCGATCTCGAACTCCGAACGGCCCGAACCATAGTCAACCTGCGCGTAGCCGCGGATGTAGCCTTCCTGCTGCAGCACGTCGAGGACGCGCCCGCGCATGCGCGAGGCCGGCGTCACCACCTTGGACTTGCCGCGCTGCTGGGCGTTGCGGATGCGGGTCAGCATGTCGCCGAGCGGATCAGTCACACTCATCTGGAACTCTCCTTCGCCCGTGCCCCGTTACCAGCTCGACTTGACCATGCCGGGGATCAGCCCCTGCGAGGCGAGCTCGCGCAGCGCGATGCGCGACATCTTCAGCTTGCGGTAGAACCCGCGCGGCCGGCCCGACACCTCGCAGCGGTTGCGCACCCGCGTCGGGGCGGAGTTGCGCGGCAGCTGCGCCAGCTTCAGCTGCGCGGCGAAACGGTCTTCCATGCTGACCCTGGGGGCGGTGACGATCGCCTTCAGGCGCGCCCGCTTGCCGGCGTACTGCTTCGCCAGCTTGCGCCTGCGGTTGTTGGTCTCGATCGAACTCTTCTTGGCCATGTCGTCCTCTGAACGTCGGCTTCAGGCCGCCGCCTGCTGGCGGCGCTGCGGCTGCTTGCGGAACGGAAAGTTGAACGCCTCGAGCAGCGCGCGGGCCTCGTCGTCGGTCGCGGCGGTGGTGCAGACGATCACATCGAAACCCCACACCTTGTCGATCTTGTCGTAATCGATCTCGGGGAAAATGATGTGCTCCTTGACGCCCGCCGCGTAGTTGCCGCGGCCGTCGAACGAGGTGGGCGGCAGGCCGCGGAAGTCGCGCACGCGCGGCAGGGCGATGTTGATGAACCGGTCGAGGAACTCGTACATGCGCGCCTTGCGCAGCGTCACCTTGACGCCGATCGGCATGTTCTCGCGGATCTTGAAGGTGGCGACCGACTTTCGGGCGCGGGTGATCACCGGCTTCTGGCCGGCGATCTTGGTGAGCTCCTCAACCGCCTGGTTGATCACCTTGCCGTCGCCCACCGCCTCCCCGACGCCCATGTTGAGCACGATCTTCTCAAGCTTGGGCACCTGCATCGGGTTGGTGTACCCGAACTTTTCCGTCAGCGCCGGGCGCACCACGTCCAGGTAGTGCTGCTTGAGGCGCGGCATGTACGCGTCAGCCATCGATGACCTCCCCGGACCGCCTGGCGACCCGAACCTTCTTGCCGCTCTCCAGCGTCTTGAACCCGACCCGCGTCGGCTTGCCGTCCTTCGGGTCGATGTGCGCCAGATTGGACAGGTGAATCGCCAGTTCCTTCGACACGATCCCGCCGTCCTGGCCGGCGGTTTGCTTCTGGTGGCGGCGCACCACGTTGACGCCCTGTACCACCGCACGGTTCTCGGCCGGGAGCACCTTCAGCACGCTGCCCTTCTTGCCCTTGTCGCGGCCGGCGAGCACGACGACCTTGTCGCCCTTCCTGATTTTCGCGGCCATTACAGAACCTCCGGCGCGAGCGAGATGATCTTCATGTGATTGCGGGCGCGCAGCTCGCGCGGCACGGGGCCGAAGATGCGGGTGCCGACGGGCTCTCCCTGGTTGTTGATGAGCACCGCCGCGTTGCGGTCGAAGCGGATCACCGAGCCGTCGATCCGGCGGATGCCGGCGGCGGTGCGCACCACCACGGCCTTCATCACGTTGCCCTTCTTGACGCGGCCCTTCGGGATCGCCTCCTTCACCGACACCACGATGATGTCGCCGACGTGCGCGTACTTCCGTTTCGCGCCGCCCAGCACCTTGATGCACTGCACGCGCCGGGCGCCGGAGTTATCGGCAACGTCGAGGTTCGTCTCAGCCTGGATCATGGCGTCACCTGTTCATCTCGCCGGTTTCCCGGCGGGGTCTCTTCTTTCTCAGGCCTGTCCCGCTCCGACCTTCTCCATGAACATCCACGTCTTGTTCCTGGAGATCGGCCGGCACTCCTCGATGCGCACCACGTCGCCGATCCTGGCGACGTTCTGCTCGTCGTGGGCGTGGTATTTCTTCGACCGGCGGACGGTCTTCTTCATCACCGGATGGGTGAAGCGGCGTTCGACAAGCACCACGATGGTCTTGTCGTTCTTGTCGCTCACCACCACACCCTGCAGCACGCGCTTCGGCATCGTCTCGTCCTCACTTCGCCTGCTTGGCCTTGCGCTCGCCCTGCACCGTCTGGATGCGGGCGATGTCGCGGCGGACCTGACGCACGCGGGCGGTGTTCTCCACCTTGCCCGTGGCGCGCTGAAACCGCAGGTTGAACTGCTCCTTCTTGAGCTTCACCAGCTCGTCGGAAAGCTGATCGTCGGTCAGCCCACGGACATCCTGTGGCTTCATGGCCGTGTTCCTTCTCACTCTTCGCCGAGCCGCGCCACGAAGCGCGTCTTGATCGGCAGCTTGGCGGCGGCGAGCGCCATCGCCTCGCGGGCGATCTGGCGGGAGACGCCGTCGCACTCGAACAGGATGCGGCCGGGCGCCACGCGGGCGGCCCAGAACTCAACCGCGCCCTTGCCGGAGCCCATGCGGACCTCGGTCGGCTTCTTGGTCACCGGCACGTCCGGGAACACGCGGATCCACACCCGCCCGGCGCGCTTCATGTGGCGCGTCATGGCGCGGCGCGCCGCCTCGATCTGGCGGGCGGTGACGCGGTCCGGCTCCATGGCCTTGAGGCCGAAGGCTCCGAAGTTGAGCTCGGCGCCGCCTTTCGTGGCGCCCTTGATGCGCCCCTTGAACTGCTTGCGGAACTTCGTCCGTTTCGGTTGCAGCATGGTGGTTCGTCCTGTCCTTCAGCCGTCAGGCGCCAACCGGCTCGCGGCGCGGGCGGCCGCCGCCTTCCTGCGCCTCGGCGAGGCGCTTGTCCTGGGCCATCGGATCGTGCTCCAGGATCTCGCCCTTGAAGATCCACACCTTGACGCCGT
>DAIODI010000118.1:844-9390 GCA_036746875.1 Aestuariivirgaceae bacterium | reverse complement strand
AGCGCCGCCTTGAACGGCGAGATCATGTCGCCCACCACATACTCGGGCGCATCGTGCAGCAGCGCCGCCAGCCGCCAGCGCCGGTCCATGGCCCGGTCATGGCGCGCCACGATCGCCTCGACCAGCACGCAGTGCTGGGCCACCGAGAAGGCGTGCGCGCCCTTGGTCTGGCCGTTCCACCGCGCCACCCGCGCCAGCCCGTGCGCGATATCGTCGATCTCGATGTCGAGCGGCGAAGGATCGAGCAGATCAAGCCGGCGGCCCGAGAGCATGCGCTGCCAGGCGCGCGGCGGGGCGGGCGGCGATCCCATGGTTCAGGCGAGGCGGGACACCGGCTCGTGCCGGTGACAGGTCACGAGGTGGTCGTTCACCATCCCGACCGCCTGCATGAAGGCGTAGACGATGGTGGGGCCGACGAAGCGGAAGCCCCGGTTCCGGAGGTCATTCGAAATCGCCTCCGCCAGCGGCGTCTTCGCCGGCACCTCGGCCATCGAACGGAAGGCGTTGCGGATCGGGGCGCCATCGGTGAAGCGCCACAGGTAGTCGGCGAACGGTTCGCGCTCGGCGACGGCGAGGTAGGCGCGCGCGTTATCCACCGCCGCCTCGATCTTCAGGCGATTGCGCACGATGCCCTGGTCCTGCATCAGCGCGGCCCGCTTCGCCGCGCCGTAGCGCGCCATGATCTCGGGGTCAAAGTCATCGAACGCGCGTCGAAACGCATCGCGTTTCTTCAGGATGGTGATCCACGACAGTCCTGCCTGAAATCCGTCGAGCATCAGCTTCTCGAACAGCGCCCGGCTGTCGCGTTCGGGCACGCCCCATTCCTCGTCATGGTAGGCGACGTAGAGCGGATCGCCGCCGCACCAGGGACACCGCCCGGGCGCCGCGCCGGTCACGCCGCGCCTGCGCCGGCGGCTTCAGGCGAAAAGCGAACGCCCTGCGGCGGCGCGATGGCCACCGGCGCGCCGTTGCACATCACCGGAACCTCCTGCGCGCGCGCCGCCGCCAGCCGGTCGAGCCGCACCAGCGCCACGCCGTTCGTCCCGTGCGCGGCGCGCGTCTCGCCGATGGACCGCTCATCGGCCACCAGCGACGCGCCCGCGGCCACGCCCTCGCCGCTGATCCGCGCCAGCCGCGACCGCGCCGTGGCGCGATGCTGCATCCGCGACACCACCTCCTGGCCCACATAGCATCCCTTGGTGAAGCTCACGCCGCCGTTCTGGTCGAGATTCGCCTCATGTGGAAACAGCCCTGCGGCGGCGATCTCGTCGCCCTCGGCGATCCCGGCCACGATGCGCCGCGCCCGGTAGGCATCCGCGTCGCCCTTCGCGGCCGCGTCGATCACGGCGCGCGGGCCGATGAACCGCACCCCCAGCCCCGGCCAGCGCGGGTCGGCGAAAGCGAAAGCGCCCGCGATCGCGGATCCGGCCGGTCCGGCGGCGATGACGAGATCGTGTTCGCGCAGCACCGCCACCTTCGAGCGCAGCTTGTAGAAGGACAGCCGCTTGAGAAGGTCGTCGGCCTGCGCCGCCGGGCAGTCGATCAGTAAGCGACCGTCCCGGCGCGTCACAAGCATCAGGAACAGGATCTTGCCCTGCGGCGTCAGCAGCGCGGCGGGCCGCGCCTCGCCCTCCGCCAACCCCAGCACGTCGGCGGTCAGAAGCCCCTGGAGGAACGCCGGCGCGTCCTCGCCCGCAACCTCGAGCACGGCGCGGTCGTCGAGACGGGCGATCTCACGTGTCATGGGGCCTGAGGGGTGTTTGCGCGCGGCTTGCTTCGGGGGATAGATTTACGTAAGCGGAAAGCCCGGTTCAAGCGTGCGGGCTTTCCAGATGGCTGAGACGTTCGAGCTCGTGCTCAAGGGCGCAACCGTTGTCAATCACGACGGCGAAGGCGTGCGCGACATCGGCGTGACCGGCGGGCGGATCGTGGCGCTGGGCGCAATCGGCGCCGGCACGGCGGCCGAGACCGTCGACTGCACGGGCCTTCATATCCTGCCCGGCGTCATCGACACGCAGGTGCACTTCCGCGAACCCGGCCTCGAACACAAGGAAGACCTTGAGACCGGCAGCCGCGCCGCCGGCGCCGGCGGCGTCACCGCGGTGTTCGAGATGCCCAACACCGCGCCCCTCACCACCAGCGAGGAAACGCTCGCCGACAAGGTGCGCCGCGCCCGCCACCGGATGTTCTGCGACTTCGCCTTCTTCGTCGGCGGCACGCACGAAAATGTCGACGACCTGCCGCGCCTCGAACGGCTGCCCGGCTGCGCAGGGGTGAAGGTGTTCATGGGGTCCTCCACCGGTTCGCTTCTCGTCTCCGACGATGAGGGAATTCGCGCGATCCTGAAACGCATCTCGCGGCGCGCCTCGTTCCACGCCGAGGACGAACCGCGCCTTGCCGAACGCAAGGGCTTGCGCGTTGCGGGCGATCCCTCGAGCCATCCGGTCTGGCGCGACGCGGAGGCGGCGCTGAAGGCGACCCGACGGCTCGTCCACCTGGCGCGCGAGACCGGCAAGCGCGTGCATGTCCTCCACATCTCCACCGCCGACGAGATGTGCTTTCTCGCCGAACACCGCGACGTCGCCTCGGTGGAAACCACCCCGCATCACCTTACGCTCACCGACGAAGCCTATCGCCGGATCGGCGCGCTGGCGCAGATGAATCCGCCGGTGCGCGACGAACGCCACCGCGCCGGGATCTGGTGGGGGGTGGAAAATGGCGTGGTCGACGTGCTCGGCTCCGACCACGCGCCGCACACGCTGGCGGAAAAGGCCAGGCCCTATCCGGAGTCGCCCTCCGGCATGACCGGCGTGCAGACGTTCGTTCCGGTGATGCTCGACCACGTGAACGCCGGCCGCCTGACCCTCGCCCGCTTCGTCGACCTTTCGAGCCACGGTCCGGCGCGGCTGTTCAACATCGCCTGCAAGGGCCGCATCGCGGTGGGCTACGACGCCGATTTCACCGTGGTGGATCTGAAGGCGAGACGCCGCATCGAAAACCGCTGGATCGAAAGCCGCAGCGCCTGGACGCCCTACGACGGCGTCACCGTGACCGGCTGGCCGGTTGGAACCATCGTGCGCGGCCGCAAGGCCATGTGGGAAGGAACGCTTGCGCCGAAGGGCGAAGGCGAGGCCGTTCGCTTCCTGGAAACGCTTCAGCCCGAAGCCTGAAACAACAAGGAGTGACGGCATGCCCTTCCGCGCCATCGTCATCGACAAGCCTGAAGACGGCGGGCAGGCCGTGCGCTTCGCCGACCTGTCGGAGACCGACCTGATGGAGGGCGACGTCACCGTCAGGGTTTCGCACTCGACGGTGAACTACAAGGACGGCCTCGCCATCACCGGCAAGGCGCCCATCGCCCGCCGGTTTCCGCTCGTTCCGGGGATCGACTTCGCCGGCGTCGTCATCGCGTCCGCGCATCCGGAGTTTCGCCCCGGCGACGAGGTGATCCTCAACGGCTGGGGCGTGGGCGAAAGTCATCACGGCGGTTACGCCGGCATGGCGCGCGTCAGGGGCGACTGGCTGGTGAAGATGCCTGCCGGCATGGACGCGGCCCACGCCATGGCCATCGGCACGGCCGGCTACACCGCGATGCTGGCGCTGATGGCGCTGGAGGAGCAGGGCGTGAAGCCGGGCGCAGGCCCGGTCGTCGTAACCGGCGCGGCGGGCGGCGTCGGTTCGGTCGCGCTGGCGCTTCTCGCCCGCAACGGCTTCGAGACCGTGGCGTCCACCGGGCGCATGGAGGAAGCCGACTACCTGAAGGGCCTCGGCGCGGCCGCCGTCATCGACCGCGCCGAGCTTTCGGGTCCGGCGAAGCCCCTCGCCAGGAGCCGATGGGCCGGCGCCATCGACAGCGTCGGCTCCACCACGCTCGCCAACGTGCTGTCGCAAATGACCTACGGCGGCGTTGTCGCGGCCTGCGGGCTCGCCCAGGGCATGGACCTGCCCGCGTCGGTCGCGCCATTCATCCTGAGGGGCGTGAAGCTCATCGGCGTCGATTCCGTGAACTGCCCGAAGCCGCGCCGGGAGGTCGCCTGGCGCCGGCTCACGGCCGAACTCGACCGGGCGAAGCTCGACACCATGACGCGCCATGTGAAGCTCGGCGACGTGCCCGACGTCGCCGCCGACATCATCGCCGGCAAGGTGCGCGGCCGCGTCGTCGTCGATCTCTGACCGGGCGAGCAGGCCGCTTGACCGCCGCTACTGGCGCGTACGGACGACGGTGAATTCGCCTTGGCGGATGCGCGCGGCGAGGCCCTCGGTCATCTTCGCCACCGGCTCCTCGCCGCGGGTGGCGATCATGTCGGAGAGCGCTGCGAAGATCGCCGCCGTGGCGATGCAGTCGGGGTCGATGCCCTCGTAGACCGCCTCCTCCCACGCATCGAGGATGTGGCGCAGCGCCGCGTGCTTCGAGTCGCGCTCGGCGAAGGACTGTTCGTCGAAGCGGGGCGACTTGATCGCCGGAGCAGTCATGGAACCCCCGATGGTCACGCGAGCGCGGTGGCCCTGTCCGGCCCCAGCCCAAAAAGACCATAGCAACG
This sequence comes from Aestuariivirgaceae bacterium, assembly GCA_036746875.1. GTDB lineage: Bacteria > Pseudomonadota > Alphaproteobacteria > Rhizobiales > Aestuariivirgaceae > DAIODI01. The sequence continues at coordinate 4,849 of DAIODI010000118.1, read as the reverse complement.
CGCCGCCGGGAGCGCAGTGACAGCCTTGAAAAAGGGTTAACAGCACCGTCGGGATTTTAGAGCATCATCCCGCCAAGCGGTTGCCACTTGGCGGATAAAGATGATGTAAATACAAAGAGATAGAGCGGTCGGCCTGATTCAGTCAGGCCGGGGCCCGCTCGAGGGATTGTCGAGTCCGGCGGCTTCGCGTTCGAGGATGCGCGCGACGAGATCGCCCGTCCCCGGCGTCATCGGCAGGCCGGCGAGGTCGCCGGCGCTGACCCACCGTGCGTCCGAAGCGTCGCTGGCGGCGGCGGGCGCGCCGGCGATCCAGCGGCCGAGGAACACCGACACGGCGAAATGAAGCGTGGTGCGGCCGTCCGCATCGCGATGGATCACGTCGATGGTGTCGAGGAGGCGGACGATCTCGCAGGTGACGCCGGTTTCCTCCGCCACCTCGCGGCGGGCGGCCTCGCGCAAATGTTCGCCCCACTCCACGTGACCGCCGGGCAGCGACCACAGGCCGAAACCGGCGGCCTTGGCGCGCTTGACCATCAGCGCCTGACCCTCGCGCACAACCAGGGTGGAGACGCCGATCACCGGCCGTTTATCGGTCCGGCCGGTCATGGCGGCGGAGGTTGCGGCAGGCGGCGCCCATGGCGCGGAGGTGGTGGTTGCGCCGGGCGCCATGCATGGCCCCGGGGCGGCCCGTCGCCCTCGAGCGCCTCGCGCACGGCGAACCCCTGCGGCAAAAGCTGTTCTGGTTCAGACGGCCGACTCCTCCGCAGCGGGTTGCTCAAGCGTCATGCGGTAAACGGGCAGCGATACGCCGCCGCCATTCTGCGCGAGGCGAACCTTGACGATGCCTGCGCCCGGTATATCGAACGATTGTCCGTCGGCGAGGGTCGCGCCGCCTTCCATGAGGTGATGCATCAGCGCCCACATGGCGAGCGCCATCTCGCCTGGCCCCAGCTCGCAGGGCGCAAACTCGATCTCGCGGCCGGCGAACGGCGCAAACCCCCGCGACACGAGGCTGGGCCACGCGCCCGTTGCGCCATCGCCGACGCGGCGCAGCGACGTCCACATGTCGAGGGGCCGGAATTCAGGCCCCATTTGAACGGCGCGATCGTACAGATGCGTCGGTGTCGTAAGAAGATCGGCCTCGGCCCAATAGAGAGCGACGGCGGGCAGCAGGTCAGCCAGCGCGGCGGCGGTCAGCGTCAGGGCTTCCGCCGCGGCAAGCGCGCTCTCGGGATCGTGCACGGCCCGCAACGTGCCAAGGACGATCGCGCCGCGATGGTGAGCGACCGCCTCGGCGACAGACTCAACGTCGGCCTGCGGCGGCAGAATGGCGCTGGCGAACGTCTCGAGCGGGACCGGTTCATAGAGGAACGCCACCGTCACCACGCGGCGCGCGCCTAGGCTGACGAGGTAGTTCTCGCCCTCCTCGACCGTTTTGGCCACGCCGCCGATCTCGTGGACGCTGATCTGTGCAGACAGCTCGCGGATGCGTCCGCCCAGGTCGGCCGGGGCCACCCAGCAAGGCTCCGCCAGCGCCAGCAGCGCCACGAAGCGCGTTCCGGTCATGCCCAGGACCTCCAGTTGCAAACCGTTCGCAATTTTAGGTGACAGTGCTGCAATTGCGCCAATCATTCGTTAACGACGGCGAACCACGCCGGGACGAGTCGGTCAGAGAAGTTTGCCGGGGTTGAGAACGCCGTTCGGATCGAACGTGCGCTTGAGCGACCGCATCAGGTCCAGTTCCACCGGGTCCTTGATCGACGGCATGAGGCCGCGCTTGGCCCGGCCGATCCCGTGCTCCGCGCTCACCGAACCGCCCAGCGACAGGGCGACGGCGTGAACCGCCGCCGCCACCTCCTCCAGCCGGGCGAGGAAGGCCGCCGTGTCCGCCGCCTCGGGCTGGGACAGATTGAAGTGGATGTTGCCGTCGCCAAGATGCCCGAACGGCACCGGACGCACTCCCGGCGCCACTGCGGCCACCGCCTGCGAGGCCCAGGCGATGAACGCCGGCGTCTTCGACACCGGAACCGCGATATCGTGCTTGAGCGACCCGCCCTCGAACTTCTGCGCCTCCGAAAGCTGTTCGCGGTAGCGCCAGAGCTCCAGCGCCTGCGCCGCGCTCGCCGCCACGGCCGCGTCGGTGACAAGCCCGAGCTCCAGCGCCTGTTCGAGCAGGCGTTCCAGGCTCGCCCCCACGCCGCCGCCGTCCGCGCCGTGTCCCGAAAGCTCGATCAGCACGTACCACGGCGATCGATGGGCCAACGGCTCGCGCATGGCGGCATGGCGGATCACGAACTCGATCCCGATGCGCGGCATCAGCTCGAAGGCGGTCACGCCGCCGCCCGCCGTCTCCCGGGCGAGCGACAGGAGGTCGAGCGCGGCTTCGGGGGAGGGAACGGCGGCCAGCGCCGTCGCCATGGCCGACGGCCGCGGGTGGAGTTTCAGCGCCGCCGCCGTGATGACGCCAAGCGTGCCCTCCGACCCGATGAACAGATCCTTAAGGTCGTAGCCGGTGTTGTCCTTGCGCAGCCGCTTCAGCCCGTTCCACACCCGCCCGTCGGCCAGCGCCACCTCAAGCCCGAGGCAGAGATCGCGGGCGTTTCCGTAGGCGAGTACGCCGACGCCGCCGGCGTTGGTGGCGAGGTTGCCGCCAATCCGGCAGCTGCCTTCCGAGGCGAGCGACAACGCAAACAGCCGCCCGACCTCGGCGGCCGCGTCCTGCACCGCCTTCAGCGTGACGCCCGCCTCGGCCACCAGCGCGTTGTCCACCGGATCGACGTCGCGGATCGCGGCGAGCCGCTCGAGCGACAGCACCACCTCATGCCCGCTCTCGTCCGGGATCTGGCCGCCCACCAGGCCGGTGTTGCCGGACTGCGGTACGATCGCGGTTCGGGTCTCGTTGGCGATCTTGAGGATCGCCGCCACCTCCGCCGTCGATGCGGGCCGCAGCACCATCGCCGCCCTGCCCACCCAGCGGTCGCGCCATTCGACGAGATGACGGCGCATCCCGGCGGGATCGCGCACGGCGTGGCGTTCGCCGACGACGGCGGCGAAGCGGTTAAGCGTCTCGGGGGCGGGAGGTGTCGTCACGGGCAAGACCGGCGCCGTCAGCGGCAGGGGCGGTATTCGCCGCTCTTCGCCCGGTAGAGGCCTGTGGAGGCGTTGAACGAGCGATACTTCGCCTGGCAATAGCGCACCCAGTCGGTGGTTCCGCGCCGTGGCGGCTGCCGGCCATCGATCCGGGCCGGATCGTCGATCACCCCGCTCGTGCGCGGCGTGTCGTCGTAGATGGTCTCGGGCGAGCGGGGATAGCGCGGCTCGCCGAAGTCGGTCGCCCGCATCGAGGGTCGCTGGCGGCCGCCCAGCTGCCGCTGGTATCTGTCGTAAGTCGATGAGGTGGGCGGGATGCCGCGCGTGGAAACGCCGGGGTAGGTGCGCGAGGACTGCGCGGCGCTGTCGCCGGCTCCGGCCGCAACCAGTCCGGCGACGAGCCGCGCGGTGGCGACGGCGCGGGCGGTCAGTACCGGCAGGGCCGAAGCTCCCCGCCGGCGGTCCGGTACATGCCGGTGGCCGGATCGAACGAACGGAACTTCGAGCGGCAGTAGTCGAGCCAGGCCTGGCGATCGGCATCGCTGGCGGCGTTGAACAGCCCGCCGGGATTTTCAAAGGAGTCGAAATACTGGAAGCCCTCGGCGTTGTAGAAGCCATAAGGCGCGGCAGGCGCCGGCGGCCCGGGCACGGGGTTGCCGGGGATGAGCTGGCCCGGCAGATACACCTGCCCCTGTCTCAGCCAGTACTGGTACTCGCCGTATTCCGGCAGTCGCTGGAACGAATTGCGCCAATTGCGGTACTCGGCCATTCCCTCGCGGAAGTAACCGGCCGAGGGGTCGTGGTCCTGGAAACCCCGGTCTTGGGGGGGGGGGCCGCGGAGCGGGCGGGCGCGCGGGCGGACCAGCCGGGGGCGCGCGACGGGGCCGGCCACCCGGGCTCCCCCGCCCGCTCGCG
>DAIODI010000118.1:0-834 GCA_036746875.1 Aestuariivirgaceae bacterium | reverse complement strand
CCATTCCCTCGCGTACGTAACCGGCCGTGGGGTGGGGGGCCTGTAAACCCCGGTCTTGCGCCGGCGCCGGCGCCGGCGCATTCTCCGGGTCCGCCGCGCAGGCGGCCCCGATCGTGGCGACAATCATGGCGGCGGCCAGCGCGCCCGTGTTCCATGGCATCAGGACGATCCTTCTCTCCCCATCGCGCCCGCGCCCGGGGTGCGGGGCGAACCATCGGCCGTGACGGCCGGCCGTTCGGCGGCGGCGCGATTCAGACGATCCCGTATAGCATAACCGAGCCCGGTTTCGGGAATGTTCATCACCGCAATCGTCGCAACGCCGGTGGCGTCGAGCCGGTGCAGCGCCTCGAACAGCGTCCGTGCGGCTTCCGCGAGATCGCCCGACGGCGACAGGTTCACCATCGGCCCTGCGTGCGGCAGAGGCGCAGGGCCGAACGCCAGCAGGGCCTCTCCGGGCCGCGCCTGCGTGGCGGCGAGGCGCAAGCGGGCGCGCGGAGCATAATGGCTGGCGAGTTGCCCGGGAGACAGCGGTTTCGGCGGTTCCGCCGCGGCCTCCGCCTCAAGACGCCGGCCAAGCGCGGCCTCGATCTGCTCCAGGGTCACGGCGCCCGGCCGCAAGAGCCGCACATGCCCACCGAGACAGGCGATCACGGTCGATTCGAGCCCCACCTCCGTCGGGCCGCCATCGAGCACCGCGTCGATCCGCCCGCCGAGCGAGGCGAGCACATGGGCGGCCCGTGTGGGACTGCGGCGGCCGGAGCGGTTGGCGCTCGGCGCCGCGACCGGCACGCCCGCCGCCAGAAGCAGCGCCAGCGCCAGCGGGTGCCTCGGCAC
>DAIODI010000117.1:0-9393 GCA_036746875.1 Aestuariivirgaceae bacterium | reverse complement strand
GCGGTGAAGCCGAGGTCGCGGTTGAGGCCGTGGCGCACGTTGTCGCCGTCGAGCAGATAGGTCATCCGCCCCAGCGCGTGCAGCCGCTTCTCGACCAGGTTGGCGATGGTCGACTTGCCGGCGCCGGACAGCCCGGTGAACCAGAGCATGCACGGCTGCTGGCGGGCGAGCGCGGCGCGCGCCCGGCGATCCACGTCCAGCGACTGCCAGTGGATGTTGGCGGCCCGGCGCAACGCGAAGTGGATCAGGCCCATCCCCACGGTGTCGTTGGTGAACCGGTCGATGACGATGAAGCCGCCGAGATCGCGGTTCTCCGCGTAGGGCGCAAAGGCGATGGCGGCGTCGAGGCTCAGGTTGCAGACGCCGATCTCGTTGAGTTCGAGCGTGCGGGCGGCGGTGTGCTCCAGGGTGTTGACGTTCACCTTGTATTTCGGCTGCGCCAGCGCGCCGGTGACGGTACGCGGCCCCGCCTTGATGAGGTAGGGCCGGCCGGGCAGCATCGGCTCGTCTCCCATCCACAGGACCTGCACCTCGAACTGGTCGGCGACGGCGAGCGGCTCCTTCGCCGCGCACACCACGCTGCCGCGGCTGGCGTCCACCTCGTCGGCAAAGGTGAGCGTGACGGACCGGCCGGCCGCCGCCTCGTCGAGGTCGCCGTCGAAGGTGACGATGCGCGCGATCGTGGTTTGCTTCGCCGATGGCATGATCTTCACCGCGTCGCCAGGCTTCGCCACGCCCGAGACCACAAGACCCGCAACGCCGCGGAAGGTCTGGTCGGGCCGCGCCACAAGCTGCACCGGCATGCGGAAGGCGTCGCGGCTTGACTCGGCGGCGATGTCCACCGTGTCGAGGTGGGCGAGCAACGAAGGGCCGCCATACCACGGCGTCGCCGCCGAGCGCGCGATGACGTTGTCGCCCTTCAGCGCCGAGACCGGGACGCACATCACGTCATCGACGCCGAGGCTGCGGGCGAAGGCGCGATACTCCGTCTCGATGGCCCGGAACGCCGCCTCGTCGTAGCCCACGAGGTCCATCTTGTTCACCGCCAGCACGAGATGCCTGAGCCCGAGGAGCGAGACGATGTAGGTGTGCCGCCGCGTCTGCGTCAGCACGCCCTTGCGCGCGTCAGCGAGGATCACCGCGAGATCGGCGGTGGAGGCGCCGGTCGCCATGTTGCGGGTGTACTGCTCGTGGCCCGGCGTGTCGGCGACGATGAACTTGCGCCGCTCCGTGGCGAAGGCGCGGTAGGCCACGTCGATGGTGATGCCCTGCTCGCGCTCCGCCGCGAGGCCGTCCACCAGCAGCGCGAAATCGAGGTCGCCGCCTTGCGTTCCGACGCGCTTCGAATCGACCTCGAGCGCGGCGAGGTGATCTTCGAAGATCATCTTCGATTCGTAGAGCAGGCGGCCGATCAGGGTTGACTTGCCGTCGTCCACGCTGCCGCAGGTGATGAAGCGCAGGAGATCCTTGCGCTCCTGGGAGGCGATATAGTCCTCGACAGCGAGACGGCCGGGGTCGAGGCTCGCCATCAGACCAGTCCTTCCATCGCGGGGGCGACCAGAAGCGTCGGGCGGATTGCCGGGGACGGGCGTATCATGCGACTGTCATCGGGGGCTTGGGACGGCCCCGGACTTATTGGTGCGGCGGCCTGTAATGTCAATCGCGGGCGGCTGTTCCGGCGCGCCGCGGCGTCGGGCATACTGGGACGGGTGGCGCTTCTGGCGAAACGCAACGGGTGACACGTTGGACCGCAAGACCGGCAAGAGCACGAACAGGCCGGCGGAGCGTTCGACCCGCCGCGGTCCGGCGCGCCGCGCCGCCGCCGGAAGCGGCCGGCTCGACCAGGATCCACACGGGACGAGCGCGGCCGAAGGGCGGCTGCTCGAACAGTCGATCGGGCGCGAGGTGCGCTCTTTCCGCGAAAAGCTGGGCCTGACCATCGCCGAGCTCGCCAAGTCGTCGGGCATCTCGGCAGGTATGCTGTCCAAGATCGAGAACGGCTCAACCTCGCCTTCGCTCGGCACCTTGCGGGCGCTGTCGCGGGCGCTCAGCGTGCCGGTGACGGCGCTGTTCCGCTCGTTCGAAGAGATCCACGACGCAACCTTTGTGAAGGCGGGCCGCGGCCTCACCATCGAACGGCGCGGCACCCGCGCCGGCCACCAGTACCAGCTGCTCGGCCACACGCCGCATGGCGAGCTTGCGGTCGAGCCCTATCTCATCACCCTCACCGAACAGTCCGACGTATTTCCGATCTTCCAGCATGCGGGCCTCGAGTTCCTCTACATGCTGGAGGGCGAGGTGGTGTACCGCCACGGCGATCGCACCTACGCCATGCTGCCGGGTGATGCGCTGTTCTTCGACGCACAGGCCCCGCACGGCCCCGAGGAGCTGCGGAAGCTGCCGATCCGGTTCCTCTCCGTCATCTCCTACACCCGCGAGACGCGCTGACGACTGATCCGGCGTCCGGCGCGGCGCGTTCAGTCGCAGAAGGGCGCCGACAACGGGGAGGACCGCCATGGACGTCGCGTTGATTCTCACGGTGTGCGCGCTCGCCAATCCGGCCGAGTGCCGCCAGGAGGTGATCCCGCTGGAAGGCGTGAAGATCACCCGCTGCATGCTCGATGCGCAAGCCGTGATCGAGCAGTGGTCGGCGGCGCATCCGAAGTGGAAGATCACCGCCTGGAAATGCGGCGCGCCAGACGCCGGCAAGGAGATCTGACGCGTCAGCCGGCGGCGCGTTCGCGGCGCGGCGGATAGCCATGGGCCCGCGCATAGAGCCGCGAGAAGTGGCTGGCGCTGGCGAAGCCCGCGGCGAGCGCCACTTCCGTCACCGACAGCGACGTCTGCGTCAGGAGATCGCGGGCGCGGGCGAGCCGGATGGCGCGATAGTGCGCGGCGAAGGTGGTTCGCATCTGGGTTCGGAACAGCCGGTCGAGCTGGCGGGTGGAGAGGCCGGCCCGCGCCGCCACCTCGCCGCGGGACGCGGGATCGCCGATGCGGCTTTCCATCACCTCGAGCGCGGTGACGAGATCGCGGCTGTGAACGCCGTAGCGCTCGATCAGCGAGGCGCGCTGCGGCCCGCCCGGCGGGCGGATCTCGGTGTGGAGGAACCAGTCGCTGACGCGGCGGGCGAAGGCGTCGCCCATGCGCGCGGCGATCAGCGCGTGCATCATGTCGAGCGGCGCCACGCCGCCGGCGCAGGTCAGCCGGTCGCCGTCGATGACGTAGAGCGAGCGGGTGAGGAGCAGGTCCGGGTGGCTCTCGGCCAGCGCCGGCGCGTGCTCCCAGTGCACCGTCATGCGCCGTCCCTGCATGATCCCGGCGCGCGCCATCAGCACCGGCCCGCCGGAAACGCCGGCGATCCGCACGCCCTTGCGGGCGAGCTTGCGCAGCCACGCGAAGGTGGCGCGATCCCGAAAGGCGGCGGGGTTGCCGGCGGCGCACACGATCAGCATATCGAGGTCCAGCGCATCGCCCACCCGCGCCGTGGCTGAAACCGAAGCGCCCGCCGACGAGGCGCCGACGCGCCCGCCCGTGGTGATGCTGATCCAGCGGTAGAGCGTACGGCCCGCCAGCACGTTCGCCGCCCGCAACGGTTCGACGGCGGCGGCGTAGGACATCAGCGCGAAGCCCGGCGCCAGAAGGAAGCCGAAAGTCTCCACGCGGTCGGCGGCGGCAGGGTCGTTCATCGGCGCATTGGATCATGGCGGATGGCTCCACGCGACAGAAAAGTGACGCTGATGGACAAGCCAGGCCGGCCATCGCAAGCGACAAGATTCGAACGCTGCCATAACCTTCGGCCACCCATGCGCTACAACGTCTGGAACCTCGCCAGGAACTCCTCCCCCGGCCACAACAGCTCGACTCCGGCCTGTCGCGACCCCGAACCGAAGCCGTCCTACGATGTGATCATCGTCGGCGGCGGCGGCCACGGGCTATCCACCGCCTACTACCTCGCCAAGGAGCACGGCGTCACCAACGTGGCGGTTCTGGAGAAGGGCTGGCTCGGCTCCGGCAACATCGGCCGCAACACCACGATCATCCGCTCCAACTATCTGCTGCCGGGCAACAACCCCTTCTACGAAAAGTCCATGCAGCTCTGGGAAGGGCTCGAGCAGGATTTCAACTTCAACGCCATGGTGTCGCAGCGCGGCGTCATCAACCTCTACCACTCCGACGGCCAGCGCGACGCGTTCACAAGGCGCGGCAACTCCATGCAGCTCCTCGGCGTCGGCGGCGAACTGCTCGACAAGGAGCAGCTGCGCGCCATGGTTCCGTTCCTCGACTTCGACAACGGCCGCTTTCCCATCATGGGCGGGCTGCTGCAGCGGCGCGGCGGCACCGTGCGCCACGACGCCGTGGCGTGGGGCTATGCGCGCGGCGCCGACCAGCGCGGGGTGGACATCATCCAGAACTGCGAGGTGACGGGCATCCGCATCGAGGGCGGCCGGGTGACGGGCGTGGAAACCACGCGCGGCTATATCGGCTGCCGGAAGCTGGGGCTGGCGGCGGCCGGCAACACCACCGATGTCGCGGCGATGGCGGGCCTGCGGCTGCCCATCGAGAGCCACGTTCTCCAGGCGTTCGTTTCGGAAGGGTTGAAGCCCTGGCTCGACACCGTGGTGACGTTCGGCGTCGGCCATTTCTACATCTCGCAGTCCGACAAGGGCGGCCTCGTCTTCGGCGGCGACATCGACGGCTACAACTCCTACGCCCGGCGCGGCAACCTGCCCACCGTCGAGCATGTGTTCGAGGCCGGCGTCGCAATGATCCCGGCCCTGTCGCGCACCCGCGTGCTGCGGTCGTGGGGCGGCATCATGGACATGTCGATGGACGGCTCCCCGATCATCGACAAGACCGACATCGAGGGCCTCTATCTCAACTGCGGCTGGTGCTACGGCGGCTTCAAGGCGACGCCCGCCTCCGGCTGGTGCTTCGCGTACACGATCGCCAGGAACGAGCTGCACGAGTTCAACAGCGCCTACCGCCTCGACCGGTTCCGCCGCGGCTACGTCATCGACGAGGGCGGGCGCGGCGCCCAGCCCAACCTGCACTGAAGGGCGAGCCCCATGCTGATCCGATGCCCGCACTGCGGCGACCGCATCTCGGAGGAGTTCACCGCGCTCGGCGACGCCACGGTGGTCCGCCCGGCGTCCACCGATCCCTCGACCATGGACCAGTGGTTCGACTACGTGTTCATCCGCCCCAATCCCAAGGGCCGCCACCGCGAGTACTTCCAGCACACCGGCGGCTGCCGCGCCTGGCTCGTCGTCGAGCGCGACACCGTGACCCATGAAATCTTCAACGTCGAGGACGCCCGCGCCGGCAATCCGGGGACGCGCGCGCTCAGCGCGGCGAAGGCGAGGAAGGGGGGCCGCGCATGACGAGTTTCCGTCTCCCGGCAGGCGGCCTGATCGACCGCTCGCAGACGATCCGCTTCAGCTTCGACGGCAAGCCGTTCACCGGCCACCCCGGCGACACGCTCGCCTCGGCGCTGCTTGGCTCCGGCGTGACGCTGATGGGCCGCAGCTTCAAGTACCACCGCCCGCGCGGACCGGTGACGGCGGGATCGTCGGAGCCGAACGCGCTGACGGAGATCGGCGAGGGCGCGCGCGTCGATCCGAACACCCGCGCCACCATGGTCGAGCTTTACGAGGGTCTGGTGGCGCGCAGCCAGAATCGCTGGCCGTCGCTGGACTTCGATCTCGGCGCGGTGAACTCGCTCGGGGCGGCGTTCTTCGCCGCCGGCTTCTACTACAAGACCTTCATGTGGCCGAAGAGCTTCTGGGAGAAGGTCTACGAGCCGATCATCCGCCGCGCCGCGGGCCTCGGCCGCGCCTCGCACGAGCCGGACCCCGATCGCTACGAGAAGGCGACGCTGCACTGCGATGTGCTGGTGATCGGCTCCGGCCCCGCCGGGTTGATGGCGGCGCTCTCGGCGGCGCGCTCCGGCGCGAGGGTGGTCATCGCCGACGAGCACGCGCGCCCCGGCGGCTCGCTCCTCACCGAGCGCGAGGAGATCGCAGGCGGCGACGGCGTGGCGTTCGCGGAAGCGACGCTCGCCGAACTCGCCGCGACGCCGGAGGTGACGCTTCTGCCGCGCACCACCGTGTTCGGCTGGTTCGACAGCAACGTGTTCGGCGCGCTGGAGCGCGTCAACAAGCACCTCGCCGTCGTGCCGGAACACGAATGCGCCGAACGCTATTGGCGCATCGTGGCGAAGCAGGCGGTGCTGGCGACCGGCGCCGAAGAGCGCCCCATGGTGTTCGGCGGCAACGACCGCCCCGGCGTCATGCAGGCCCAGGCGGTGCGCACCTGGATCAACCGCTACGGCGTCTCGCCGGGCAAGAGCGCGGTGGTGTTCACCAACAACCCTTCCGGCTACCGTACGGCGCGCGATCTCAAGGCCGCCGGCGTCGAGGTCGAGGCGGTGTTCGATTGCCGCGCCGACGCGCCGGCGGCGGACGCCGGCGGCGCGCCCGTGGTGACGGGCGCGCGCCTCACCAACGTTCAGGGCGGCAAGCACGGCGTCACCGGCGTGTCGTTCACGCGCGGGCAGGGCGAGGAGCACGCCCACGCCGATTTCGTGGCGATGTCCGGCGGCTACAGCCCCATCGTGCACCTCTCCTGCCACAAGGGCGCAAAGCCCGTCTGGAACGAGCGGCTCGCCGCCTTCCTGCCGCCCGCCTCGACCCCCGGCCTCATCCCGGCCGGATCGGCGGCGGGCGTGTTCTCGCTCTCCGAAACGCTGGCGAGCGGCGCTGCCGCCGGGGCGAAGGCGGCGACAGACGCCGGGTTCGCCGCCAGGGCCGCGACGCCGCCGAAAGCCCGCGACGACGCGGCGTACGCGGTTCAGGCCCTGTGGTGGGTGAAGGAGTCGACCGGCAAGGCCTTCCTCGACTTCCAGAACGACGTGACGGCGAACGACATTCCGCTCGCCGCGCGGGAGGGCTACTCCGGCGTCGAACTCGCCAAGCGCTACACCACCAACGGCATGGCGACCGACCAGGGCAAGCTCTCCAACATCAACGCCATCGGCATCCTCGCCGAGGCCACCGGCAAGACGCCCGCCGACGTCGGCACGACCACGTTCCGGCCGTTCTACACGCCCGTCACCTTCGGCGCTTTCGCCGGTCCGTTGCGCGGCAGGCACTTCCAGCCGGTGCGCAAGACGCCGCTGCACGCCTGGTGCGAGGAGAACGGCGCGGTGTTCATGGAGGCCGGCCAGTGGCTGCGCTCGGCGTGGTTCCCGAAGCCGGGCGAGGACTGGCGGGCCGCCGCCGACCGCGAGGTGCGCAGCGTGCGCGCCGGCGTCGGCCTGTGCGACGTTTCAACGCTCGGCAAGATCGACGTGCAGGGCGCGGACGCCGGCGTGCTGCTCGACCGGCTCTACGCCAACACATTCTCGACCCTTCCGGTCGGCAAGGCGCGCTACGGTCTGATGCTGCGCGAGGACGGCTTCCTGTTCGACGACGGGACCACGTCGCGCCTCGCCGACGACCACTACGTCATGACCACCACCACCGCCAACGCGGCCCGCGTCATGTCGCACATCGAGTTCTGTCATCAGGCGCTGTGGCCGGAGCTCGACGTGCAGTACGCCTCCGTCACCGAGCAATGGGCGCAGATGGCGGTGGCTGGGCCGAACGCCCGGCGCGTGCTCGAACAGGTGATCGCGGAGGATATCTCCGACGCGGCCGTGCCGTATCTCGGCGTGAAGCCGGTGACGGTGGCGGGCGGCGTGCGCGGGCGGCTGTTCCGCATCTCGTTCTCGGGCGAACTCGCCTACGAACTGGCGGTTCCCGCCGACTACGGCTCCGCCGTGGCGCGCGCCTTGATGCACGCCGGCCAGCCGTTCGGCAGCGTGCCCTACGGGGGCGAGGCGCTGTCGATGATGCGCGTCGAGAAGGGGCATGTCGCGGGCGGCGAACTCAACGGCATGACCACGCCCGCCGACCTCGGCCTCGGCAAGATGGTGTCGACGAAGAAGGACTTCATCGGCCGCATGATGGGCCAGCGCGAGGGCATGGTGGACCCGAACCGGCAGGTGCTGGTGGGGCTGAAGCCGCTCAAGCCGGAAGACCGCTTCCGGGCCGGGTCGCACATCCTCAAGCGCGACGCACGGCCCTCGCTCAAGGCCGACCAGGGGTATGTGACCTCGTCGTCCTGGTCGCCCATGCTCGACAGCTGGATCGGCCTTGCTTTGATCGAACGCGGGCGCGAGCGCATGGGCGAGGTGGTCGTCGTGTTCGACGGCCTGAGGAACGTCAACGTGCTGGCGGAAATCGTCGACACCTGCTTCTACGACAGGGAGCACACGAGACTGCATGGCTAGGACCCCATCCCCTGCCCGGAAGCCGGCGGCGAAGCCCGCGCCGGCGCCGGGTGCGCCAACCCCGGCGCGGACCGCCGAACCGGCCCTCGCCCGCGCCAACGTGCTGGCGCACGACGCCGTGCCCGGCCGCTACGGCGCGGTGCGCGACGGCGGCCCCGGCGTCATCCTGTCGGTGATCCACCCCCAGTCGATCCTCACCATCATCGCCCGCAAGGGACGCACCGGCGGCCTCGCCGACGCCGTCCGGGATTGGCTCGGCGCGGATCTTCCGGAAACCGGCGGCACGGCGGCGGGGAAGACCGCATCCGTCGCCTGGGCCGGGCCCGAGCAATGGTTCGTCATCGCCAGCGGCTGGCCGGACGGCGCGCTTTACGACGCGGCGGCGGAGCGCCTGTCGGGGCTCGCCTCGGTGAGCGACCAGAGCCATGGCCGCATCACGGTGCGGATCGCCGGTCCCATGGCGCGCAAGGTGCTGGCGAAGGGATCGTCAGCCGACTTTCACCCGCGCGCCTTCGCGGTGGGGCGGTGCGCGATGACGCAGATGGCGCATATCGGCGTCCATGTGACGCAGGTTCGAGACGGCGTGTTCGACCTGGTGATGTTCCGCGGCTTCTCGGAAGGGTTCTGGGAGTGGCTGACCGAGATGTCGCAGGAATACGGCTACGAGGTGCGCTGAGCCTCTTGGCGCGGCGGGAAGAGACCGGCGACACGCCAGATGGCGAACCGGGCCGGCGCGCGAAGCCGGCGCGCTTCGGCGGACAGAGCGGGGTCCGGTCATGACGGCGGTTCGCGGAGTCGTACTGAAGGTCGCCTCGACGCTCGGATTCACGCTGATGGCGGCGTGCATCAAGGCGGTCGCGGACGCAGTTCCGGTGGGTCAGCAGATCTTCTTCCGCTCGGCGTTCGCGCTTGTCCCGGTGTTCGCCCTGCTCGCCGTGCGCGGCGAGCTCGCCGACGCGTTCCGCACCGTGCGGCCCATGGCGCACGTCCTGCGCGGCGCATTCGGGGTGGCGGCGATGACGGAGTGGTTTAGCGCCATCGCCTGTCTGCAACTCACG
>DAIODI010000116.1:0-9428 GCA_036746875.1 Aestuariivirgaceae bacterium | reverse complement strand
GAGGCGCGGGGCAACGACGTGCGGCTTCTGAATACTTAGTAGCGGAGTTCCACCTACCTTCTCAGACATCTTCAACAACCCGCCGTCGAAGGTATGTAGCATCTGCAAACCAGCCTCCAACGCCGTTGCCACGTGGAGCGCGTCTTTGGGATCAATGCCAGCGCCCCACGCTAGTATCCGAGCGTGCTCGGCAGTTTTCCTCGTTATACTCCGCACCCTAACGAAATCATTTTTGAAGAATTATTCGACCTTGTTTTTCATGACGACCGGGATTTTTGGCTGAAATCGAATGACCAAAACCTCAGCGAGTGTCAAGGCGGAAGTTACTATATTCAATTTACCATCACCAGTATCAGCAATTACTTCCTCACAAACTTCAATTCTGCCGGCCTCTTCCATGAGAAGAGCGAGAAAGCAGAATCTGTTCCAATACACCTTATCCATCGACATCTCGCCGATGATTCCTGAGAATGCCCTTTACATGAGCCATTTTCGGTAATGCATCCGAATCTGGCAACTTAGTGAAGTCCTCGATATCAATACTCGTTTCTCGTCCGTCACTGCGATATCGAATATCACCGAATAATTCCACTCTTTTTCCGAACGCCCCCATCACCCGCGCCTTGTCATCTTGTTTAAAAAAGCAATTTATTGGGTCGCCCCATAGATCATCATAGATAACAAAGCGAAAGTCGTTGCGTTCGGATACCGTCTCTGTTTTGCCACTGATAGAGCCGCATTCAAGGACTCTGCCTTCAATCAACACGCTTACATTTGCGGCTACGCGGACCGTCACATGATGCGGGACAAAATCAGTCCATATTCTCGGAGCGGCGGCCTCGACGCCGGCCAGTCCTGCAAATGGCCCCGCAAACGGCGCCGCCGCCAGCCCGGCGGCGAGCGATCTGGTGACAACGCGCCTCGACACGACCGGCATGGAGCCCTCACGTTCGTCATGTGCTCTCTGGGCCGCCGCTCTTGAACGGGAGGTCCGGGACACCTATGACTGGGTTACGAGATCGCCAGTAGCGCCGGGGTAACCACGGCGGTTTGACGCCGCAACGGGAGGACTTCCCGGTTTCCGGGAGATTACGCGCATGACATCACGAATGATGGCGCCGTTTCTGGTAGTTGGCATGGCGCTGGCCGGCGCGATCGCACCCGCCGCCCCGGCGCGGTCGCAGGCGGCCAACGATTATCCCACCGTGGCGCGGGCCGACTACGTCTTCGCCTGCATGAAGAGCAACGGCGAGACCCGCGAGGCGCTGGAGCGATGTTCGTGCTCCATCGATGTGATCGCCAGCCTCGTTCCCTACGAGGATTACATCGCCGCGGAGACGTACATCTCCATCGGCCAGGTTGCGGGAGAGCGCGGCGCGTTCTTCCGCAGCTCCTCGAAGGCGCACGCGGCGACGACGGAGATCCGCCGCGCCCAGGCGGAAGCCGAGATCCGCTGCTTCTAGTGCATCATGCCGTCAGGTGGAAACCACCTGCCAGACCATGATCATACGAGACGAGCGAGACATCGCGGCCGGCCTGATTTCAGTCAGGTCGGCATCCGGTCCAGGCCGGTGCGTCTCGCCTCAGCTCGGCGAAGCCGGGTTAGCGTCCACCGGAAACTGCGCCTTGAACGCCGCGTTGTCGGTGTCCACGGCCTCGACGGAGAACGTCGCAGCGCCGTTGGGCAGATAATCGAAGCGGATGTTCGGGTCTTCCGACAACGAAATCCCGCCCTCGACCTTGAGCAGCAGATCATCGCCCTGGCGCACCGTGAGATCGCGGACGAATCGCGCCGGCACGTAGAGCCGGGTGATCTGGTCCATCTGGAAGCCGGAGTTGTTCGGATGCCGCAGCATCAGCTGCGCCTCGCGCTTGCCGCTGGCGGCGGCGAACTGCCTGAGCTTCATCTTGCCGAGGTTGGCGAGCGCCTCCGCCGGGTCCTTGCCGGCCGGGGCGGAACAGCCGCCGGACGCCTTCACGAACTTCTCGACCACATGCAGCTTGCCATCGCTCGTCTCGGCGACGGCGTGGACTTTGGTGTAGGCGTTGACGCGCACCCGGGTGGAAATCCTGGTCACGCCGGAGGCGTCTCCGAGGCGGAAGACGGCGGCGAGGGGGGCGGGATTTTCGTCGATCACGAGGGTGATCGCCTTCACCGATGCGCCGCCTAGCCTCGCTGTATCGATGGTGATGGTCATCGGCACGAGCGCGGCGTCCTCGGCGCGGTAGGGCGCCTCCAGGGCGATCACGCCGCTGTTCTCGATCAGCGGCCGCTCACCGAAGATGTCGGGCTTGAGTTCCGACCAGGTGTCTTCGGCGGCCCGCGCCGCCGGCGCGGTCAGACCGACCGGAATCGCGGCGATGGCGGCCAACGCACGTCTGCGGGTCAATGACATCAGGATTCGCTCCTCGGTTCAAATCGCGGCGCCATCACCAATCATGAGCCGATGTGCGCCGGGTTTCAAGGCGGATGGCTGGGCGCGGCGCCCTACTCCCACTCCAGTTCGGCGAACCCGGCGGTGGCGTTGCGGGCGTTGAAGTCGTCGAACAGCAGCCAGCGGTCGCGCTCCGAACGTCCGGCGGTCGCAACCGCTTCCTCCAGCGTGCCGCCGCGGGCGATGACGTCGCGCAGGTCGGCGGCGAGCGTCTCGAGGTAGCGGCGCTGGTCGGCCAGGGCCGCCGGCCAGGCGACCGATGCGGGACCATGGCCCGGAACGGCCCTGGCGGCGGGAATCCCGGCAAGGCGATCCATCACCTGAAGCCACCCGGTGAGTTTGCCGTCGACCACGGGCAGGTGCTCGACGAACAGCAGATCGCCGGTGAACAGCGTGCCCGTCGTCTCATCGAACACCGTGAGGTCGTTGTCGGTGTGGGCCGTGGGCCAGGCGGTGAGAACCAGGCGGCGGCCGCCGAGGTCGATGACCGCCTCGTCGTCCACAGGCATGGTCGGGGGGACGATTTCAAGATCCTTGCCCAGAACCGGACCGAGCAGCTTGCCGTTCGCCTCGATATAGCGCGCCGCGCGCGCCGCCAGCGCGGCGGCGAGGTTGCGGTGGCCGGCGAACGCCGCGCCGGACGGCCGGAACGCCTGGTTCCCCAGAACGTGGTCAGGGTGCATGTGGGTGTTGATCACATACGCCACCGGCAGCGGCGTAACCTTGCCGATCGCCGCCAGCAAACGGGCTCCCTCGGCGGGACTGCCGCCGGTATCGATGACCGCAACGGCCTTCGCGCCAACGACAAACCCGGCGTTGGCGATGGCGCCGGCGTTCGATTCGGCCATCAGCTCATGGACGCCGCGATGAACGAAGACGCCGGCGGCGATTTCCGTCACCGGCAGGGGCGAGGTCGCCGCTCCAGCCGCGGTCGTGCGCGAAGCGGGAAGTCCGGCTGCGACCGCAAGCATCGCCCGTCGGCTGAAAACCCGTGCGCACATCGACGGCTCCATAGCGCGGAACACTGGAACAATAGACCAAAGTCTCACAACCAATTCTGTCATCCGGAATTCTTCGCCACTCCCGCACGCTCGGCTAGGCCCGCGCAGTCGGAATCACGGATCTGAATTGTGCAGCGCACCTGACGAAAAACGGCCTTACGACCTCAGGTTGGCAAGCAGTTGCGCGTCCGGATTACCGCACCCAATCACATTTTGTGCAGCGCACGATCACTTCTTGGACATTTGTTGCATGAACCGCTCATCCGTTCTACGGTCGATGCGGTTTCCGGCTTCAAGGGCGAGAGCTTGTCAGGGAGCGGCTCTCGCTGTCTCGTAGGCTGAAAGTGGGGTCGACGGATATCGGTGCCCCTCTGAACACCTCGCTAGAGGTCGTGACACGCTGCCGGAGACCCTTCCCCTTCACAGGCCGAATACGCTTGGGCTGCGCGCAGTCCGGCACCGTCCGGCCGTTTCACTCGGGAGGAACCGATCCAATGCGCAAAGTGCTTCTTTCCACCGCCTGTCTGATGGCGATCGGGGCGTATAGTGCGCCCGCGTCCGCCAACGACGAGCTGATCAAGCTCGAGAAAGACCCCAAGCAGTGGGTCATGCCGACGGGCAATTACGCCAACCACCGTTTCTCGACGCTGAACCAGATCAACCGTGACAACGTCGGCAATCTGCAGGTCGCGTGGACATTCTCCACCGGCGTGCTGCGCGGCCACGAAGGCGGGCCGCTGATCATCGGCGACGTGATGTATGTCCACACGCCGTTCCCGAACATCGTGTACGCGCTCGATCTCAACAACAACGGCGAGATCCTGTGGAAGTACGAGCCGAAGCAGGATCCGAACGTCATCCCCGTGATGTGCTGCGACACCGTCAACCGCGGCGTGGCCTACGGTGACGGCAAGATCATCCTGCACCAGGCCGACACGACCGTCGTGGCGCTCGACGCCAAGACGGGCGAGGTCGTCTGGTCGGTGAAGAACGGCGATCCCTCGATCGGCGAAACCGGCACGTCCGCCCCGATGGTGTTCAAGGACAAGGTGCTGATCGGCATCTCCGGCGGCGAGTTCGGCGTGCGCGGCTCGATCACCGCCTACAACCTGAAGGACGGCTCGCGCGCCTGGCGCGGCTACTCCATGGGCCCGGACGCGGACACGCTGATGGACCCGGAGAAGACCACCCACCTCGGCAAGCCAGTCGGCGTGGATTCCGGCACGGCCACCTGGCAGGGTGACCAGTGGAAGATCGGCGGCGGCACCACTTGGGGCTGGTACTCCTACGATCCCGAGTTGAACCTCGTGTACTATGGAACCGGCAATCCCTCGACCTGGAACCCGAGCCAGCGCCCGGGCGACAACCGCTGGTCGATGACCGTCTTCGCCCGTGACGCCGACACCGGCATGGCGAAGTGGGTCTACCAGATGACCCCGCACGACGAGTGGGACTACGACGGGATCAACGAAATGATCCTGGCGGACAAGAAGATCAAGGGTCAGGACCGCAAGGTTCTGGTGCACTTTGATCGTAACGGCCTCGCCTACACGATGGACCGCGTGAACGGCGAACTGCTCGTGGCCGAGAAGTACGACCCGACCGTCAACTGGACGACCGGCGTCGACATGGACCCGAACAGTCCGACCTTTGGCCGCCCGGCCGTGGTCGCCAAGTTCTCGACCGCGCAGAACGGCGAGGACGTGAACACGACCGGCATCTGCCCGGCCGCGCTCGGCACCAAGGACCAGCAGCCTGCCTCGTACTCGCCCGAGACCGGCATCTTCTACGTGCCGACGAACCACGTCTGCATGGACTATGAGCCGTTCCGTGTGAGCTACACGGCCGGTCAGCCGTACGTGGGCGCCACCCTGTCGATGTACCCTGCCCCGAACAGCCACGGCGGCATGGGCAACTTCATCGCCTGGGACGCTGACGCCGGTAAGATTGTGTGGTCGGTGCCGGAGAAGTTCTCGGCCTGGGGCGGCGCTCTCGCCACCTCCGGCGGTCTGGTGTTCTACGGCACGCTCGAAGGGTTCCTCAAGGCGGTCGACCAGAAGGACGGCAAGCTGCTGTATTCCTTCAAGACCCCGTCGGGCATCATCGGCAACGTCACGACCTACGAGCACGGCGGCAAGCAGTACGTCGCGGTTCTCTCGGGCATCGGCGGCTGGGCCGGCATCGGCCTCGCGGCCGGCCTGACCGATCCGAACGCCGGCCTCGGCGCGGTGGGTGGCTATGCGGGTCTGCGCAAGTACACCAACCTCGGCGGCCAGCTGACGGTGTTCGCCCTGCCGAACTGACCCTCGCGAAGCCGGGCCGGACAACACCGGCCCGGCGCCAGGGTGTCTCGATCACAACAGATGCGGCCCGGGCCGGCGCAAATCCTGCCCGGGCCTTTTCAATGGGTTGAGCGTTCACGGGAGAGTGCCGCCTCCCCCTTTTCGTGAGGACCAGTGGACAGGAGCCCCGCCGGCCGGGCCAGCGAGACGAGATCCATGCTGAGAGCGACCATCACCATCGCCGCGTTCGCTGCGGCCACGACCGCCGCGTTGGCCGTCGGCATACCGGAATCCGCCAAGCCGGTGTCGAAGGAGCCCACCGGCAAGTATATGAACGCCGCGGGCGAGCCGACCTACAGCATCGCCGAAGATGGAACCATCGACTGGTTCACCTACTCGGGCTTTCGCATGTACCACGCGGAGTGCCATGTCTGCCACGGGCCCGAGGGCGAGGGATCGTCCTACGCGCCGCGTCTGGTGGATTCGCTCAAGACCATGGACTACGCGGCGTTCATGGAAGTGGTGACGAACGGACGCCAGGTGAACACCGCCGCCCAGCACAGCGTGATGCCGGCCTTCGGCACCAACCGCAACGTCATGTGCTACATGGACGACCTCTACCTCTATCTCAAGGCGCGCGCCGACGGCGTGCTGCCGCGCGGCCGCCCGGCGAAGAAGGAGGCCAAGACCAACGAGGCCCGCGTCGAGGAAAAGGCCTGTCTCGGCGTCGAGTGACGCCGGGCGCGAGGGATGACCGGGAGTGTCGGCATGATGTGGAAACGAACGGCGATCGCCGCGGCGCTGGCGTTGTTCGCCGGGGCGGGAGCGGCGGGCGCGCAGAGCACCGGGCTCGGCGCTTCGGTGGAGCTCGTCGATCAGGACGTGCTGCGGGTGTGCGCCGATCCCCACAACATGCCGTTCTCCAACGAGAAGGAGGAAGGTTTCGAGCAGGCGCTGGCGAAGCTGCTGGCGCCGAAACTCGGCCGCAAGTCGGTGTCGTTCACCTACTTCCCCCAGGCGACCGGCTTCGTGCGGATGACGCTGGCGGCGCGCAAGTGCGACATCATCATGGGCTATCCGCAGGGCGACGAGCTGGTGCAGAACACCAACCATTACTATCGCACCGCCTACGCGATGGTGTTCAAGCCGGGCCAGGGCCTCGACGGCGTGACCTCGCTGGACGATCCGCGCCTCAAGGGCAAGAGGATCGGTCTGGTCGCCGGAACGCCGCCGGCCACCAACGTCGCCGCCGCCGGGCTGATGGGCGACGTGAAGCCCTACCAGTTGATGGTCGACACCCGCATCAAGAGCTCCGCCGAGGACATGATCCGGGATCTGGAAACCGGCGAGATCGACGTGGCGTTGCTCTGGGGGCCGATGGCGGGTTACTACGCGCGCAAGGCGGCGCAGCCGCTGACAGTCACGCCCCTCGTCAACGAGAAGCACGGCCGCATGGCCTATCGCATCACCATGGGCGTCCGCCCCGCCGATCAGCAGTGGAAGCGCCAGCTCAACCGGGTGATCCGCGAGAACCAGAAGGAGATCAACGCGCTCCTTTTGTCCTACGGCGTGCCGATCCTCGATGAACAAGACCGGCCGATCACCAACTAGGGCGACTGCGCCGATGACGCGCCGGGGCTCGCTGCTGATCGCCGCCGCGCTCTTGCTGGCCGGTCCCGCGGCGGCGCAGGAGATCGTGCCGGAACCGCAGGGCTACCGCGACGGCGATTACCGCGCGCCGGTGCCGGCCACGCTGAAGGGCGCGACGGTGATCCACACCCCGGAGGCGGAAGCGCTGTGGGCAGCGAAGGCTGCGGTGTTCGTGGACGTGCTGCCACGCCCGCCGAAACCGAAAAACCTGCCCGCCGGCACCATCTGGCGCGACAAGAAACGCCAGAACATCCCCGGCAGCGTCTGGCTGCCGAACGTCGGCTACGGCGGCCTGCCCGAGGCGATGGACTCCTACTTCCGTGACGGTCTGGCGCGGGCGACCGGCGGGGACAAGGCGAAGCCGATCGTCTTCTACTGCCTCGCCGACTGCTGGATGTCGTGGAACGCCGCCAGGCGGGCGATGGAGTACGGCTACGTGAAGGTGCTGTGGTATCCGGAAGGAACCGACGGCTGGGAGGGGCAGCTGCTTCCGCTGGAGAAGTGCTCGCCGCAGCCCCTGCCCGACCTTCCCGACGCGCCGGCGGAGTGGCACGCGCCGGTGCAATAGCGCGAGGTCCGACCCGTCTGAACCAGGTCGGTCACTCAATCTCGCTGATTCCGCCGCGCGCGGCCCGCGCCAGCTCCAGAACGGCCTTACAGGATCACGAAGTCCAGGGAGGACAGCGCCGGTTTGCCGCTGAACAGAGCGATGTGCGAAGCGCTCCGGGCGCCTGACCCGTCGGGATCGAACGCCAGCAGCCCGCTGGCCTGGTTGTACAGCACCGTCGGCGCGGCGGTGTCGGCGAACATGTCCGCCTCAAACACAAATGTCTCGAACCCGAACAGCGCATTGTCGAGCGCGATCTTGTCGGTCCCCGGCATGAAGTCCATGACAATGTCGCGACCGCTCGACGGCGCGAAGTAGAAGGTGTCGCTGCCAGAGCCGCCGATCAGGACGGCATTGCCAGCGCCGCCGTTGAGCCAGTCGTCGCCATGGCCGCCAGCCAGAGAGTTCGCCCGGAGATTGCCGGTGATGGTGTTGTTCAGCGAATTGCCGTGGCCGGCGACCGCACGTCCGACGAGCTGCAGGTTTTCAACGTGATCCGGCAGGGTGAAGTCGGCCGCGCTCACGACGGTGTCGTTTCCGCCGCCGGCGAGCTCGATCACGCGGTCACGCGTGGAGTCGACGCGATAGGTGTCGTTGCCCGCGCCGCCGAACATCTGGTCCCGGCCCCGGCCCCCGTCGAGCGTATCGTTGCCCGCCAGCCCGTAGAGCGAGTCGTCACCCGAACGACCGTCGATGTAGTCGTCGTCGCCGTCACCGGTCAGAACGTCGCGCCGGCAGGTGCCGGTGATGACGTAGCCCTGAACATCCTCAACCTGGATCGTCACCGTCTTGTCGAAGGAATCCCCGGCTGAATCGATCATCCGCAGTGTGATCTGGTGACTGGTCGAGAGCTCGTAATCGATCAGCGTGCCGTTCGCCACGACAAGGCTGCTTCCGCTGACTGCAAACCGGCCGCCGGCGCTATCGAGCAACACATACGTTACCGTCTCGCCCTCGGTCTGGTTCATCGCCGTCAGCGTGGCGACCACCGTTCCCTGCGCAGCGTTCTCCGTGACCTTCGAGCCACTGAGCATGATGTCCGGGGGGCCGCCGCCCGTCCCCGTGATGGTGACGGTCAGGACCGCCGCGCTTGTCAGGTCGCCGTCGGAGACGGTGTAGTTGAAACTCTCGGTCAGGGTCGCACCGGCGGGGAGCGCCTGGACGGCCGGATTGGCGGCGTTGACAGCGTAGGCGTAGGCGCCGTTGGCGTTGAGCGGCAGCGCGCCGTAGACGCCGGCGAGCCCGGCGCCGATGACCCCGCTTGCGCCAGCGCCAAGCGTCGCCCCGGTGCGGACCGCGGTGACCGAGAGCGCAAACGGACCGTCGATGTCGGTGTCGTTGGTGAGCACCGACCCGGTTGCGCTGCCGCTTGTCTTCGACAACGTTACGGCGTCGCTACCCGCCACCGGCGCGTCGTTGACGGCGGTGATGTCGAGCGTCGCGGTCGAGCTCG
>DAIODI010000115.1:0-9435 GCA_036746875.1 Aestuariivirgaceae bacterium | reverse complement strand
ACGGTCCGGCTGCGACTGCCGCCCTATAGCCGCGGCGGCCGGCGCTGTCAAAGCCCGTGGCATCGCCGCCACCAGCGAATGGGGAAACCCGTCCGCCGCGTAGACCTGAGCCAGCGCAGGCGAGGCCGGACCGGCGGTGAGGATCGCCGTCCCCGGCGGCGGCGCGCGCCGGCGCTCCACCGCCGGAAGCCCGGCGAGCAGCGCCTTGACCCGCCGGGCGATGGCCGGGGCGGGGTCGATGAACGTCACCGGCCAGGGCGCAGCGGCGGCCAGTTCGTCCAGCAACAGCGGGTAGTGGGTGCAGCCCAGCACCACCACGTCGGTGCGCCGGCCGCCCCGCTCGCGAAACACCGGCGCGATTTCCGCGCGCACCTGGCCCGCGTCCACCGCGCCGCCCGACAGCTTCGCCTCCGCCATCCCGGCCAGCGTCCGCGCCCCGTGCAGCGCCACCTCGCAGTGATAGGCGTAAGTGTGGATCAGCGCCTGGGTGTACTCGCGCTTGACCGTGCCGGGCGTCGCCAGCACGCCGATGACGCCGCTCTTCGTCTGCGCCGCCGCCGGCTTGATCGCCGGCACCGTGCCGACGAACGGCCCCGGAAAGCGCCGCCGCAGCGAGGCGAGCGCGATCGTCGAGGCGGTGTTGCAGGCGATCACCGTCACGTCCGGTTCGGCGAGCGCCAGCAGCCGCTCCATCACGTCGCCGATCCGCGCGTCGAGCGCGCGCTCGTCCCACGCGCCATACGGGAAGGCGGCCGTGTCGGCGGCGTAGACGAGACCGGCGCCGGGCAGCGCGGCGCGCACCGCCCGCGCCACCGTCAGCCCGCCGAGGCCGGAATCGAACAGCAGCACGCGCCGCCCCTCTCCGGTCGCCGTCACCCCGCTCGCGGCCGGCCCGGCCATGGCCGCCGGCCCGGTCATTCCCCGCGCGGCTCCCTGGGCCTCAGGTGGGCGCGCGTCAGGCTCGCCACCATGCCGCGCAGCGAGCGCACCTCCTGTTCGGTCAGCGCCGCCCGGGTGAACAGGTTGCGCATGTTGCGCACCATGCCGGGGCGCTTGTCCGCGGTCTTGTAGAACCCCGCCGCGTCGAGCTCGCCCTCGAGATGGGCGAAGAAGCCGTAGAGCTCCTCCTTGGTGGCGGGGCGTGAAGCCGCCAGCTGCAACCCCGGCCCCTCCAGCGCCGGAAGCTCCGGCGTCGCCTGCCCCAGCGTCGTCGCCAGCCCCTTGTAGTACTCGTAGCCGACGAGCAGCACGGCCTGGGCGATATTGAGCGAGGCGAAGGCCGGGTTCACCGGCGCGGTGACGATCACGTCCGCCAGCGCCACCTCGTCGTTGGAGAGGCCCCAGCGCTCGCGCCCGAACAATATGCCCAGGCGCTCGCCGCGCTTCAGCCGCCGGCGCATGTCTTCGCCCGCCTGCTCGGGCGTGATCACCTCCTTCACCATGCCGCGCGGCCGCGCGGTGGTGGCGTAAACGTAGTGGAGGTCGGCGAGGGCGGAGGCGAGATCGGCGTGGACGGTAGCGTTCTCGATCACATGCGACGCCCCGGCCGACGCCGAGACGGCGCGTTCGTTCGGCCAGCCGTCGCGCGGATCGACGATGCGCATCTCCGCAAGGCCGAAGTTCGCCATGGCGCGCGCCGCAGTGCCGATGTTCTCGCCGAGCTGCGGGTTGACGAGGATCGCCGCCGGGTGCGGTCCCGGCGGTCCGTCGCGGGTCTTGTCGGTTCCTGCCATGGGAACGAGCACTTACAGCATCCTCCCGCAAGGTGGATACCACTTGGCGGAAAAAGATGATGCAAGGCGAAGGCGCAAGCGTTGCGCCGCGCCAGTCCTGGAAGGGCGATGTGTGCGCCCAAAAGCCCCGCCTTACGCGGCCGCCGCGCCCGCGTGGCGCGCCACCACGCGCTGAAGCAGCGGCACATAGTGCCGGAAGCCCGGCGTCGGCACGCCGGGGCGCTTGCCCTCGTCGTCCCAGATGCGCACCTTCACCGCCTCGCGGTGGAAGGGGTTCGCCTCGAACGCCTTCACCTCGTCGGCGCTCATCGGCCCGCCCTGAAGCGTCAGCGTGTGCTTCGAGGCCTCCGACAGCCGGTCGTAGTAGCCCGTGTCGGTGGCGCAAAGGTAACGCTTGGCCGGAACGTGCAGGCGCACGCATTCGGTGATGACGGGCGGGAAGAACGGCTCCAGCACATGCGCGCCCGCCTCCTCGTGGTGATTGTCGCGCTCGTCGCCCAGCGACATCGTGCCGAACTCGGAGGTGTAGTGGCCGATGTCGTGCAGCAACGCCGCCGCCACCAGCTCGTCGGAAGCGCCCTCCTTATCCGCCAGCACCGCCCCCTGGAGCATGTGCTCGGCCATCGTCACGGCCTCGCCGAGGTAGGACTCGGCGCCCCGCCGCTCAAAGATGTCGGCGATGAACTCAACAACCGTGGTGCGGTCGAGCCCCGGCGATGTCATGCGGCGCGTCCTTCTTCTTCGAGAGCGGCGAGGGTGGAGAGAAGCCCGTCCTTGTCGGCGTAGCAGCCCTGGAGCCAGCGCTTGCCCGCGCCGGAGAAGCTCTTGCGGGCGTGTAGCACGCGGGTGTTGTCGACGATGAACAGCTCGCCCGCCTTCAGCTTGAACGTCACCTCCATCGCCCTGTCCTCGATGAGTTCGGCGAAGCGGCGATAGGCGGCGTAGTAGCCGGGCATATCGTCGTAGGGAACGTCGGCCGCGGCGGCGAGCGAGCGGTTGTTGAAGCGCACCGCCAGAAGCTCCCCGTCCGGGCCGAGCTCGATCATCGGCCGCTTGGCGTAAAGCCGCACGCCGGGAGAGCCTTCGTAGGCGAAGCGCGCCGGGTGGCCGGAGAGCAGCGCGAACCCGCGCGGGTCTTCCGCCTTCAGCCGCGCCGCCACCCTGAAGCCGTCCACCACGATCGACTCGCCACCCTCGACCGAGTTTTCGAGACAGGCGAGGATCTGCAACGTCGGCACGGGATCGCGGTACGGGTTGTCGGTGTGCGCCTGAAGGCCGAGGTTGGTGTAGGCGAGGTTGTTCGGGTTCACCTCCGCGCGCACCTCGAACCAGCGCCCGTAATTGGTCTCGCGCACAAAGCCGAAGAGTTCGGCGACCTTGCACAGCGCGCCCGGCTCGGTCGGCGTGTCGGTCATCACGGCGAAACCGTAGCGGCGCACGCTGGCGAGCCAGCGGGCGAGCGCCCGGCGGTCGGCCGTCACGTCGCGCCACGATTCGGAGGGCACGCGATTGAGCAGGCTCCCGTCCCAGCGCTCGATCTCCGGGCCGGTCCAGCCGGGCTCGCGCGGCTTCGCGGCGGTGTCGTAGGCGTGGCGGGCGAGCCAGCCCGCGTCGTAGTCGATGGTGCGGCCTTCCGGCGCGAAGGTCAGCGAGAGCATGCCGTTGGCCGCTTTCGCCTCGGCGATCCGGGTTTCGGCCGGAATGTCCAGAATGGTGATCAGCCGCTGCCCGTTGCCGGGGCTGCGGGTCCGGTCGTCCCGGGCGTTGTCCCTCAACCAAAGCGCATGAAAGCGGTGGCGCTCGCCGTCGAGGCCAACCTCGATGGCCCGGCCGCCGTCGATCAGGCGCGCGTGCGAAACCTGCATGGGTTGATCCTCCAAACCCTTCCCTCGCATGAAATTGTGACGGTTCGATCAGCCGGAATCAAATCCGGCCAGCGGCGCGGGAGGTCCGTCTCCCCCATCAGTCTGAATTGCTCACCCCGCCGCCTGCCTGCTATAGCCGCCGCGAACCTTTCCCGCAGTGCAACAAAACGGCTGGTCCCATGGCGAAGATCAAGGTTGCGAACCCCGTCGTCGAACTCGACGGCGACGAGATGACCCGCATCATCTGGCAGCTCATCAAGGACAAGCTGATCACGCCCTATCTCGACATCGATCTCCACTACTACGACCTCGGCATCGAGAACCGCGACAGGACCGACGACCGCGTCACCGTCGAGGCGGCGGAGGCCATCAGGAAGTACGGCGTCGGCGTCAAGTGCGCCACCATCACCCCGGACGAGGCGCGCGTGCAGGAGTTCGGGCTGAAATCCATGTGGAAGTCGCCCAACGGCGCCATCCGCAACATCCTCGGCGGAGTGATCTTCCGCGAGCCGATCATCTGCGCCAACATCCCGCGACTGGTGCCGGGCTGGACGCAGCCGATCATCGTCGGCCGTCACGCCTTCGGCGACCAGTACCGCGCCACCGACTTCCGCTTCCCCGGCAAGGGCAAGCTCACCATCAGGTTCGTCGGCGAGGACGGCGGCGTGATCGAGAAGGAGGTGTTCGACGCCCCCGGCTCCGGCGTCGCCATGGCCATGTACAACCTCGATGAGTCGATCCGCGAGTTCGCCCGCGCCTCGCTCAACTACGGCCTCGCCCGCCGGTATCCCGTCTATCTCTCCACCAAGAACACCATCCTGAAAGCCTACGACGGCCGCTTCAAGGACCTGTTCCAGGAGATCTACGACCGGGAGTTCAAGGCGCAGTTCGAGGCGCACGGCATCACCTACGAGCACCGCCTCATCGACGACATGGTGGCCTCGGCGCTGAAGTGGTCGGGCGGCTATGTCTGGGCGTGCAAGAACTACGACGGCGACGTGCAGTCCGACACGGTGGCGCAAGGGTTCGGCTCGCTCGGCCTGATGACCTCGGTGCTGATGACGCCGGACGGCAAGACCGTCGAGGCCGAAGCCGCCCACGGCACCGTCACCCGCCACTACCGCCTGCACCAGCAGGGCAAGGCGACCTCCACCAACTCCATCGCCTCGATCTTCGCCTGGACGCGCGGCCTGGCGCACCGCGCCAAGCTCGACGGCAATGCGAAGCTCGCGACGTTCGCCGCCACGCTCGAGAAGGTGTGCGTGGACACCGTGGAGGCGGGCGACATGACCAAGGATCTTGCGGTGCTGGTCGGGCCGGAGCAAACTTGGCTGTCCACCGAAGGCTTCCTCGACAGGATCGACGAAAACCTCCGGAAGGCCATGGCTTGAGCCGCCTCGGCGGATTGAGTTTGTGAACGCCGCGGCGGCAGGTTGATTCAACTCAAGAAGGCTCGCCTATATGTCGTTGACGAGACTTGCGATTGTTGTTGTCGCCTGCGCACGGGCCGGCGTCGCCACCTGGAGCTGACGCGATGGGCGGGACCCTCACCGGCGGCTGCCAGTGCGGCGCCGTGCGCTACCGCATCGACGGGCCGCTCGGCGACGCCTCGTTCTGCCACTGCCGCATGTGCCAGAAGGCGTTCGGCTCGTTCGGGGCGCCGCTGGTGTCGGCGCCGGCCGCCCGGCTCACCTGGACGCGGGGCCAACCCTCCGAGTTCCGCTCCTCGCCCGTCGTGGCGCGCGGCTTCTGTTCCGCCTGCGGCACGCCGCTCTACATGCTGGAGGACGGCTGGCCCGTCTACGACATCGCCATCGGCTCGCTTGACGACCCCTCGAAGGCCGCGCCGTCGCACGTCGTCGGCGTCGAAGGCAAACTGCCGTGGGCCGACACCCTGCCGTCGCTCCCCGGCCACGCGACCACGCAGGACCGCACACCGGAGGACCTGGCGAAGCTCGTCACGCGACAGCACCCCGACCACGACACCACCGCCTGGCCGCCGCGGCGTTGAGGCCGCGCCGGCGTCACCCCGCCGCCTGGAGCGCCGCCCGCACCGCCGCGATGGCCGCCTCGGCCTTCGCGCCATCAGGACCGCCGGCTTGCGCCATGTCGGGCCGTCCGCCGCCGCCCCGGCCGCCGAGCGCCTCGGAGGCGCGCTTCACCAGCTCCACCGCATTGAACCGCGCCGTCAGATCGGCCGTGACGCCGACCACCGCCGCGCCCTTGCCGTCGCCGGAGACGGCGACGAGCGCCACCACGCCGGAGCCGACCTGCGCCTTGCCCTGGTCGGCCATGCCTTTCAGATCCTTCGGGTCGACGCCCGGCACGATGCGGCCGATGAACTTCACGCCGGCGATCTCCTCGATCCCGGACGCGCCGCCCCCGCCGCCGCCCATCGCCAGCTTCCGGCGCGCCTCGGCAAGCTCGCGTTCGAGCCTGCGGCGCTCCTCGACCAGCGCGGCGACGCGCGCCTCAAGATCATCCGGCGTGACCTTGAGAAGCTGCGACAGCGCCGCCACCTTGCGGTCCTGCTCGTCGAGGTAGGCCTTCGCGGCCGGTCCCGCCAGCGCCTCGATCCGGCGCACGCCGGCGGCGGAAGCGCCTTCGCCCACCACCTTGACGAGGCCGATATCGCCGGTGCGCGCCACGTGCGTGCCGCCGCACAGCTCGAGCGAAAAGATCGCGTTGTCGCCGTCGCTCGCCCGGCCCATCGAGACGACGCGCACTTCATCGCCGTATTTCTCGCCGAACAGGGCGCGCGCGCCCTCGGCGATCGCCTCGTCCACCGACATCAGCCGCGTCGTCACCGCGTCGTTCTGCTGCACGATGGCGTTGGCGATGGCTTCCACGCGGGCGATCTCGCCTTCCTCCATCCCCTTGGGATGCGAGAAGTCGAAGCGCAGCCGCCCAGGCGCCACCAGCGAGCCCTTCTGCGCCACATGGTCGCCCAGCACCTGGCGCAGCGCCTCGTGCAGGAGATGCGTCGCCGAATGGTGCATCCGCGTGGCGGCGCGCCGGGCGTGGTCCACCTCAAGCTCCACCGCCTCGCCGGCTCTCAGCACGCCGTGCTCCAGCACGCCCTGGTGCACGAAGACATCGCCGAGCTTTTTCTGGGTGTCGCGCACCCGGAACAAGGCCCCGGCGGGGGAGCGGATCACGCCCTCGTCGCCCGCCTGGCCGCCCGATTCGCCATAGAACGGCGTCTGGTTGAGGATGATGGCGGCCTGTTCGCCCGCGCCCAGCGCCTGGGCTTCCGCGCCGTCCGGCCGGACGATGGCGCGGATCACGCCCTCCGCCGTCTCGGTGTCGTAGCCGAGGAAGTCGGTGGCGCCGAGCCGCTCCTTGAGCTCGAACCACACGGCTTCCGTCTTCGCCTCGCCGGAGCCCGCCCAGGCCTTGCGCGCCTCCGCCCGCTGGCGCGCCATCGCCTGGTCGAAGGCCGCCGTGTCCACCGCGATGCGGCGGGCCTTCAGCGCGTCCTGCGTCAGGTCCAGCGGGAAGCCGTAGGTGTCGTAGAGCCTGAACGCCACCTCGCCGGGGAACGTGCCGCCGTCGGCGACGCCCGCCGATTCCTCGTCGAGGATTTTCAGGCCCCGCTCCAGCGTACGGCGGAAGCGCGTTTCCTCGAGCTTCAGCGTTTCGGTGATCAGCGCATCGGCGCGCAGCAGTTCCGGGTACGCCTCGCCCATCTCCCGCTTCAGCGCCGGGAACAGCTTCCACATCAGCGGTTCCTTCACGCCCAGCAATTCGGCGTGGCGCATGGCGCGCCGCATGATCCGGCGCAACACGTAGCCGCGGCCCTCGTTGGAGGGCAGCACCCCGTCGGCGATGAGGAACGAGGCGGCGCGCAGGTGATCGGCGATCACCCGGTTGGAGGCCTTCGCCTTGCCTTCGGCGGGAACGCCGGTCTGTTCCTCAATGGCGCGGATGAGGGTGCGGAACAGGTCGGTCTCGTAGTTGTCGTGCGTGCCCTGGAGCACCGCCGAGATGCGCTCAAGCCCCATGCCGGTGTCGATCGAGGGGCGCGGCAGCGAGATGCGCTCCTCCCGCGTCACCTGCTCGTACTGCATGAACACGAGGTTCCAGATTTCGATGAAGCGGTCGCCGTCGGCG
Source organism: Aestuariivirgaceae bacterium (assembly GCA_036746875.1). GTDB lineage: Bacteria > Pseudomonadota > Alphaproteobacteria > Rhizobiales > Aestuariivirgaceae > DAIODI01. The sequence continues at coordinate 1,724 of DAIODI010000115.1, read as the reverse complement.
TCCGCCGATCCTGGCGGCCCGCCGGGGATGTGGGGGCCGTGGTCGTAGAAGATTTCCGAGCACGGGCCGCACGGGCCGGTGTCGCCCATGGCCCAGAAGTTATCCGAGGTGGGGATGCGGATGATCCGCGCGTCGGGGAGCCCGGCGATCTTCTTCCACAGGCCGAACGCCTCGTCGTCGTCCACGTAGACTGTGACGGAGAGCCGGTCCTTCGGCAGCCCGTATTCTCGCGTCACCAGCGTCCAGGCGTATTCGATGGCGAGATCCTTGAAGTAGTCGCCGAACGAGAAGTTGCCGAGCATCTCGAAGAACGTGTGATGGCGCGCCGTATAGCCGACGTTTTCGAGGTCGTTGTGCTTGCCGCCCGCGCGCACGCACTTCTGGGCGGTGGCGGCGCGCACGTACGGGCGCCGCTCGGCTCCGGTGAACACATTCTTGAACTGCACCATGCCGGAGTTGGCGAACATGAGCGTGGGGTCGTTGCGCGGCACCAGCGGCGACGACGGCACGATCTCGTGGCCCGCCTTGCGGAAGAAGTCGAGGAAGGTGGAACGGATTTCACTGACGCCCGTCATGAGCCGCCGCGGTCCCTTGTCGTTGGAGTGCCTGTCGCTGGAGTGCCTGTCGCTGGAGTGACAGTCGCTGGAGCGACATTTGCGCCGGTTGTAGCGGCGCCCTGCCCGTCCGTCTACCAAGACGGGGCGCAGGGCCGGCCGGCGCTGGCGCGCGCCCGCTGGAGGGCGGGGAGGCGGCGGGCTGCCCGGCCGCGGGCCGGCCTTGCGGTCCCGTGCCTCGCTGGCCGCCCAAAGGATTGGGGCGCCTCCGGGGAGAGGCGCCCCATCACGGTGCGAGGGTTGCGCACCGGAAGGCCGGACCACGCCGAGTGGGGAGAAGGCGCGCCCGGCCGAAACCTCGCCAAAACCTCAGGCGTCGGCGTCGCCGCCGCCCTGGTCCTCGCCGGCGCCGGTGATCTTCGAGGCGATCAGCCCGGCGTTGCTGCGGATGGCGAGCTCGATGGCCTGCGCCGTCTCCGGGTGGGTCTTGAGGAACGTCTTGGCGTTCTCCCGGCCCTGGCCGATGCGCTCGCCGTTATAGGAGAACCACGAGCCGGACTTTTCGACGACGCCGGCGGTCACGCCGAGATCGATCAACTCGCCGACCTTGGAGATGCCCTCGCCGTACATGATGTCGAACTCGACCTGCCGGAACGGCGGGGCCACCTTGTTCTTCACCACCTTCACACGGGTCTGGTTGCCCACCACCTCGTCGCGGTCCTTGATCGCGCCGATGCGGCGGATGTCGAGGCGCACCGAGGCGTAGAACTTCAGCGCGTTGCCGCCGGTGGTGGTCTCCGGGTTGCCGAACATCACGCCGATCTTCATGCGGATCTGGTTGATGAAGACCACCATGCAGTTCGATTTCGAGATCGACGCGGTGAGTTTCCGCAGCGCCTGACTCATCAGCCGCGCCTGCATGCCGGGCAGGGCGTCGCCCATCTCGCCCTCGATTTCCGCGCGGGGGGTCAGCGCGGCGACCGAATCGATCACCAGGATTTCCACCGCGCCCGAGCGCACCAGCGTGTCGGCGATCTCCAGCGCCTGCTCGCCGGTGTCGGGCTGGGAAATGAGAAGCTCGTCGATGTCGACGCCGAGTTTGCGCGCGTACACCGGGTCCATGGCGTGCTCGGCGTCGATGAAGGCGCAGATGCCGCCGCGCTTCTGGGC
>DAIODI010000114.1:0-9518 GCA_036746875.1 Aestuariivirgaceae bacterium | reverse complement strand
CGATGGCGGGTTTGGCCAGCGTCGCGGCGTCCACGTACCACTGCTCGGTGAGCCATGGCTCGATGACCACGCCGGAGCGGTCGCCGTGCGGCGCCTGGTGGGTGTGCGGCTCCACCTTCTCGAGGAGCCCCAGCGCCTCCATCCTCGCCACGATGATCTTGCGCGCCTCGAAGCGATCGACGCCGTGCAGCGCCATCGTCTCGGGCGGCGGATCCGTGTCGGCGAGAAACGCCATATTCCCCTGTAGCTCCAGCTTCGCGAACCTGTCGAGGACGTTCACCATCGGGAGCCTGTGGCGCCTGCCCACCTCGAAGTCGTTGAAGTCGTGGGCTGGCGTGATCTTCACCGCGCCGGTGCCCTTGCCGGGGTCCGAATATGTGTCGGCGACGATGGGGATGCGCCGGCCGACCAGCGGCAGGATGGCGAACCTGCCGACGAGGTCGCGATAGCGCTCATCCTCGGGGTGGACCGCCACGGCGGTGTCGCCGAGCATCGTCTCGGGCCGCGTGGTGGCGACGGTGATGAAGCGGTCCGTCCCCTCGATCGGGTAGCGGAAACACCAGAGCGAGCCCTTCACCTCCACCGGCTGCACCTCCAGATCGGAGATGGCGGTGAGGAGCTTCGGGTCCCAGTTGACGAGCCGCCTGTCCTTGTAGATCAGCCCGTCGCGGTGAAGCTGCACGAACACCTTCGCCACCGCCCGCGACAGGCCCTCGTCCATGGTGAAGCGCTCGCGGCTCCAGTCGCAGGAGGCGCCGAGGCGTCGGAGCTGTTGCGTGATGAGGCCGCCGGAGTGGGCCTTCCACGCCCAGACGCGGGCGATGAACGCCTCGCGTCCCATGGCGCGCCGGTCCGTGTTGTTCTCCGTCTGGAGGAGCCGCTCCACCACCATCTGCGTGGCGATGCCGGCGTGGTCGGTGCCCGGCTGCCAGAGCGTATCGCGTCCGTTCATCCGCCAGTAGCGGATGAGGATGTCCTGGATCGTGTTGTTGAGCGCGTGCCCCATGTGCAGCGAGCCGGTGACGTTCGGCGGCGGGATGACGATGGTGAAGGGCTTCGCATCCGGCTTGCCGCCGGGCCTGAACGCGCCGGAGCCCTCCCAGAAGGCATAGAGGCGCTGTTCGATGGCGGCGTGGTCGTAGGTCTTGTCGAGCATGGGGCGGGCCGGGCGTGACGCTGGGGGTTAGCGCGGCGTTAAACACCACCGGGCGGCGGCTTTCAACCGACAGACGCAAGCGAGCGCGGCGCGTGGCCGGCGGTCAGCGGCCGCTGCGGCGGGAAACCCGGTCGATCTCCTCGCGCACCAGCCGCTCCACCACGCCTTGCAGGTTGGCGTCGAGCCAGGCCTTCAGCATCGGGCGCAGCAGGTCGCGGGTGATGTCCTCGATGGAGCGGGCGCCGCCCGAGGCTTGCGACACGATGGTGTCGGCGAGGCGATCGAAGGCGGTGGCGGTGGCTTCGGCCACCGCCTGGGACAGCATCGCGCGCTGGTGGTCCGCCTCGGCGGGGAGCGCCGGGATGGCGTGTTCGGCCTCGGGCTCGCCCTCCTCGATGCGCTCCCAGGCGTCCGCGGCATAATCGCTGGGGCCGGGATCGGGCAGGGGCTGCTCGATGTAGCTCTCGTCCGACCCGAAGGCGGCGGCGTGCGGCGCGGTGGCCGTTCGTTCCAGCGGCGGCAGATCGAGGGGCGGAACCGGCGCGGCGGCGACCGGGCGGGCCTCCCACGACACCTGATCCGGCGCCGCGACGCCGCCGCGCACCGCGCCGGCCGGCGGCGGCGGCGGGGGCGCTGGCGTGATCGTGCGGGGGCCGCGAACCGCCGGCGCCGGCTGGGTCGCGCCGCCGAGGACGCGGGCGAAGGTGCTGGGGCCGGCTGAGGCGATGCTGGCCAGCCGCGCGCGGGTGGCCGAAAGGTCGGCGATACGGCTGCGGAGCGCACGCAGCTCTTCGCTTGGCGACGCCTGCGCAGGACCTATGGTCGCGGCAGGCTGGATGTTGACCTTGAGATCGCGCAGCGAGCCTTCAAGCTGCGGCGCCAGCGGCGCAATGAGCGGGCGCGGCGCGGGGGAGGGAGCCCGCGGGTTGTCCTGCGGTCCGGCGCGCAGGTGCGGCGCGGGAGAGGGACGCCGCTTCAGCGCGGCCGTCACCGGTCCTGGTTGCTGCTGGGCAGCTGACGAGCGGCGCACCGCCGCCCTCGGGGCGGACGCGCCCGCCGGAGCGTTCGCTTCCGGCGCGGCGGACGTATACTCGTCATGAATGGCCCGACGAATCGAATCGAGAAGCGACTCGATCGAGGGTTCTTCTGCGACGGGCATGGCTTTGCTCATGTTCACACGGTCCCGGCGGTTGGTCACAGCCAACCGCTGAGGCCAGAATCGCGCGACTCTCGCTACGGAGCAATCAAACGCAACCGCTCGTGGAGGTTTATCGACAGTTTTGCAAGCGGTCAGTCAACCGTCTTGGCCTCGGCGCCGATAAACTTGTCCCGGACGTTGAGATAATGGTCCTCGGGATTGTACGGTTCCACGCTGAGCCTGAGGCTGCGTGCGGTCATGTGGCCGATGGCGGCGAGAAGCTGATAGGCCGCGATGATCCGGTCGCGCTGGGCGGTGACGAGGATGACCTGGCTGTCCACGAACTCCTGTTCGGCGTCGAGGACGTCAAGCGTCGTGCGCGAGCCGACGAGCGCCTCCTGGCGGACGCCTTCGAGCGCCAGCCGGTTGGCCTCCACCTGCGCCGTGGACGACTGGATCACATCGGTGGCGGCCTGCAGCAGGTTCCACGACGACACCACGGCCTCGCGTACGGCGCGGCGGGCGCCAAGGATCTCGATGCGGCGCTGGCTCGCCTCCTGCTTGGCCTGGCGCACCCGCGAATAGATCGCGCCGCCTTCGTAGATGGGGATCTGGACCTCGCCGAAAATCTCCGCCTGGTCGGACCAATCGACGCCGAAGCTCTGGTCTCGCGCATAGCCGTAACGGGCGTTGACCGACACCTCCGGCATCAGTTCGCCGCGGATGAAGTCGATGTTGTAGCGGGCCGCTTCCTCGCTGAAGGCGGCGGCGAGGATGTTTGGGTTGATCTGTTCGGCGCGCGCCACCGCTTCGTCGAGGCTCTTCGGCAATCCGGCCGGCAGTTTCGGCGAGACCAGCTTGCCGGGCTCGTTACCGATGATGCGGGTGTAGAACGCCACCGAGGAGGCGAGTTCGGACTGCGCCCGCGACAGCGCCGACTTCGACAGCTCCAGCCGGGCGCGCGACTGCGACACGTCGGTGCGGGTGATCTCGCCCACCTCGAAGCGGGCCTGGGAGGCGCGCAGCTCCTCGTTCAGCACCTGCACGTTCTTCTGGCGCAACTGCACGACGCTGCGGTCGCGGATGACATTCATGTACGCGGTTGCGGCGTCGAGCAGCACCTCCTGCTCGGTGGCCAGAAGCGTCTGGCGTCCGGCGCGCACGACCGCTTCGGCCTGCGCCGTTCCCGACACCGTGCGGAAACCGCGAAACACCGGCTGGCGAAGCTGCACCACCACATCCGCCGGGTTCGACCCGAAGCGCTGGAGCCCGTCGCTCTTCGACGTGCGCACGCCGTAGCTGCCCCCGGCGGAGACCGTGGGCCGCCAGCCCGATAGCGCCTGCGGCACGTTTTCGTCGGTGGCGCGCTGCCGGGCGCGTTCGGCGTTGAGGGAAGGATTGCCGCGATAGGCGGACGCCAGCGCGCCGTTGATGGTTTCGGCGAGCGCATCGCAAACCGACAGCAGCGAGAGTGCGATCACCCCTGCAAGGAGTACGCCGGCGGATCGCCCGATCATCAGCTTCTGCCCCATACGCCCCGTATCCCGCCAACGCGTTAACCAATCGATCAGCAAAGCCGTAAAGAAATGGTTAACGCCTGCGAATCCTGACCCTTCCGATTTCGAGACGGTTATCAGAAATCGAAGCGGGGCGCTGTCACCTGAAAGCCCGGCGCGGGCGGAATCGACATGTCGAACCAGCGCCGGTGCGAGATCGCGGACCCGGCGCGCATCACCACCGTGGCGGGGGCGGTTTCGGCGCGTCCGAGCGCCAGCACAAGGCGGCCGTCGGCGTTCAATTGGCTAATCAGCTGCTCCGGTGGTTCCGGAAGGCGGCCATTGACCAGAATCACATCGAAGGGTGCGCCCGCCGCGTAGCCGTTCGCGTGCGCGCCTTCAACCACGCGGACGTTGCCGGCGCCGGCCAGCGCCGCACGGGCGAGGCCGGCGAGCGCGGTGTCCTCCTCCAGCGCCGTCACATGGGCGGCGAGGCGCGACAGCACGGCGCTGGAGTATCCGGTGGCGCAGGCGACATCAAGCACGCGATCGGCGGGCTTCACCTCCGCCAGCTGAAGCAGGCGGGCGAGCGCCATGGGCTCAAGCAGGTAGCGAGGGCGGCCCAGCGCATCGTGGCCCACCATCAGGTCGTCGTCCATGTAGGCGACCGCGCGGCGCTCCTGCGGCGCGAACGCCTCGCGCGCGATATCCGCCATCGCCGCGATCACCCGTGCGTCGGTGACGCCGCCGGGGCGCACCTGGCTCTCGATCATGTTCGCACGCGCGACGGCGAAATCCTGCATGGCCGGAAACTTAACCCCCGTGTTTGATGGCGTTTAATCCATAGCCGATCGCCCGGCGGCGTCAAAACCCCAATTGGACGACGGCCGCCTCGCCCGGCGTTGTGCAAGCGGAGCGGCTGGACTATAACGCCTTCGCCTTCTGGCATGGCCTCGTGGCGGAGTGGTGACGCAGCGGACTGCAAATCCGTGCACCCCGGTTCGATTCCGGGCGAGGCCTCCACACCTGCCCGCACACATCAGGCCCGATCCATGACCCTATCCGAGAGGACTGCCGAGCCGCGCGATCTCATCAGGGGCGCAACCGGCGACTGGGAGGTGGTGATCGGGCTTGAGGTCCACGCCCAGGTGCTGTCGAGGTCGAAGCTGTTCTCCGGCGCCTCGGCGGCGTTCGGCGGCGAACCCAACGACCATGTCTCGCTGGTGGACGCGGCGATGCCGGGGATGCTGCCGGTCATCAACCGCTACTGCGTCGAACAGGCGGTGAAGACCGGCCTCGGCCTCAAGGCTCAAGTTAACCGGCGCTCGATCTTCGACCGCAAGAACTATTTCTATCCGGACCTGCCGCAGGGCTACCAGATCTCCCAGTACAAGCACCCGGTGGTGGGCGAAGGCAGCGTCAAGGTCGATCTCGCCGACGGCCGCTCCATCGAGGTGAGGATCGAGCGGTTGCACCTCGAGCAGGACGCCGGCAAATCGCTGCACGACCAGCGCCCGGAGGTGAGCTTCGTCGATCTCAACCGCTCCGGCGTCGGCCTGATGGAAATCGTCTCGCGTCCAGACATGCGCTCGGCCGACGAGGCGAAGGCTTACGTCGCCAAGCTGCGCTCGATCATGCGCTATCTCGGCGCCTGCGACGGCAACATGGAGGAGGGCAGCCTGAGGGCCGACGTCAACGTCTCGGTCCGGCGCCCCGGCGGGCCGTTCGGCGCCCGCTGCGAGATCAAGAACGTGAACTCCATCCGCTTCATGGGGCAGGCCATCGAGTACGAGGCGCGCCGCCAGGTGGGTATCCTCGAGGACGGCGGGACCATCGACCAGGAGACGCGCCTGTTCGATGCGAGGAAGGGTGAGACCCGCTCCATGCGTTCCAAGGAGGAGGCCCACGATTACCGCTACTTCCCCGACCCCGACCTGTTGCCGCTCGAACTCGACGACGCCTTCATCGAAGGCGTGAAGGCCACGCTGCCCGAACTGCCCGACGACAAGAAGGCGCGTTTCATCTCCGTATACGGACTTTCCGCCTACGACGCCGACGTGCTGGTGGCGGAACGCGCCAGCGCCGACTTCTTCGAGGCGGTGGCGACTGGCCGCGACGGCAAGACAGCGGCGAACTGGGTCATCAACGAACTGTTCGGCCGGCTGAACCGCGAAGGCCGGAGCATCGAGGCGTCGCCGGTGTCGGCGGGTCAGCTTGGCGAGATTGTGGACCTGATCGGCGAGGGCGTGATTTCCGGCAAGATCGCCAAGGAGGTGTTCGAGATCGCGTGGAGCGAGGGCGGAAGTCCCCGCGCCATCGTGGAAACGCGCGGGCTGAAGCAGGTGACCGACGCCGGCGCCATCGACCGGGCGGTGGCGGAGATCGTCGCCGCCAACCCGGAGAAGGCGGCGCAGGCGAAGGACAAGCCGAACCTCGCCGGGTGGTTCGTCGGCCAGGTGATGAAGGCGACCGGCGGCAAGGCCAACCCGCAGGCCGTGAACGCGGCGGTGAAGGCGGCGCTCGGCATCGAGTAGTGCTATTGTTCCTGTTACGTTCGCCACATTTCCAACAATTCGGCGTGATACCCGAAACTCCATGCGGCGGTGGATCAACGGGCTTCTGCTGATTGGTGCGCTGGCGGCGGCGGGCGCCGCGGTGGCCGTCCGGTTCGGCGATGTTTGGCCGACGCTCGATCTGGCGAGCCACTTCACGCCGCAAATCCTGGCCGTCGCCGTGGTGCTGGCCGCGGCGTCGCTTTCCCGGCGCTGGTGGTGGCTGATCCTGCCTGCCGGCGGCCTGGTCGTCCCGGCGGCGGCGATCCTCTGGGGTTGGGCGGCGCATGCGGTCCCGCCGGCTTCGGCCACGGGCGAACCCCTGCGCGTGATGGCCTACAACGTGTTCCTGTCGAACCCGACCCCGGGGGCCCCGGAGCAGGTGATCCGCGCCGCCGATCCCGACATCGTCGTGGTGGCGGAGGTCCTTCGGAGCAACAGCCGTTTCCTGGAGGCGCTTGCCGACCGCTATCCGTATCGCGTCGCCTGCCCGGCGGACAATTGCTCGCTCGCGGTCGCCGCCAAACGGCCGTTCAAGGTGGCGGGGGCTCGCCCCGACAAGGATCACCCGCAGTATGTCGATATTCGTATGCCGTACGCCGGAGGTGAGGTGCGCCTGATCGGCGTTCACACCGTCACGCCGCAGTATCAGGCGCGGCACCTGCGGCAGATCGAGGCGCTGGCGGGCGTCGTGACCGGGCAGGGCGGACCGACGGTGGTGCTGGGCGACTTCAACGCCACGCCGTTCTCGCTGATCCTGCGCCGCTTCGAACACGAGACAGGGCTTTCGCGGCTCACCGCGCTGGCGTCTTGGCCCTCGTGGGGCGACCTGCCGCAAGTGGCGATCGACCACATCTTCGTCTCGCCGGACATTGCGGTGACGGACGTGCGCCTCGGTGAGCCGGGCGGCTCGGACCACTACCCGGTGATCGCCGATCTGGTCCTGCCGCCGGGAAGTTGACCGGGTGGTGAACCGGGCCTGAACCGGGAGGTTCGCCTTTTCATCAATCTTCTCGCCAAACTGCCGCAAAATCCCGGAAAATCGGCATTTTCAGCCTTTGACGTTCGCGATCCCCGCAACCTTGCGGTGATCTCGCCGGTTAACCGCGCCTTCGGTTATCTTGTCGAATCATTCTCCCCGTGACGCACGTTCCGGTCGTAGGGCGCCGGAACGACACCTGGAGGATGAGCAAATGGCCCCCTTCGATAGCATGACCGACGGCGTGGATACGGCCGCGGGCAGGACGTGGGAACGGTTTCTGGAACTTGGCATCAACTACAGCCTCGGCCGCACCGTGCCGCAAAGCCTCGTCGAGGCGCACAAGTGGCTGAACATCGCCGCGGCGCGCGGTTCGTTCGAGGCGCGCCAGCATCGCAGCGAGATCGCCCGTGACATGACGGCGGCGGAAATCGCCCAGGCGCAGCTGCAGGCGCGTGCGTGGCTCGCCGTCAACTGATCCGGCGCTGTCGATCGTCCAGCCCGAAACGACAAAGGCGGCCGTGTCGCTCCCGCCGCCTTGCCTTCAGGCCGGAGCGCCGGCGCGATCAGTAGTCGCGCGCGTACGGCAAGTCGTTGGTGTGGGAGTGGTCGAACAGGTTGTTGCGCATGTAGGTGTCCCAGTAGGCCCGCTCGCGCTGTGACCGGTTGATCTCCGACTGGTAGATGTCGACCTGCTCGTTGAACCGGTCCTGCTCGCTGTTGAGCGAAGGACGGGTGTCGGCGCCGATCCGGTCGTTGGCGCCGTAGGGCTGGAAGAATTCGTTGGCTCGGACAGCCTCGATCGCCGTAACGCCCGCCGCGACGGCGGCCGCCGCGATCGCCATTCTCAACGCTGACGCCCGAACCATACTTCCTCCCGATCTGCGAACCTGTCCGCCGGACCAATACCTAAATACACCATAGACCAAATCTGTGCGGCTGCACACTCCAGGATTCCACGGTCGATGGACTGTGGCGCAACGGCCACGGTGATGGTCTGCGCGAGCCGGAGCGCTTGGCCTTACTGGTCGAAGCCCACTTCGTCCACCAGGCGGCTGGCTTCCGCCTGGAACTCGGCGAGCTTCTGGATCGGCAGATCGTCGGGCGTGATCGCGCCCCAGCTCTCCACCACCGGGTCCGGCTTCACGTCCGGGTTCACCGGGTACTCGAAGTTCTTCGAGGCGTAGAGCTGCTGGGCCTCGTCGGAGGCGAGAAACTCCATGAGCCGCAGCGCGTTGTCGCGGTTGGGCGCGTGCCTCGCCATGAGCATGCCGGAGATGTTCACCTGCGTCTTGCCGTTGGCGAAGGTGGGGAAGATCACCTTGACCGCGTTCGCCCACGCCTTCTGTTCGGGCTCCTCGTCGTTGGTGGCCATCTTGCCCATGTAATAGGTGTTGGAGAGGCCGAGATCGCATTCGCCGGCCCACACCGCCTTGGCCTGCGCGCGGTCGTTGCCGGCGGGCTTGCGGGCGAGATTGGCCCTCAGGCCCTGAAGCCACGCCTTCGTCGTCTCCGGGCCTTCGTGGGCGATCATCGCCGCAATCAGGCCGAGGTTGTAGGGGTGCTGGCCGGAGCGGGTGCAGAGCTTGCCCCGCCACTCGGGATTGGCGAGGTCGGCGTAGGTGAGCGTGGTGGCCGCCACCCGCTGCTTCGAGGCGAGCACCACGCGGCCGCGCAGCGTCAGGCCGAACCACTGGTTGTTGGGATCGCGCAGCGCTTCCGGCACGTTGCCGGCGATGGCGGCGGAGGTGACGGGCTGCGCGACGCCGCGCTCGGCGGCCTCCACCAGGCGGCCGACATCGATGGTGAGCAGCACGTCCGCCGGGCTTCCCGCCCCTTCCTGGGCGATGCGTTCGACGAGGCCGGAGTCGGCGAAGATCATGGCGGTGCGGATGCCGGTCTTCTGCGTGAACATCTCCAGCACCGGCTCGATCAGCTGTGGCTGGCGATAGGAGTAGATGTTGACGACGCCCTCGGCGTTGGCCCCGGCCCCCCACGGCGCCAGCGCGCCCAGGGCGACCGCGGCGGCGGCGAGGCCGAAGCGGCGGCGGGAGAGGGGGAGGGCGGGGCGGTCGGTGGCCATGGTGTCGGGTCTCTCGGGTTGTCGATGGCCCTCGCGTAACAAGCCCCGCCGTGGGCCGTCAACGAAATCCCGACTGCCATAGTCGGACTTTGGAACGTTTCTTGGAAGCGGCGC
>DAIODI010000113.1:0-9555 GCA_036746875.1 Aestuariivirgaceae bacterium | reverse complement strand
GCTGCGCGGGGGCGATGGCGAGCTGCGCTGCGAGCGCCAGCGCACGGCGGCGCGACAGGGCGGTAACGAGCGTCTTGGGCGACGGACTCCTGAAGGACTGATGCCGGCGGCGCAACGCGCCACCATGAACGGGGTGAAGGCTTTATGCGCGCGATGGCGCAGGCGGCCCGCGGGCCGCCACATCGGACGCCGGACGGGCGAGGCGGGGGACTGGCGCGGCCGCAGTCAGCGGCGCGGGCGATTGCGCTGCACGGTTTGGTGGGGTGACGGCGCCGGTGGGGGGCGGCACGGCGGCGCCGGCGAGCGGGCAGCCCATGAGGCAGGCGACGCACGCGCCCGCCGGGTGAAGGTCGCCCGGCGACAATGGCGACAATGGCGACGACGGGCCGGCGGGCGAGGATGCATCGGACGCGTCGGTGGCGCAGATGACGCCCGCCCGCACGGCGGCGGCGAACGCCGCGTCGGCGGCGAATGCGGCCGGCAGCATCGCCGCAAGGACGGGCAGCAGATAGAGCAGCGCGGCGGCGAGCGAGATCGCCCGCGCCCTGAGCCGCACCGTGTCGAGGAAGCCCGTCATCGCCGCCACCATGGGCGAGGGCGCGGGCAGCGGTCAATTGCGCCGGATCGCCGCTGCCGGGGCCTCGTGCAACCGGCCCCTCAGGGCGACTGGCGGCGGGGCGGGTTCTGCGCTATCTGCGTTCTCCTGCCGGCAGCCCGGCCCCGTAGCTCAATTGGATAGAGCAGCAGCCTTCGAAGCTGATGGTTGGGGGTTCAAGTCCTCCCGGGGCCGCCAGTCGCCCGCTGTTCGGCCAACCCGGCCTTGCGGCCCGGGTTGAACCCGAAGCCGGCGGCCGTCGCCACACGGTTGCCATATCCGAAGGCGGGTTTGGAGATATCGACGCGCGGCCTCGCTCCGGCGGGAGGGTGGTTCGCCCTGGAGAACCCGACGGTCCATCTGGCGTCCCGGTGCTTCGGGCGGAACGTGGCGAGCCGCGCCGTCGCCCTCCACGCCGCCGCTGCACGCCGGGCGCGCGCGGGTTGGCGCTCCTGCTGCCGTTCTATTGGGCGCTGCACTGGGCCGCGCTCCTGCTGGCCCTGTGCGACCTCGTGCGCGACCCGGCCCACTGGCGGAAAACGCCTCACGGCAAGGTGGAGCGGGCTCAGGCTGCCTGAGACAGCCGCCGCATAAGCTTCATCAGGTGGTCGCCAATCGCCTTGCCCAAGAGCGGGGGCACCGCGTTGCCCACCTGCACATACTGTTCGGTGCGCGATCCCGAAAACTCAAACCAATCCGGGAAGGCTTGCAGACGGGCGGCTTCCCGAACCGTGATGGCGCGGTCCTGTTCCGGGTGGATGTAGGCCCCCCAGTGGATGTCACACTTGGTCAGGACCGTGCAGGAGAGCCCGTCCCACGTCATGCGCCCGTAGCGCTTGGTGTGGTCTGACCGCTTGGCCCGCTTCATGCCCTCCGGCAAGAGGTTGTGGGGAATGTCGCGCCAGCTTCCTCCTTGGGGAATGAAGGGGAGCCGCTGCATGTTCACCTTGCCGAGGGTGGGGGCCGCGTGGCCCGCAACAGTGGTGGCGTTCCCGCGCATCAGGCGTTGGAATGGCGATGCGTCGCCAACAAGGTATGGCACGCGGCCACGGTCCTCGCCGTTGCCGAGGGGCGGCAGGTCCCCGATGGCGTCCTTGATCGTGGTGAAGGGCGAATGGCGCCCCGGGCCGTGCGTAGGCTCTGGGTGCGAGATGGCTGCACCGATGCGGTTGCCGATGAACACCACGCGCCGCCGCTCTTGCGGCACCCCATAGTCCTCCGCCCGCAGAACCGCGTCCTCCACCGCATACCCGAGGGCAGCAAGCTCTGACTTGATGGCCCGCACCGCCTCCCCGTTTGCGATGGAGTAGATGCCTGTCACGTTCTCCATGACGATCCACTCCGGGCGCAGACCGTCCACGATGCGCAGATATTCGCGGAACAGGGACGCACGTTCATCGTGCATCCCGCGCTGGTGGTTGTAGACGGAATAGGCCTGACAGGGTGGGCCACCAACAAGCACGGTCAACTCACCGCGCCGGAGCCCCGTGACCTCCATGAGCCGCTCAACGGAAAGTTCCTGAATCGGGCCGGGGATAAACTTGGCCTTGGGGTGGGTCTGTTCAAAGGTGCGGCCCGCTGCCTCGAAGAGGTCGTTGCCCGCCAGAACCTTGAAGCCAGCCATCTCAAGCCCGGCGGACAGGCCGCCAGCGCCGCAGAATAAGTCAATCGCTGTGTGTGCCATGGGTCCCGCCTGTCCGTTTGTTCTCATTTTGTCCCAGTCTTACCTTACAAACCGTTAACTGGGCAACGCCTATTTCTGGGCCTTCGCCTTGATCCGCTTCTCAAACTCCCCTTGCGAGACGGGGCGCCCGCCTGTCAGCCCGAGGGTGGCACTCTCAAGTGTGGTGAAAAACTCCTCCACCACTTCCAGCCTGAACCGCCCACCGTTTGGGTCCTCCACGAAGTCCACCAGAAACCAGACAATGTCCGCATTCGATACGTCCCGAACTCGCTCCATCTGGCCCATGGAGTGGAAGAACGGCGCGTCAACAACAACGGCCATCTTCTTGCCCCAGCGCCGGAGCGTCGGAACCTTGGTCAACAACTGAGGCATGAGGCGTTTGACGCCACTGCTGCGGTAATCCGGGCGGCGCTTCTCCCGGGCCATCGACAGCTTGCCCTGAGTTTTCAGGATGTGGTCAAACTCGATGCTCATGCGCTTGCCGGAGAAGTAGACCGCCTGAACCTCCACGGCCACCCAGTCCATCGGAGCCCCGGGTGCTGCGTTGGACTTCACAAGGATCATGTCGATGCGCCCCACATCCTCGCCGGGGTCACTGTCCAGGTTCCCGGTGGACTCAAGGAAGCCGACCTCACCCGCCCGCGTGGGCGTCGGGTCAGCAAGCAGCCGCTCCCCGATCTTGTCGAATGCCGTGGCGTCCTGATGGAAGCGCCACGGGCACAGAGCCCGGAGCCGCCCCCGGTTGCCGTCAATCGGCGCGACAACGCCGCGCTCCTCCTTGAAGATGCGGATGGAGCAGACGCCGCCGGGCTTGGTGCAGGTCGGATGAGGGTTGCCGGCCCTGAATGGGCAGGGAAGCTCCTCCGCCTGCTGCTTGGTCAGCTTGGCCCGGAGGTCGGTGAGTCGGTCAAGGTCGCGCGGCTTCATCGTGCCAAGTGCGGCCTGCTCCTCAAGCGCGACCATGCGCGTCAGTTCGGCCTTGGTCATTGCTGACCCACCGACCTCGTGCTGGGCCGGGTTCACTCTGTCCCAGTCGCCCAGCCCATGGAAGGGGTGCCCATACCATTCGGCAATGTGAAAACGCTCTTCTGACAATGGCAATCCCCAGTCTTTTGGACACCAATGGACAATTTCCACCACATATAGTCAATGATTCACTGCCGAGTTGAGCAGAGAGGCGAGAATTTGGCGACCCCGGGAGGATTCGAACCTCCGACCAACAGCTTAGAAGGCTGCTGCTCTATCCAGCTGAGCTACGGGGCCGGGCGGCGGCGGCCAAGCGGCGACGCACGGTCAGGCGAAAGTCTCAGTGGGTCCAGTTCTCCGGCCGGCCCCACCTGAAATTGTCGGCGTAGGCCTTTTTCTCAGCGCGCTGCGGCGGCGGCTCGAACACGCGGTAATCGTATCCTTGCCGCTCGGCCCAGGCGATGGCTTCCTCCTTGGTGTCGAATGAAAGCCTCACCTGCTGGCCGGTGTCGCGCGAGGATGTCCACCCCATGAGCGGATCGGTGGTGCGCGCCGACGTCTGGTCGAACTCCAGCGCCCAGGCCTTCGTTCTGGCCTTGCCGGACTGCATGGCGTTGCGCGCCGGCCTGTAGATCCGCACCATCATGCGAAACCGCCTCCTCGCTTCAAGCGCGCCGCCGGCTACTCGCGTCAGCGGGGCGATGGTCGGGGCGGCCGGATTCGAACCAGCGACCCTCTGCTCCCAAAGCAGATGCGCTACCAGACTGCGCTACGCCCCGCTGCCGCCGCCCCTTCAGGCGCAAGGCGACGATCGATCCTCTACGCCAGCGCCCGCGCCGGCGCAAGCATCACCGCCCGGCCGCCCCCGCCCCGGCTCACGGCGCCGGGAAGATCGGGTGCCGCGCCCGGTCGCCAGGCTTCAGGCCCAGCCGCTTCGCCGCGCCGCCCTTGAGCTCCAGCACCGCGCGCACCGGCACGCCGGCGGTGATGACATCGAGCGATCCGGGAACCGTGTCGGCGAAGATGGCGACGATCCGCCCGTCGGCGTCGATGAACAGCATGTCGAGCGGGATCAGCGTGTTCTTCATCCACATGGCGGCTTCCACCATGCCGCCCCAGTCGAACAGCATGCCGCGATCGTCGGCCAGGGTCTCGCGGAACATCAGCCCCCGCTCCTGCTCGGCGCGCGTGCGGGCCACCTCCACCGTGAAGCGATGCACGCCGCCGGAAGCCGTAACGATGACGAGCGGCTCCAGCGCCATCTCCGCCGCGCCCTGGGCCAGCGCGAGCGGCGGCGGCGCAGGCGGGAGTGCGCCCGCCACGGCGAGCATCGCAACCAGAACGGCGAGAAGCGACCGCAGGCGCGCGAGCATGGGCGCCGGAACGATCAGTTGGTTCTGGGCAGGTGATCGTCGAGGGAAAGCCGCACCTCGGCCGCCATCAGGCCCTTGCCGCCCGGCCCAAAGCGCGCATAGACCCACTGCTCCGGCAGCAGCTCCGGGATCGCCGTCTTCCGCAGCGTCTCCATGTGGACGAAAATGTCGGGCTTGCCTTCGCCTTCGCACAGGAAGCCGAACCCGCGCGTGCGGTTGAACCACTTCACCTTCACCCGCACCCAGCCCGAGGTCGCCTCGACGGCGTGGTGCGTCCGAACCGGCCGCTCGACCGGGTGAATGGCGGTGGAGGCGTCGCACTCGTAGACGCGCAGCGCCTGATAGCCTTTCTGCCGCGCCACCACGTCACAAACCACGCGGGTGCCTTCGAGCGGCGCTGGAAAACCGTCCCGCTTGAGGCACGAGAGATGGAGGAGAATGTCGGCCATGCCGTTGTCGGGGATGACAAAGCCATACCCGCGCCCGACATCGAACCACTTCACGAACCCAGCGATCCGGATGATCCGGACGTCGGCGTCCGGGCCAACGTCCATGGGCGCGGGCGCGCCCTGCTCCGGCCTTGCGTACTCGCTACCCGCCATACCGAGAACCCACCTTTGCCGGCCGCATCCCCTCGACCAGCGCCCCTTCGCGCAATGTTTAATCTTTCCCCAAAGTGCGTCGTTTGTACAGCAGCCGACAGTTGCGCTTCATGTGGAAAACCCCGGCCGTTGCACGGGCGCAACGTCGCCGTTGCGGACCTGCCGCAGGGCTCCGCTTCAACCACTTGTCCCTGCTCGGGAATCGGCTGGCGGCCGGCGGCCCCGTCAACCGCTTGCGCGTCACCACCGGCTTCGCCCTCTGGTGGCCGCTTCACCGGCGGGGCGCCGAATCAGCTCAGGCGATCACGGCCGAGAGGGTGTCGCCGATGTCGGCCTTGATGACGAGGTCGGCGTCATGGTCGAGTTCCGTCGGCTCGTGGTTGATGATGACGAGCGTCGCGCCGTTGCGCTTCGCCACCCACGGCAGCGCAGCCGCCGGGTACACCGAAAGCGACGAGCCGATGACCAGAAACAGGTCGCACGCCAGCGCCTCGGCGTTGGCGAGACGCATGGCCTCGGCCGGCATCGCCTGGCCGAAGGAGATGGTGGCGGTCTTGATCATGCCGCCGCAGACCACGCACGCGGGCGCGCCCGGCTTCGCCGCAAGCTCCGCCGCCACCCAGTCCAGTTCGTGGCGTTCGCCGCAGGCGAGGCAGTGCGCGTAGGAGCCGTTGCCGTGCAGCTCGATCACGCGCTCCGCCGCAACGCCGGACGCCTGGTGCAGATTGTCGATGTTCTGGGTGACGATGCGCTCCGCCTTGCCGCCCGCCACAAGGCGCGCCAGCGCGCGGTGGCCGCGCCCCGGCTTCACCGGACCCACCGCCTCGCGCACCTTGAGAAAGCGCGTCAGCCCCTCGCGGCGCATCTGCGGCGAGGAGAGGAACGTTTGAAAATCGATGGGCCGGAACTGCGACCACACGCCGCCCGGCGAGCGGAAGTCCGGGATGCCGCTCTCGGTGGAGATACCGGCGCCCGTGAACGGCGCGACGCGGCGGGCGGCCGCGATCATTTCCGCAAGACGGGCTTCCGCGTCGGTCATCGCCATTCTACTCTTGTCCCTTAACTCGCAACGGAGACCGGCTCATGAAGTATCTGCACACCATGGTGCGCATCTCGAACCTCGACGAGGCGCTCGACTTCTATACGAAAAAACTGGGGTTGAAGGAGGTGCGGCGGTACGACAGCGAAGGCGGCCGCTTCACCCTCATTTTCGTCGCCGCTCCCGAAAGCCCCGATGCGCCGGTGGAGCTCACCTACAACTGGGACCCGGAGACCTACACCGGCGGACGAAATTTCGGCCACCTGGCTTTCGAGGTCGATGACATCTACGCGTTCTGCGAACGGCTCCAGAAGCATGGCGTGACGATCAACCGTCCGCCACGCGACGGGCGCATGGCGTTCGTGAAGTCGCCGGACGGAATCTCCATCGAGCTTTTGAACAGGGGCGGCGCGTTGCCGAAGCAGGAGCCGTGGGCCAGCATGCCGAACACCGGCCCCTGGTGAAGCCGCCGTTCCGCCGCGCCCGGCAGCGCGCGCGCCGGGCGCTCCCAAGCGCCGGCGAACGACCGCCGCCGGCCGCGCGTCCCGGCGTCGCCAGGCGATGACGACGCCATGGACGGCCCGGCTTATTCGTCCGTATACACACAAATTTGTTGACGCCCGGCGCCCGGCCCGGGCAGCATTGCGATGGAGAATCAAGGCGCGCAGACGCTTGGGGCCGTTCGGGTTCGCGGAATTCGGATATTCTCTGCAAACGGTCAGCCCAAGGTGGCGCGACAAGCTCGCGGGCGTGGTCGTCACGGCCGCAAGGGGAGCAGGCCGGTCCATCGGATGATCTTGCGGGGGGCAGGTCGCTGGTGACCGGCCCGCATCCTTGGGCGCGCCTCAGCCGGCGGTCCAGCCGATCGCCGACAGACCCCAGGCGGCGAGCGGAACCGTCGCCACCACGCCCCATGGCGGCGCTTTTGCGAACGCCAGCAGAGCGAACGCCGCCGCCGCCAGCAGCGCATCGAGCGGGCTGGCGATCGCGCCGGTGGCGACCGGCGAAATCAACGCCGCCAGCAGCAGGCCAACCACCGCCGCGTTGACGCCGTTCAGCCCCGCCTGCGCCCGCGCGTCATGGCGCAGGGCGCTCCAGTACGGCAGCGCCGCGATCAACACGAGGAAGCCGGGGAGAAAAATCGCCGCGAGCGCGATCAGCCCGCCCGCAACGCCGTGCGGCCATGGCCCGGCGACCGCCCCCAGAAACCCCGCAAAGGTGAACAGCGGCCCCGGGACGGCCTGCGCGGCGCCGTAACCTGCGAGGAAGTCGTCGCCGCTCACCCAGCCGGGCCGCACGACCGAGGCCTCAAGGAGCGGCAACACGACATGTCCGCCGCCGAAGACCAGCGCGCCGGCGCGGTAGAACGCCTCGACGAAGCCCGCCAGGTGCGATCCCGTCAGCGCCACGACAAGCGGCAGGCCGAGGAGCAGAACGAAGAAAAGCGCCAGCGCCGCCAGCGCCGCCGGCCGGCTGACACCGGCCTCGAGCGTCACCGGCTTTGGCGCATCGCCACGCGGAAGAATCAACAGCCCGGCGAGCGCCCCTGCGGCGATCACTGCGAGCTGCATCGGCGGCCACGGCACGGCGAGCATCAAGGCGGCCGCTGCGGCCGCCAGGGCGATACGCGGCGCGTCCGGCGTCAGCGCGCGCGCCATGCCCCACACGGCCTGCGCCACCACCGCCACCGCCACCACCTTCAGGCCATGGAGGATCGGCGGAGGGATCGCCTCGCCCAGCGCTGCAAGGCCGAGCCCGAAGGCGATCATCAGCACGGCGGACGGCAGCGTGAACCCGGCGAAGGCGGCGAGCGCGCCGGGAAGACCGGCCTTCATCAGGCCGATGCCGAACCCCGCCTGGCTCGACGCGGGGCCGGGCAGAAACTGGCACAACGCCACGAGGTCGGCGTAGGCGCGGTCGTCCAGCCAGCGGCGGCGTTCCACGAACTCGGCGCGGAAGTAGCCGAGGTGGGCGATCGGTCCGCCGAACGAGGTGAGGCCGAGGACCAGGAACGCCAGGAACACCGCGCCTGGCGTCTGGCGTCCGTCAGGCGGCGCGCTTGCCGCTTCCGAGCCGGCGTTCGTCATCGTTCGGTGTCTCTTCCGGGTTGAGACCGTTTTTCGTCATCACAAACGACAGCCGCGTGACAGCCCGCAAGCTACCTGGGCGCGCCAGCCGCCTGCAGCGGGATCGCCACGGTGGCGAACGCCGCCACACCCTCCAGCCGGTTCTCGACCGCAAACTCCTTGTAGCATCGGAAACTCGCCTGGATCGCCCGGTCAGCCAGCGGGACGGTGAGGCCCGCCACCGGCCCCAGCGCCACCACCCTGCCCTCGAACGCGCCAAGGCGCGCATCGGAACCGGTGTCGCCGGTGATCTGCTGATAGTAGTAGCCCACGAGGCCGAACGAAAACCCGCTCGCCGTGAACTTCGACAGCGACCATTCGAGATGCATCTCGGCGCCGGAATCATAGTCGATGTCGAGGTTCTTGCCGTTGAAGGTGAACCCCAGCGCCGCCGACGCCTGCCAGCCTTCCGCCAGGTCGAGCCAGGTCAGCGAGCCGGTGATATCGCCCGCCCAGCGGTTGAAGCCGACATTGACGAGGCTCCCTTGCTCCCACTGGCCGATGGGGACATTCAGCGCGCCGGCGACATTCCAGTGCCAGTTGCCGCTGGAGGACCCGACGATCGCCTGCAGGTAGGGATCACCGACCTCGAACGCGTGCTGCGAGCGCTCGCCGATGACGACGCCGCCGTTCGGACCGGAGAGGGTGGCGTCCGCGCCCACCTCCTGCCAGGCGATGGGCAAAGACCCGGCGAGGCCGAACAAAACGCCAGGCGCGCCATCGGCGGCGAAGAACCAGGAGGCGGTGGGCAGTTCGAGCAGCACGTCGCCATTGACGCCGGCGACAATCTCGCCGCCGATCTCCAGTTCACGCCGCGCGCTGGTCTGACCGGAGTAGACCAACACGTCGCTCTGGAAGAAACCACCCGGACCGGGGAGCACGCCGGAGAGCAGCGACCGGCTGCCGAGCAGGTAGACGTTGCGCGCCCCCTCGACCGCGTGCGCCGGCGCCGCCGCCACCGACGGGAGGATGGCGCAGGCCAACGCCGCCGCCCGGCCCGCCCAACCCTTCGCCATCACCAGTCCCCCCAAGCGAGCCGCCCTGCGGCAACTCTGCCGCAGCGCCAAGGGCGGTCAACTGGTCTCGCATGGAACCGGAGACTTCAGGGCCGGCCTGTCACCGGCCTGCAACGCACGGCCCGGCCGGTGGCTGGTGGCGCGCCCTACGGGA
>DAIODI010000112.1:0-9560 GCA_036746875.1 Aestuariivirgaceae bacterium | reverse complement strand
CGCTCTAGAGGAGCCCGTGCTGGCGGGCAAGGCTTGCGAGGTTCGTTTCCGGCCGGGCGCCGACGTGGCCGATGATCTCCGAGGCGGCGAGCGAGCCGAGCCTTGCGCAGGCGGCGACAGGTTTGCCGAGCGCGAAGCCATACAGAAAACCCGACGCATAAAGATCGCCCGCGCCGGTGGTGTCGACGACGCGTGAAACCTTAACCGCCTCGATGACATGGACCTCAGGGCCGCTGACGATGACGGAACCGGCGCCCGACCGGGTCAGCGCTGCAATGCGGCAATCGGACCGCACCCGCTGAAGGGCGTCGTCGAAGGTCGCGGTCTGGTAGAGGGAGCGGACCTCCGCCTCGTTGGCGAACAGGATGTCCACCTCCTTGCGGACCAGCCGCAGGAAGTCGTCGCGGTGGCGATCGACGCAGAAGGCGTCGGACAACGTCAGCGCGACGGCGCGGCCGAGCTTGCGGGCGTGCCTGGCCGCCTTGCGGAACGCCGCCTTCGCCTGCGGACGGTCGAACAGGTATCCCTCAAGGTAAACGATCCCGGCCCCGGCGATCTGGCGTTCGTCGACGTCCGCATCGTCGAGAAGCGAGCTGACGCCGAGAAAAGTGTTCATGGTCCGCTCGCCGTCCGGGGAGACGAAGATGAGGCACCGCGCCGTCGAGGGGCCCTCGGTTGCGGGGCGCGACGAGAAGGCCACGCCGGCCGCCCTGAGGTCATGCGCGAACACCTGCCCGAGCTGGTCGTCCCTCACCTTGCCGATGAAGCCGGCCTTGCCGCCGAGCGAGGCGACGCCGGCGACGGTGTTCGCCGCCGATCCGCCCGATATCTCGATCGCCGGGCCTGCGCGGTCATAGAGCGCGGCCGCCTCCGTTTCATCGATCAGCCGCATGGACCCGCGCGTCAGGCCGTTCGTCTCCAGAAACGCATCGTCAACGCGCGAGATCACATCGACGATGGCGTTCCCGAGGGCGAGAACGTGGAGCGTACTGTCGGTCATGGTTCAGACGATCCGGGCGCTGCAAGGCGAGCGTTCGGATGCTAGAAGAACAAGGGAAGGGGAACAACGGGCATGATCGAAGCTGCATTCAGGGCGCTTGCGGCGCTCGGCGCGCCGGAGCTTCGCGCCGTGGTGGCGAAGTCGCTGCTGCTCACAGCGCTTCTGTTCGCAGCCGTGCTGGTTGGCGTCTATGTGCTGCTGTCGTGGCTGACGGTCTTGCCGTGGCCGTGGCTCGAAACGGCGATCGGGCTTCTGGCCAGCGCCGGCGTTCTGCTGGCGCTGATGTTCCTGATGGGTCCGGTGACGGCGATGTTCGCCGGCCTGTTTCTCGATGGCGTCGCAGAGTCTGTCGAGGCGCGCGACTTTCCGCAGGATCCCCCGGGGACGGCGTTGTCCGGGGTCGCCGCTGCGCTGGTCGGGATGAAATTCATGGCCGCCGTTCTGGCGGCCAACCTCGCCGTGCTGCCGTTCTTCCTGATCGGCATTGGCGCGGCCGGGTGGCTTGCCGCCAACAGCTATCTCATTGGACGCGAGTATTTCACCATGGTCGCCGCCCGCTACCTGCCGGCGAAGGAAGCCGAAGCGATGCGCAAGGCGAACGCCGCCAAGGTTACCGTGGCCGGGATCATCCCGGCCCTGCTGTCGGTCATTCCGCTCGCCAATGTCGTTACGCCGGTGTTTTCGACCGTCTACTTCGTTTACCTGGTGAAGGGGATGCTGAAGGTTCGCTGAGCTCCTTGGCGTTGTGCTTGCACAAGTCGGCGATGAGGCAGCGCCAGCACTCCGGGCGCCTCGCCTTGCACACGTAGCGCCCGTGCAGGATAAGCCAATGATGGGCGTGAAGTTTGTAGCTCGGCGGAATGCGCCGCTCGAGCGCCGCCTCCACCGCCTCCGGCGTCTTGCCCGGGGCAAGACCGGTGCGGTTGGAAACCCGGAAAACGTGCGTGTCGACTGCGATGGTCGCGTGGCCGAACGCCATGTTCAGCACCACGCTGGCCGTCTTGCGCCCGACCCCGGGCAGCGCCTGCAGCGCCTCGCGATCCATCGGCACCTCGCCGCCGTAGTCGTCTCGCAGGATGCGCGACAACGCCGCCACGTTCTTCGCCTTGGTGCGGTAGAGTCCGATGGTCCTGATGAAGCTCGCGATCCGGTCTTCGCCGAGGTCCGCCATGGCCGCCGGCGTGTTTGCGGCCTCAAACAGCGCCGGCGTCGCCCGGTTGACGCTCTCGTCCGTCGCCTGGGCGGAGAGGACCACGGCGACCAGCAGCGCGAACGGATTGTCGGCGACAAGCTCGCCTTTCGGTTCGGGCTCGGCCTGCCGGAACCTTGCGAACATGGCTTCGATTTCGGACGGCTTGAGTTTGGATCGCAACACGGGGCATCACCGGGAAGATGAACGGCGCGAAGCACAGTAGCGGCTTTTCGTCCACAGCACAGGAGGAGCGATGACCGCCGAAGGCGATCCGGTGCTGGCGCTGGAATTGCGCCCGAACGCAAGCCTCGGACAGCGAGGCCTGCGCTGGATCCTGGGCGCGGTGATTGCGGTCAACGCCGTGGTCGGGGTGGGCTTCTGGCTTGCCGGCGCCTGGCCGGTGGCGGCGTTCTGCGGCCTCGATGTGCTGCTCATCTGGTGGGCGCTCAACGCCGGCATGCGGGTGACACGGTTCGAGACCATCACCATCACCGCAAGCGAACTGGTCTGGCAGGACCTGCGCCACGGGAAGCTGGTGCAGGAACTGCGGTTTCCCCGGAGTTTCGTCTTCGTCCGGATGACCGAGGACCGATACGGGGCGCAGCATGCGCTGGTGCTCGCTTCGGCCGGGCGAACCTATCCGATTGCCAACAGCCTCGGCCTCGAAGAGCGCCGGGAGCTGGCCGACCTCCTGCATCGCGCCTTGCGGATGGCATCCGCGCCAACGGCCGCCTGACGCTCAGGCGTCCAGCACATCCTTTGCGGCGATCCGGCTGTCCGGGGCGAGAGTGTAGACGATCGGCACGCCGGTCGGCAGCTCGCGCGACAGGATCTGCTCCGGCCCCAGCCCCTCGATCGCCATGATGAGCGCGCGAAGCGAGTTGCCATGCGCCACGACGATCACGGTCTGGCCGCCCAGAACCAGCGGCTGGATTTCGCGCATGTAATAGGGAAGCGCCCGGGCGAGGGTGTCCTTCAGGCTTTCCCCTCCAGGGGGAGCGACATCGTAGGACCGCCGCCACTGGTGCACCTGCTCCTTTCCCCAGCGCAGCGCGGCGTCCGCCTTGTTGAGGCCGGTGAGATCGCCGTAGTGCCGCTCGTTCAGCGCCTTGTCCCGCACCGTCGCAACGCCGGTCTGGCCCAGCTCCTGAAGGATCAGCTGCAGGGTGTGCTGCGCGCGCGACAGAACGCTGGTGAAGGCTTTGTCGAACACGTAGCCGCGCGCCTTGAGGCGCTGGCCGGCGGCGCGAGCTTCCGCCATGCCGAGTTTGGTGAGGCCTGGATCTTCCCAGCCCGTGAACAGATTCTTGAGGTTCCACTCGCTCTGGCCATGCCGCACGAGCACCAGTGTCCGGCCCATCGCTTCTCCCGGATCAGACGCCAAGAACATCCTGCATCGAGTAAAGGCCGGGCGGCTTGTCGAACGCCCACGCCGCCGCCCGCACGGCCCCGCGCGCGAAGATTTCCCGCGACTCGGCCTTGTGGGCGAGTTCCAGGCGCTCGCCTTCGCCGGCGAAAATCACCGTGTGTTCGCCCACGACACTTCCCCCGCGCAACGTCGCAAATCCGATGTCGCCCGCTCCGCGCGGTCCGGTATGACCGTCGCGCGCCCGCACTGAGCGCTCCGCGAGGTTGACGCTCCGGCCACGGGCGGCGGCGTCTCCGAGGAGCAGGGCCGTTCCGGAAGGCGCATCCACCTTGCGGCGGTGGTGCATCTCGACGATCTCGATATCGAACTCCGGGCCGAGCGCGGCCGCCACCTTCTCCACCAGCCGGGCGAGCAGGTTCACGCCAAGGCTCATGTTGCCGGACTTGACGATTCGCGCGTGCCGGGCCGCCGCGCGGATCGCCGCCTCGTCAGCTTCCGAAAACCCGGTCGAGCCGATCACGTGCACGATGCGCGCCTGCGCCGCGAGCTCCGCCAGGGCCACCGACGCCGCAGGCGTGGTGAAGTCGATCACGGCGTCGGCGTGGCGCACCGCTTCGAGGGCGTCAGCCGTGGCGGGAAGGCCGGTTCGGTCGATCCCGGCGAGGAGGCCGGTGTCGGTTCCGATCACCGGGGAGTCCGGCCGTTCGAGCCCCGCCGTGAGCGCCGCGCCCGGCGTCTCGCTGACCAGCCGGACAAGCGCCCGGCCCATTCTGCCGCCCACCCCGGCGATTGCGATCTTCAGGTCACCCATCCGCAGCCTCGATCCTGTTCGCCGGATCGCAGATAACAGCCCGGACGTCCCGAGGAAAGCGCCAGGCGTTGCACGGCCCTCTTTGCCTGCTATGGTTTGAAGCGGGGTCGTCGCGGGCAGAGGCGGAAAGATGATAACGGTCGAGCGGTCTGTGGTTCTCAAGGCGCCACCCGAAACAGTGTGGAGGTCGATTGGCGGCTTCGGCGCCTTCGGAGAGTGGCATCCGGCGGTCATGGCGTGCCGTCTCGAGCACAGGGATGACCGGACGCTGAGGGTGTTGACCCTGGCCGACGGCGCGCAACTGACGGAGGAACTCGTCGAGGACGAGGAGCCGGGCCATCGCTATACTTACAAGATCCTGTCGGGGCCGCTCCCTGTCGCCGACTACACCTCGACGCTTTCGGTCGAGCCGAAAGACGACGCCAGCGCCGTGCTCTGGACCGGAACCTTCACCGCGAAAGGCGTGTCCAACGACGCGGCGGAACGCATCATCGCCGGCGTCTACGAAGCCGGCCTCGCCAATCTGGAGAAACGGTTTGCGTAAGCGGCTTTTCGCGGCCGCGCTGGCGCTGGCGGCGGGTCTTTGGGCCGTCGCGGACGTCAGCCCGGTCCTGGCGTCGTCGTCCTACCGGTCATTCGCCGAGCGGCTGGTCGCCAACCTCCCGGAGGATATGGCGCTGCGCCCGGACCTTGAGGCCTATCTCAACGCGCGTGCTGCGGAGGCCCGCCGCAGCGCCGGCCGGACGGCCGTCGCGGCCAGCCCTGAACTCGTGACGGCTGCCCGCGCCCAGGCGGCGGAAATGGCCATCGGCAACTACGTCGGCCACCAGTCGAGCACCGGCGAACCGTTTCGCAAGCGGTTTGAGGCGTTTCTCGACAATGCCGGAGTCGCCGCGATGGGCGAGAACGCCGCCCGTGACCGGCGGAAGGGGCCGGTGGACAAGGCCAAGGCTGCGCGTCTCTTCCAGCAGTGGCTCGACTCGGCCGGCCACCGGCGCAACCTGATGAATCCCGACTACCAGTATGTCGCAACCGGCGTCGTCCAACACGGCAACCACCTTTACGCCGTTCAGATCTTCTGGGACCGGGTCCCGTCCAAGGCGGTCGAGCCGGGCCAGCCGACCTTCTATTAGGGCGGACTCCGCCCTGACTGAATCAGGCCGGCCGATCTATCTGCTTGTATTCGCGTCATCTTTTTCCGCCAAGCGGACGCCACTCGGCGGGATGATGCCCCCGGCGCTACGGCGCGGCGGCGTTCACCACCGGCAGCCAGCCGGTGTGGATCATCGCCAGCAGCACGCAACCGAGCGCGATCCGGTAGACCACAAACATGGTGAGGCTGTAGCGCCGGATCACCGCCATGAGGAACGCGATGCTGGCCAACGCCGTGAAGAACGTCAGAGCCCCGGTGAGAAGGGCGTCCCGGGAAACCGCTTCGCCGGCGGAAACGGCGTCGCCGAGGACCAAAAGGCCCGCTCCGGCGATCGCCGGCAGCCCGAGGAGAAACGAAAACCGGGCGGCTTCGGGCCGGGTGAACCCCATGGTGCGGGCCGCCGTCATGGTCACGCCGGACCGGCTCACGCCAGGAACGAGCGCCATGGCCTGGGCGATGCCGATGACCACTGCAGCCGGCAGCGTCATTTGCTCCATGGCGCGCCGATGGGCTCCAAACCGGTCGGCGAGGTACATGAGGACGCCGAAGAGAATGGCGTTGATCGCCACGATCAGCGGTCCGCGGATCTCCGCCCCAAGACCGGTTCGCTTCAGGTAGAGCCCGAACAGCACGGACGGGATCGTGCCGAGCAGGATCAGCAGCGCGATCCGGCCGTCGTTGGTCATGCGGCCACGCAGCAGCTCAAGGGCTCCCCCGGCGAGTCTGAGAACCTCGCGCCAGAAATAAGCCAAGACCGCCAGCAGAGAGCCCATGTGAACCATGACGTCGGTAATGAGACCTTGATCTCGCCAGCCCGTAAGGGCAGGAACGAGGATCAGGTGTCCCGAGGACGATATGGGAAGAAATTCCGTAACGCCCTGGATGACAGCGAGGACGACAACCTGTTCGATCGACATGATTCGGTCCCGGCAAGACTGATCTCCGAGCGGTTAGAGGCGAAGACCAGCCATGGCAACCCTGTTCCACTTTCCGCTCGACCCGTTCGGCCGCCGGATCCGGCTGTCGCTTGCCGAGTATGGTTGCGACGTCGAGCTTGAGGAGGTGGCGGCGTGGGAGCATGCGGCGATCGCCGACGAGTTGTTTCCGCCGGCCGATCTTCCAGCGCTGTTCGACGGCCGGTCGGTGATCGGCGGCGTTCATCCGATCGCCGAGTATCTTGAGGAGACCGCCGGGGCGAACGGCGTGAGCCTGCTCGGACGGACACCCGCCGAGCGCGCCGAAGCGCGACGGCTCGCGGCCTGGTTCGACCAGCATTTTCACGCCGAGGTCTCCGGTCCCCTGCTGGCCGAAAAGGTGATCCGCCGGTTCCTGGCGAAGGACGCCGGCGGGGGACCCCCGGACATGGGCCGGGTGCGCGCGTCGCTTGCCCGCATCCGCGATCATCTCACGGTGGTCGGCATGCTGGCGGACCAGCGGAACTGGCTGGCGGGGCGTAACCTCAGCATCGCCGATCTCGCCGCGGCGGCCCATCTTTCGGTGGTGGATTACCTTGGCGACGTTCCATGGCACGACAACGACGCGGCCCGGCAGTGGTACCAGCGGATCAAGTCGCGGCCGTCGTTCCGGCCTTTGCTGGCCGATTACATTCGCGGACTCGCGCCGCCGCGCCAGTACGCAGACCTCGACTTCTGATGCCGCCGCTTGCGGCCGAGGTGCGGGCGAGGGCGCGCGCGCTTGGCTTTTCGGCGGTGGGATTTGCATCCGCGCGCAACGATGACCAGCAAGCCCGGCGGCTGCAGGCGTTTCTTGCCCGGGGCCGGCATGGCGACATGGAATGGATGCGCACGACGGCGGATCGCCGCCGCTCCCCGGCCGCCTTGTGGCCGGACGCGCAAACCGCGGTGATGGTGGCGATGGACTACCCCGCGCCCGCCGATCCCTCCGCCCGGCTCGCGCGCAAGAACGCCGGCGTCATCGCGGCCTATGCGCTGGGGCGCGACTATCACGATGTGATGAAGGGACGGCTGAAACAGCTGGCGCAATGGTTCGCCAGCCGAAGCGGGAGCGACGTGAAGGTGTTCGTCGACACCGCGCCGCTCATGGAGAAGCCGCTTGCGCAACGCGCCGGGCTGGGCTGGCAGGGCAAGCACACCAACCTCGTTTCGCGCACGGGCGGTTCATGGTTCTTCCTCGGCGCGATGCTCACCACGGCGGCGATTGACGAGGATCAAGCGGAGAGCGATCACTGCGGCTCCTGCCGCGCCTGCCTCGATATCTGCCCGACCGGCGCCTTCCCGGCGCCCTACCAGCTCGATGCGCGCAGGTGCATCTCCTATCTCACCATCGAACATCGCGGGCCGATCCCGCTGGAGTTCCGCAAGGCGATGGGAAACCGGATTTACGGGTGCGACGATTGCCTCGCCGTCTGCCCTTGGAACAAGTACGCCAGGGACGCCTCGGAGGCGAAGTTCGCCGCCGATCCTCGCCGGGTCTCGCCGCCGTTGGCCGAACTGTCGCGCCTGGGGGATGCAGGGTTCCGCAGGCGGTTCGCCGGGTCGGCGATCAAGCGGACGGGATGGAAACGATTCTTGCGCAACGTGCTGATCGCCGTCGGCAACAGCGGCGATCGGGATCTCGAAACGAGCGTGCGGCCGCATCTGCGCGACGGCGATCCGGTGGTTCGCGGTGCGGCAGTGTGGGCGTTGCGCCAGATCGCCCCGGCCGATGTGGTTGAGGCTGAGGCGCATATGGCGTTGTCTTCAGAACATGACGCCGGGGTGCGCGAGGAATGGACGAGACCGGCATGACGACGTTGCTCTGCTTCGGAATGGGGTTTTCCGCCAACGCCCTGGCGCGCCGCCTTGACGGGCGGGGCTGGCGCATCATCGGCACCAGCCGGTCGGCCGCCGGGGCGGCGGCGATCAGCGCCCTTGGTCATCAGGCGATCGTGTTCGATGGCGCAGCCCCGCTCGATCCGTCCGCGCTTTCCGGCGTCACGCACGTGCTGGTGTCGGCGCCGCCGGGCGCAAGCGGCGATCCGGTGCTGCATGCGGCCTCCCGGGCGCTCGAGGCTGCAGCGCCCGCCATCCGCTGGGCGGGATATCTTTCGACGACCGGCGTTTACGGAGATCATGCCGGCGGCTGGGTGAGCGAGGCCACCGCGCTGACGCCAGTCAACGAGCGCTCGCGCTGGCGCGCCGGGGCGGAGGCCGCGTGGCTGGATTTCGGCCGCCGCGCCGGCGTTCCCGTTCAGATCTTCCGCCTCGCCGGCATCTACGGTCCAGGGCGCAATCAGCTCGTCTCGCTCTTGGACGGCACAGCCCGGCGGATCGTGAAGGCCGGGCAGGTGTTCTCGCGCATCCATGTGGACGACATCGCCGGCGTTCTCGAGGCGAGCTTCGACCGGGGCCAGGCGGGCGACGTCTTCAATGTCTGCGACGACGAGCCCGCGCCGCCGCAGGACGTGGTGGCCTATGCCGCAAGCCTGCTGGGCGTGCCGCCGCCGCCGGAGGAGCCTTTCGAGGCGGCGGTTCTTTCGTCCATGGCGCGCAGTTTCTATGGCGAGTCGAAACGGGTCTGCAACGCCCGCATGAAGCAGGCGCTGGGCTACCGGCTGCTGTACCCGACCTACCGCGAGGGACTTCAGGCGCTCATGGCGATCGAGAAGGTGTCGTCCTGATCGGCCAGAACGGCGAGATCTTCGCAAACGTCCGTCAGAAGCCGGATGTCGGTCTCACGCGACAGCCGGTGGTCGCCGTCCCGGACCATGATGAGCGCCGTATCGGGGCCGTGGATTCGCTCCATCAGATCGACGGCATGGTAGGGCGGCACGTCCGGATCGCGAGTCCCTTGCAGGATGCGCACCGGGCAGTTCGTCTTGATCGGCCCGTTCATGACGAGATGGCGCCAGCCGTCGGCGACAAGCTCGCGCGTGATCCGGTAGGGCGGGCCGTAGAGGGAAGGCAAGTCGATGTGGCCGACGGTTTCAAGTTGCTGGCGCTGCCCGGCGGTGAAATGGCGCCACATCAGGCGGTCCGTCATGTCGGCCGCCGGGGCCACCAGCACCAGACCGCG
>DAIODI010000111.1:0-9597 GCA_036746875.1 Aestuariivirgaceae bacterium | reverse complement strand
AACTCTTGAAGAACCGCGGCGCGGTGGTATCACGTCTGGATGTCGAGATGCTTCCCGCTTACTTCGATGCCCAGGCGCTTCTGTTCCGCGTCACGTCGCGGCTTGCCGCGCAGCGGGGCGGATCGGCTGCGGCAGGGCGGCTGTTGGACATACAGAAGCGGCACGATGAAGTTGTCGCAGCGCGCGATCCAAGTGGCGTTATCTTGAGCAATCGGATGTTTCATCTCGAAATCGCAGCCATCGGAGGCAATCGATACTATCTTGATTGGCTGACAAGCATACTGGATCAGGGGCAACGGATCATGCGGCTGTATGTGAGGCTGCACGAAGAGCAGGTACCCAACGAGCAGCTTTCATTTCACTATGCGCTTATCGACGCGATTCGCCGCAAGGATGTAGACGAGGCGGATCGTGCTGCGGCTGCAGATGCTCAAATTGTGCGGGATGAGATTTCTCGCCAGATATCGTCCGGGGCCACTGCTTCGTTGCCCCTCTAGGCAGAATTTGAGCGGAACCCGACCTGATTGAATCGCGTGAGCTTCCCAAATCGGTCGGGAAGTGATCCAGACCGTCTGCCGGATAGGGGCCCGGCAGACATGTCGAGAGCGCTGTCGGTCGATCTTCGAATTCGTGTTCTGGGCGCCGTCTTGGCGGGTGCGACGCATCGCGAGGCGGCCGAGCGTTGTGGCGTGAGCGCCGAGAGCGTCAGCCGCTGGCGGCGGTTGGCGAAGGAGCGAGGCGAGCCGCGTCCCGGGCCGCTGGGCGGCGATCGGCGGTCCGCCCGGATCGAGGCTCACGCCCGGACGATCCTCGCGCTGGTCGAAGCCCGACCCGACATGATCCTGACCGAGATCAAGACGGTCCTGGCCGAACGGAACGTGTCCGTTGGAACAGGCACGCTCTGGCGCTTCTTCAGGCGTCACGCCATCACGCGCAGAAAACACCGCGCGCGCCAGCGAACAAGACCGCCCCGACGTCCTGACCCGGCGCGAACGATGGTTCGAGGATCAGCCCGATCTCGCCCCCGAGCGCCTCGTCTTCATCGATGAAACCTGGGCCTCGACCAACATGGCGCGCCGCCATGGCCGCCGCCAGCGCGGCCAGCGGCTTCGGGTGGGCGTGCCGCATGGCCACTGGAAAACCACCACTATCCCCGGCGCTCTCACGCTGCGCGGCTTCATCGCCCCCTGGGTTCTCGACGGCCCGATCAACCGCGACGCCTTCGAGACCTATGTCGCCAGGGTGCTCGTCCCCGAACTGCGCCCCGGCGACATCGTCGTCATGGACAACCTCTCCAGCCACAAGGGGCCGAACGTGCGCGAGATGATCGAGGCAGCGGGCGCGGACCTGCGTTACCTCCCGCCCTAAAGCCCCGACTTCAACCCCATTGAAAACGCCTTCGCCAAGCTCAAGGCGCTTCTGCGAAAAGCTGAACAGCGCACCGTGACCGGCCTGTGGCGCGCCATCGGCCGCTGCATCGACCTCTTCTCCCCCGCCGAATGCGAAAACTACTTCAGGGCCGCAGGATGTGATGCAATCTGATCGGAAAACGCTCTGGCCGGCAGCCGCCCGGGCGGCGCCCCATCGGCGTATCCCGTCGCGCTGAGGCTCACCGCCTTGACCACCGCGAACGCCCGCCTGCCGGGCGCCAGCGCGAGCGCCGCGGCCGACTGGCGGGTGATTCGCGCCACGACGGGCGATCCGGCGCAATCGAGCGTCACCGCCACGGCGGAGGAGTCGATGGGGACGACCCCGGCGACGTTTCCGGCGAACACGTTCAGCGCGCTGATGTGCTCTGGCCGCACGGTGGCGATCATCACGTCGCGCGCCCGGACCAGGATGCGGACCGAATCGCCCGGCGCGCCCTGCCGGCCGGGCACGCGCGCTTCGCCCGCTGCGGAGACGAGCGTCGTCATGTCGAACGCCTCGTCGTAGCCAGCGACAGTGAGATCGAGAACGCTCGCACCCTCCTCGCCGCGCGGCGCCGGCTGGAGGAGATCGAGCTGGCGGAGAACGTCGCGCGCCGGACCAGCCGCAACCGACTTGCCATCGGCCAGCACCACCATGTCGGTCGCCAGCCGCACGACTTCCGGCAGGGCGTGGCTGACATAGACGATGGGGATGTGAAGCTCGTCGCGCAGCCGTTCGATGTAGGGCAGAATCTCCTCTTTGCGGGCGTCGTCGAGGGAGGCCAGCGGCTCATCCATCAGCAACAGGCGCGGCGAGGCGTTGAGCGCCCGCCCGATGGCGACGCGCTGGCGCTCGCCGCCGGAGAGATCGCCGGGGCGGCGCCCCAGGAGCGCACCGAGGCCGAGCAGGTCGATCACCTGGTCGGGATCGACATATCGCTCGCGCTTCGGCGCGAACCAGCGGCCGTACCCCAGGTTCGTCGCCACCGTCAGATGCGGAAACAGCCGCGCGTCCTGGAACACATAGCCGATGCGGCGGCGGTGCGCAGGGGTGGCGAGGCCGTGTTCGGTGTCGGTGAGCACGCGGCCGTCCACAGTCACGCGCGCCTCGTCGGCGGCGAGCAGACCGGCGATCACATTGATGACGCTGGTCTTGCCCGAGCCGGAAGGACCGTAGAGCGCCGTAAGCCGGCCCCTCGCCTCGAACACCACGTCGAGATCGAGCGCGCCGAGCCGGTGGCGAACGGCGACCGAGAGACTCACCGCCCCTCTACCATCCGCCCGGCGCGCCGCGCGAGAGCTTCGGATACGACCAGCGCGCCGATGGAAATGACCACCGAGATCGCCGCCAGCCGCAGCGCCTGCGCATCCCCTCCCGGCACCTGCGTGAACACGTAGATCGCCGACGGCAGCGTTTGCGTCTCGCCGGGAATGTTGGAGACGAAGGTGATCGTCGCGCCGAATTCGCCCATCGCCTTGGCGAAGCACAGGATCATCCCGGCGATGATCCCGGGGATGATCAGCGGCAGCGTGACGGTGAAGAACACCCACGGCGCGGACGCTCCGAGCGTCGCGGCGGCAGCCTCGAGACGGCGGTCCACGGCCTCGATCGACAGGCGGATGGCCCGCACCAGAAACGGAAAGCCCATGACGGCGCAGGCGAGCGCCGCTCCGGTCCAGCGGAACGAAAACACGCCGCCGAAGTTTTCGGCGAGAACCGCGCCGATGGGACCGCGCCGGCCGAACAGCAACAGCAGGATGTAGCCCGTAACCACCGGCGGCAGCACCAGCGGCAGGTGAACGACGGCGTTGACCAGCGCCTTGCCGGGGAACTCGACGCGGGCCAGAAGCAGCGCGACGGCGAGCCCCGCCGGCAGGCTCGCCAGCATGGCGACCGCCGCCACCTTCAGGCTGAGCTGGATGGCCTGCCACTCCTGGGGCGTGAGCTCGAACGCCATCGTTCAGTTGGACGGGGTCGGCACGAGGAAGCCGTGCGCTGCGACGATGCGGCCGGCCGCTGGCGAGCGCAGGAAGGCGAGATTCTTCTCCGCCCCCGCGCCGGCCGCGCCGGCGAGCGCGCCGGCCGGATAGACGATGGGAGGATGGCTCGCCTCGGGAAACTCTCCCACCACCCTCACCGCCTCTTCGGCCTGCGCGTCCGTAGCGTAGACGACGCCGAGCAGGGCTTCGCCCGTGGCCACGAGCTTGAGCGCCGCGCGCACGTTCTCGGCCTGGGCGAGCTTGCCCTCGACCTGCGCCCAGACACCGAGCGAGGTGAGCGCCGCCCTGGCGTAGCGCCCGGCCGGCGTCGAGTTGACCTCGCCGATGGCGAGGCGGCCATCGCCGAGCGCGGCGGCGAGCGGAAAATCCTTGCCGATGGCGACAGCGACGGCGGAGTCCTTCGGCGCGATCAGCGCCAGCCGGTTGCCGAGCAGGATGAAGTCGCTTCCCGCCGCAACCAGTTTGCGGTCCTTGAGGTAGCCCATCCAGTCGCGATCGGCGGAGATGAACACATCCGCCGGCGCGCCGGCCTCGATCTGCTTCGCCAGCGCGGAACTCGCGGCGTAGGACACGGTGACCTTCGGCCCGCCCTGCGCCTCGAAGGCGGCGTTGGCGGCGTCGAGCGCGTTCCTGAGGCTCGCCGCGGCGAACACCGTGAGCGGACGTGCCCCGGCGGCTGCCGCGGCGAACGGCAGGGCGAGGAGCCCCGCAAGCGCTGCGAGCACGGACAGAATGGCAAACCGGCGGCGTTGCGGCATGACGTTTTCCCCTGGAGATCGCCTCAAGCGTTATAGCCGAACGTATATAACACGCGAAAGGGGGGGGGGAGTGGGTCAGGGCGCCGTCGTGCGCGGTTCCTGCGAAAGTCCGGCCAGCGCCGCCTCGACGTCGTGCGCGAACATGACCAGCGGCGGGCTGATGCCGTGGGCGGCGAGTTCGCCGCGCACGCCAGCGCCCGCTCCGGCGAGGATCAGCGCCATGCCGCGGTGGGCCGCCTTGTGCGCCAGGCCCTCGATGACGTTGGCGGCGGTGGAGTCGACGAACGGCACGGCGGAGAGATCGATCACCAGCGCCCGGCTCGTGTCGGCGATCCGGTCCAGCACCGAGCCGATTGTGGACGCCGCGCCGAAGAAGAACGCGCCGGTGATGCGGTAGACGACGACGCCCGGCGCCGGCGCCTCGTCGAACGGCAGCGGCCCGCGGGCGCTATCGGCGACGTCCTCGCCGACGAACGGGGCGTGCCCTTCGATCGCCGTGGTCTGCGACATGCGGTGGATGAACAGCACCGACCCCAGCGCGAAACCGACGACGATGGCCTCGGTGAGGTCGCCGAAGATGGTGAGGAGAAACGTTGCAAGCAGCACCGCCGCATCGCCGGGCGAGGCCGTCAGCAGGCGGACGATCGCCTGCTTCTCCACCATCGTCCACGCCACCACCGCCAGCACCCCGGCGAGCGCCGCCAGCGGGATGAACGAGGCCAGTGGCGCCGCCGCCAGCATGAACACCAGCAGGAACAGCGCGTGCAGCATCCCCGAGACCGGGCTTGTCGACCCGGCGCGCACATTGGTGGCGGTGCGCGCAATCGTGCCGGTGACGCAGAAGCCGCCGAACAGGGCCGAGGCGACATTGGCCGCGCCCTGCCCCACAAGCTCGCAGTTCGAGCGGTGCCGCCGGCCGGTCATGCCGTCGGCGACGGTGGCCGACAGCAGGGACTCGATGGAGCCGAGCAGCGCGAACGAGATCGCGGCCGGCATCAGCTCGATCACCTTCGCCGCCGACAGGTCCGGCAGGGCGGGCGGAGGCAGGCCCTGCGGGACGCCGCCGAAGCGCGAGCCGATGGTCGCCACGTCGAGGTCGAACAGGGCGGTCAGCGCCGCCGCCCCGGCCACCGCGATCAGCATTCCCGGCCAGTGCGGGCGAAACCGGCGCGACGCGGCGATCACGCCGATCACCCCGGCCGCCAGCGCCATGGAGACCGGCGACGCCGACGGCAGCGCCCGCCAGAGGACCGGCAGTTTCGCAAGCAGCGGACCCGGCTCCGGCGCCGAGAGCGCAAGGCCGAACAGATCCTTGATCTGGCTGGCGAAGATGATGACCGCAATGCCGGCGGTGAAGCCGACCGTGACCGGATAGGGAATGAACTTGATGTAGGTCCCCAGCCGCAGCAACCCCATCGCCATCAACAGCACGCCCGACAGGAGCGTGGCGACGATCAGCCCGTCCAGGCCGTGCTGGCCGATGGTCGCCGCCACCAGCACGATGAACGCCCCGGCCGGCCCGCCGATCTGGAACCGGCTGCCGGAGAGCAGCGACACCACGAAGCCCCCGACGATGGCCGTGTAGAGCCCCTGCGCCGGGGTCGCGCCGGACGCGATGGCGATCGCCATCGACAGCGGCAGGGCGACGATGGCCACGGTGAGGCCGGCGATCGCGTCGGCCCTCAGCCGCTGCGGGCCATAGCCCTCGCGCAGGCAGGTCACGAGTTTCGGGGTGTAAAGCTCGGTGAAGGTCGGCGGCGGTGGCGGCGCGAGCACGACCGGGCGGGCGGCCATCACAAACCCTCCGCCACGGCCGGCCAGCCGGGGATCGGCGTGGCGGCGAGCACGGCGCGCGCCACGGCGCGGGCGAGCGCATCCGCTGCCGCCGTGCCCAGCGCCGCGAGCGTGAGCGCCGGGGCGTCGCCCAGCGCCACACGGCCGGTCGCCAGCGCGATCACCGTGTCGCCGTCGAAGGGAGAATGCACCGGACGGATGGCGCGCGGCAGACCGTCGGCCGCCATGATGGCGAACCGGGCTGCGTCGGGCCTGGTCATAACCGCGTCGGTGGCGACGACGGCGATGGTGGTGTTGCGCCCTGCACCTGCGCCGCGCGCCGCCTTGCTGCCCGACCAGATGGCGGGGAGATGCGGATGGCGCGGCGTGCGCACGCGCGAGGGCGGCGCGCCATCGCGCGCCAGCAGCGCCGGTTCCGCCCACAGCCGCCCCGTCGCCGGGTTCACCACCGAGCCGAAGCAGTTCACCGCCACCAGCGCGCCCACCGTGTGCGCCCCGACGATGGCCGACGCCGAACCGAGCCCGCCCTTGAACGCGCCCGCCGTGGCGCCCATCCCGGCTCCGGCGTTGCCGAGCGCGAAGTCCGCCGCGGCGTTGGCGAGCGCCTCGACGCCGAAGCGACGGTAGGGCGGCTCCTCGCCCCATGCCTTGTCTCCGCCATTGGTCAGGTCGAACAGGATCGCCGCCGGGACTACCGGGCAGGGATGGGGCTGCGCGCCGAAGGTGAAGCCGACGCCGCGGGCGGCGAGCGCGGCGACGACCGAGCCCGCCGCGTCGAGGCCGAATACCGAACCCCCCGCCAGCACTACCGCATGGACGCCCTCGACCAGCGAGGCGGGTTTCAGCGCGTCCGTCTCGCGGGTGCCGGGCGCGCCGCCGCGCTGTTCCACGGCCGCCACAACCATCCGATCGGGCAGCACGACGGTGACGCCGCTCAACAATCCATGATCGTGCGCGTTGCCGACGGCAAGGCCGGCGACGTCGGTGATCAGGTTCCTCGCACCTGCGCGCAAAGGGGTGTAGCCGGGGACTGAATCAGCAGAGATCACGGCGCAAAGGGTGGGCCTTCGTGAGCCATGGCGTCAATGCCGGCTTCGGCGACGCTGCCCCGCGATTGCAGCCCGTGGCGGCCACGGGCTACGATCCGGCCGAGAGACACGCGACCGGCCGCCCGGCCGGTCCGGGGAGGACATCATGCGCCGTCACCGCCACTTTGCTGCCGCCTTGGCCCTCCTTGTCGTCATGGCCCAGGTCTCGGCGTGCAGCCGCCATGAGCCGAAAGAGGCGATGGTGGTGACGGCGAACCCCTACGCCTCGCAAGCCGCGCTCGACATTCTGAAGCAGGGCGGTTCGGCGACCGACGCCGCCATCGCCGCGCAGCTCGTGCTGGGTCTTGTGGAGCCGCAATCGTCCGGCCTCGGCGGCGGCGGCTTCATGCTCGCCTTCGACGCCCGCAGCGGCGAGATCGACGCCTTCGACGGCCGCGAGACGGCGCCCGCGGCCGCCGACGAGCGGATGTTCCTCACCGACGCCGGCACGGCGGCGAAGCGCGACGACGTCACCATCGGCGGGCTGGCGGTCGGCGTGCCGGGCACGGTGGCGCTGCTCTCGGCTGCGCACGACCGGCACGGCGAACTGCCGTGGGCGGCGCTGTTCGCCCCGGCGATCGCGCTTGCCGAACAGGGCTTCACCGTGTCGCCCCGGCTGGCGAATGCGGTTTCGCAGTCCGCCGCCGATCTGGCGAAGGACGCGCAGGCGCGCGGGCTGTTCTTCACCGCCGGCGAGGGCGGCGCGCCAACTCCCGTGAAGGCGGGCGCGACGCTGAGGAACCCGGCCTACGCCTTCACGCTGCGCCGGATCGCCATCGACGGGCCGGACGCGTTCTACACGGGCGACATCGCGCGCGAGATCGTCAGCACGGTGCGACGCCATCCCGATCTTCCCGGACGGATGACCGCGGCGGACCTCGCCGCCTACCGGGCAATCGAGCGCGAGCCGGTCTGCCGTCTCTACCGCGCCTACCGGGTGTGCTCGATGCCGCCGCCGACCTCCGGCGGGATCGCCACGCTGCAGATCCTCGCCATGCTGGAGCCGTTCCGCATCGGGGCGCTCGATCCCCAGGGGCCGATGGCGGCGCACCTCCTGACGCAGGCGAGCCGGCTGGCCTTCGCCGCCCGCGATCGCTACCTCGCCGACGCCGACTTCGTGCCGACGCCGGTCGACGGGTTGCTCGACACCGGATATCTGCGCGCCCGCGCTGCGCTGATCGACCCTGCCCGCGACATGGGCGAGGCGAAGCCCGGCGAACCGGCGAAGGCGCCGGCGCTCGCCGGCCATGTCGACCCCCACGAGGCGGGCACCAGCCATCTCTCCATCGTGGACGCCCGCGGCAACGCGGTGTCGTTCACCATGTCGGTGGAGCAGTCGTTCGGCGCGCACATCATGGCGGCGGGCTTCGTGCTCAACAACCAGCTCACCGATTTCGCGCTCAACCCGGAGCGCGACGGCAAGCCGGTGGCGAACCGCGTCGAGCCTGGCAAACGGCCACGCTCGTCCATGACGCCGGTGCTCGCCTTCGCGCCGGACGGCAGCCTGTTTGCAGCCATCGGCTCGCCGGGCGGCCCGCGCATCATCGGCTACGTCACGCAGACGCTGGTGGCCCTGATCGACTGGCGCATGCCCATGCAGCAGGCGATCGACATGCCGCACGTCCTCAACCGCAACGCCAGAACCGAACTGGAGGCGGGCACGGCGGCGGCGGCCATCGCACCGGCGCTCAAGGCAATGGGGCAT
Source organism: Aestuariivirgaceae bacterium (assembly GCA_036746875.1). Classification (GTDB taxonomy): domain Bacteria; phylum Pseudomonadota; class Alphaproteobacteria; order Rhizobiales; family Aestuariivirgaceae; genus DAIODI01. Next base: position 842 of record DAIODI010000111.1, on the reverse strand, counting down.
ACGCTCGACGCCCGCGACATGCCGAGCGGTCTGAACGGCGTCCGCATCGTCGATGGACGGTTCGACGGCGGCGCTGACAGACGCCGCGAGGGTGTGGCGCTGTCGCTGAAACCCTGAGGCGTGTCAGGCCGAGCGGCGTTCGGCGGCGGCGGGCTTCGCGCCGGAGGCGAGCGCGGCGCGGTCCGGGATGGACAGCCGGAACACCGCGCCGCGATCGCTGTCCACAAGTTCGATATCGCCGCCGTGGGCGCGCACCAGTTCGCGGGCGATGGGCAGGCCAAGGCCGGTGCCCCCCGGACGCATCGAGGCGCGGAACGGCTCGAAAAGATGCTCGCGGGCGCGGGCCGGGACGCCCGGGCCGTCGTCGGCGACCTCGATCACCGTCGCCGCGCCGTCGCGCCACGCCGAAAGACGCACCTCGCCCGGAAGATGGCCGCCGACGCCCTGCGGCGCATCGGCCAGCGCCTGCACGGCGTTGCGCACCAGGTTCATCAGTACACGGAACAGCTGCTCGCGGTCGGCGTCGACCGTCACCCCGGCCTTTGCGCCGTTGACGAGACGGACGGCGGCCGGCGCGTCGACGCTGGCGTTCTCGATCACCTCGTCGGCCAGCGCCTTGACCGACAGCCGCTCGCGCCGCGGGGCGGCCTCCTGGACGCGGCCGAAGCGCAGCGTCTGCATGAGGAAGTCGATGGCGCGGTCGAGGGACGAAATGAGCTTCGGCGCAAGCCGCTGCACCGTGGGGTCGGAGGAGTCGGCGAGACGGTCGGAGATGCTCTGCGTGGTGGAGAGCATGTTGCGCAGATCGTGGCTGACCTTGGTGACGGCGCGTCCCAGCGCGG
>DAIODI010000110.1:6220-9650 GCA_036746875.1 Aestuariivirgaceae bacterium | reverse complement strand
ACTTTTCGCTCTCGTCGCTGGACTCGTCAGGTTTCCTGTTTGTCTGACGCTTGTGCAGGGTGAGGTCTTGCGGGGCCTCACCCCCGCATGAGGCGAGGGAGGTCGGCCGCGCCGCCGCCCAGGCCCACCGTCATGGCGTAGCGCTTGAGCGGCGGTAGCGCCGCCAGCGCCTGCAGCCCAAGCGCCCGCAGCGCCCCCACGGGCGCAAGGCCGGTGAGCAGCGAGCGGTTCATGGCGTCCACGATGGCCAGCCGCGGCGCCACGTCGCGCCGGCGGCGGCGGTCGTACACGGCCGTCACCCGCGTGGCCCCCGGATCGTCGCCGAAGGCGAGGGCGTCGGCGATCAGCTCCACCGCCAGCGCCGCATCGCGCAGCGACATGTTGAGCCCCTGCGCGCCGATGGGCGGCATCACATGCGCCGCCTCGCCCACCAGGAACACGCGGGACGCAGCGAACGTTCGCGCGGTGAGCCCGCGCATCGGAAACGCCCGCCGCGGCCCCGGATCGCTCACCCGGCCCAGCGCGCCGGAAAGCTCCGCCTGGATGGCGGCGGCGAACGCGGCATCGGGCAGCGCCATCAGTTCGCCGACGCGGGCGGGCCGCTCCATCCACACGAGGCTTGAGCGGCCGCCCGGCAGCGGCACGGTGGTGAACGGTCCGCCGGGCTTGTGGCGCTCCGTCGAGACATTGTGGTGGGGCTGCGTGTGCGCGAACGAGGTGGCGATGGCCGCCTTGTCGTAGGCCCAGTCCACCGTGCCGATGCCGGCGGCGGCGCGCAGCTTCGAGGCGTGGCCGTCGGCGGCGATCACCGCGCGGGCGCCAACCGTCGAGCCGTCCTCCAGCGTCACCAGCGCCGCGCCGGGAGCCGGCGAAAGCCGCAGCGCCTTCACCGGCAGGCGCGGCACGGCCCGCGCCGCCAGCCGCGCCTCCAGCGCCGCCGTCAAAGCCGCCACCGGGATGTTCCAGCCGAACGCCGGTTCGCCGCCGGTCTCCTCCGGCAGACCGCCCGCCACCAGCTCGCCCGCCTCGCGGGCGTCGAAGATCATGTGCGGCGCGCTCATCAGCCCGCCCGTCTCGTCCACCAGCGCCAGCTTCCGCAGCGGCGCGCCCGCCGCCCTGAGTTCGCCCGGCCAGACGCCGATCGCCGCCAGCAGCCGGATCGAGGGCGCCATCAGCGCCACCGTGCGCGGATCGTTCGCGTCTGCAGGCGGGGCGGCGAGCAACACGGGCCGCCCCGCAACGGCGGCAAGACACGCCGCCGCCAGACCCGCCGGGCCGCCACCCGCCACAAGAATCTCCGTTTCGCGCCCCGCCATCCGCAAGCTCCAACGTGCCGCTTCAGGATTACGATACCGCGTTCGCCACGTGAAGGATCATCGCCCCCAGCCCCCGTTTGCGCGCGCTTGATCGAACGGGCGGCGGCGGGCACCATCGCGCCCATGAAGCCGCTCGCCGCCGGTTCCGCCGCGCCGCCGCTCCTGCGCCGCGCCGCCGATCGTCCGCACGCCCTGTTCGGGGCGGCGCTGACGGCCATCGTGGCGTCGGCGTGGGTCCTGCTGGCGCTCATGGCCGCCGGAGCCGGGGAGGCGTCGCTCACTGCGCTGCTCGCCGCCTCGCTGTGCAGCGCCGAAGGCGGGGCCGCCGCAACCTGGCAGGGCTTCGGCGCGCTCGCCGCCATGTGGGCGGCGATGGCGTTCGCCATGATGCTCCCTACCGCCGCGCCGATGATCTCCACCTACCTCGACATCGCGGACGCCGCCCGCGCCAAGGGCATGGCGGTCGTGCCGGCGGTCGTGCTGGTTTCGGGCTACATGGCGGTGTGGCTGGCCTTTGCGCTCGCCGCCGCGGCGCTGCAAACCGCGCTCGCCGCGCCTGTGGCCGCGCTGGGCCTGCCGCCGCTGCTGTCCCTGGGGGCGCTGACGCTCGCCGCCGGGCTCTACCAGATGTCGCCGATCAAGCACGCCTGCCTCACGAAATGCCGCCGCCCGATGCCGTACTTCCTCGCCCGCTGGCGCGACACCGCGCCGGGGGTGTTCCGCATGGGGATTGAGCAGGGCGCGCTGTGTCTCGGCTGCTGCCTCGGGCTGATGGCGCTGATGTTCGCCGGCGCCTTCATGAACCTCGCCGCGATGGCGGCGCTGGCGGTTGTCATGCTCGCCGAGAAGGCCCACCCGAAGGGCGAGGCGGTGGCCCGGGCCATGGCCTTCGTGCTGATTGGGGCCGGCGCTGTTCTCATTGCAAGTTCAATGGTTTGGGAGGATCAGGTGTGGCGGAGATAGAACCCTGGACGCTGAAGGGCGAGCTGATGCTGTCGTGCAACTGCACGGTGTTCTGCCCGTGCGTGCTGTCGCTCGGCAAGCACCCGCCGACCGAAGGCTACTGCCAGACCTGGGGCGGGATCAGGATCGACGAGGGGCGTTACGGCGGGGTGAGCCTTGGCGGCCTCAACCTGGGGCTGATCATCGAGATTCCCGGCCTGATGAGCCGCGGCAACTGGACGGCGGGCGTTTACATCGACAGCCGCGCCGACGTTTACCAGGTGAAGGCGCTCACCCGGATCATGTCGGGCCGCGCCAGGGGCACGACGCACCTGCTGTCGATCCTCGTCGGCAAGTTCCTCGGCGTCCACCAGGAGGAGGTGCGCTACGAGGTGGACGGCGACACCCGCCGCTTTGTCATCCCCAAGATCATCGAGGGCGAAATCCAGCCGATCGCCGGCGCGAGGCCCGGCCAGCATACGGTGATCGAGAACAGCCAGTACTGGATCGGCCCGCAGATCGTGGTGGCGCAGGCGGTGAAGTCGAGGCTGCGCGCCTTCGGCCGCAACTGGGATTTCCGGGGCCGCAGCGCCGAGATCGTCGCGCTCGACTGGAAGGGGCCGTGACGGCGGCGGGCATCAGCCCACCGGCACGGTCTGCGCCAGGGAGGGGCGCGCCGCCAGCGCCGCATAGGCCGCGGCCGTCTTCGGGCGGCCGTCGCGCCACGTCATGTCGGCGAAGCGCAGGTCGAGGTAACCGAGCGCGCAGGCCGCGGCGATCGAACCGGCGTTCATCGCCTCGAGGTCGGCGACGAACGACCGCTCGATCTCGTCCAGCGCCGAAAGCACGCGCAGCCGGTTGCGCTCCACCCATTCCGGCCAGCGCAAGGCTTCGGGCCGCGCCGCGGTTTCGTAGCGCAAGCCCAGCGCCGTGTCGCAGATGCCCTGGCCCAGCGCCTGCAGCGTCAGCAGGCGGAACCGCCTCACCGGCTCGTCGGGCAGCAGCCGCTTGTCGCCGGCACGGTGGCAGAGGTACTCGCAGATCACCCGGCTGTCGTAGAGCGCGTGGCCGTGATCGGTGACGAGGCAGGGCACCTTGCCGAGCGGGGTGAGCCGCGTCACATCCTCGTTGACGCCGGTGGGCGGCAGGGGGCCGGACTGGACGATCTCCAG
>DAIODI010000110.1:0-6120 GCA_036746875.1 Aestuariivirgaceae bacterium | reverse complement strand
TCACATCCTCGTTGACGCCGGTGGGCGGCAGGGGGCCGGACTGGACGATCTCCAGTTGACTCGCCAGCCCTACCTCGTGGGCCGTCACCAGAACCATGCGGGCGTAAGGCGAGGCGGCGGCGTAGACGAGCTTCATGGAACAACCTGAATGGCGAGGCTGGCGGGAGCGCCAACATCACCACAGGCGGCGGGCGAGGGGAAGGGGAGCGACGTCCGCCAATCCCGGAGCCCCTCCACCGTTCCCGTGTCCCCTCCAACGTTCCCGCGGGCTTGACCCGCGGGTCCTTTTCATCCGCCGGGAAAAAGGATGCCCGGGTCAAGCCCGGGCAAACGCAGGATGTGGGGGCGCTCAGCGCGGTTGCGGCACGATACGGATGTAGGGCTTCGGCGCCGTCCAGCCGCCGGGGAACCTCTTTCGGGCGTCCTCGTCGTTGACCGAGCCGGCGATGATCACGTCCTCGCCCTGCTTCCAGTTGGCGGGCGTCGCCACCGAGTGCTTCGCGGTCAGTTGCAGGCTGTCCACCACACGGAGGATTTCATCGAAGTTCCGGCCGGTGCTCATCGGATAAACGAGGATCAGCTTGATCTTCTTGTCCGGGCCGATGACGAACACGTTGCGCACCGTGGCGTTGTCGGCGGCGGTGCGGCCCTTAGAGCCGCCGGTGGCGTTCGGGTGGATCATGCCGTAGAGCTTCGCCACGGCGAGATCGGGATCGCCGATCATCGGGTAGGTCACCGCTGCGCCCTGCGTTTCGGCGATGTCGCCCTTCCAGCGCTGGTGATCGTCCACCGTGTCCACGGAGATGCCGATCAGCTTGACGCCGCGCTTGTCGAACTCGCCCTTGATGCGCGCCATCGTGCCGAGCTCGGTGGTGCACACGGGCGTGAAGTCCTTCGGGTGGGAGACGAATACGGCCCAGCTGTCGCCCAGCCAGTCGTGAAAGCGGATGCGGCCTTCAGTGGTGTCGGCCTCGAAATCGGGGGCGGTGTCGCCAAGCTGCAACGCCATCGGACTCTCTCCTTCTACGGGTGTCATACGTACCGTTCGTTTTAGCGAACGATGTGTCCGGCGGCAAGCGAAAGTCGGACCGGCGGTCAGGTCCGCAAACTCTCCAGCCGGCCTTGCGCCTCGCGCCGGCGGGCGGCGTCGGCGAGGTCGATATCAACGACCGTCTGGCCGATGGGGAACAGCGAGGCGGCGGCGAGCTTGATGTGCTGGAGCGCGAACGGGATGCCGATGATCGTCAGACCAAGCACCACCGCCAGCATCAGATGGCCGAGCGCCAGCCACCAGCCGACGAGGATGAACCAGATCACGTTGCCCACCACGCCGAACGGCCCGGTGCCCATGTCGTCGCGCCCGGTCAGCGCCTTGCGTGAGATCACGTCGCGGCCGAACGGCCAGAACGAGAAGCTGCCCAGCATGAAACAGGCGCGCGCCCACGGCAGCCCGACAATGGTGATGGCGGCCAGCACGCCGGCAAGCCACCAGCTTAAGCCCGACAGGAACCCGCCGAGGATGAACCACAGGATGTTGAGCAGCGTGCGCACCGGTTCACGTCCTTCCGTTCGTCCAGGCACATAGTGATCGCGCCGCCGGTTTGAAAGACCGCCACCGCCTTCGATCAACACCGGATACGGGCGTTAGCGGGATCGTAGAACGGCCGCAACTGAACCGTCGCCGGGTGGCGCGCCCAGGCGATCTCCACCTCCCAGGCGCCGGACGCCAGCCACTCGTCGGTTACGCCTTCGGGGTTCTTCACATATCCCAGCGCCAGCGACCGGCCGATGCGATGGCCGAACGCGCCCGAGGTGGTGGAGCCGACGAGCACGCCGTCGCGGTAGACCGGCTCCTCGTGATGCATCATCGGCACGGCGTCGGATGTGTCGTTGAGCGCGATCGCCACCAGCCGCTTCGGCCGGATGTTCGACTGCCGCCGCCTCGCCAGCGCCTCGCGGCCGATGAAGCCGCCGGGCTTGTCCCAGGCGATGGTGAAGCCAAGCCCGGCCTCCAGCGGCGTGTCCTCGTCGCCGATGTCGTGGCCCCAGTGCCGGTAGCCCTTCTCCATGCGGCAGTTGTTCATGGTGTGAAGGCCGCACAGCTTCAGGCCATGGCCTGAGCCGGCCTCGACGATCACGTCGTACACCCCTTGCGAGAACTCCGCCGGGATGTAGAGCTCGTACCCCAGTTCGCCGACATAGGTGATGCGGCTCGCCCGCACCCGTGCGTACCCCAGCTCGATCTCGCGCGAGGTGGCGAACGGGAACGCCGCGTTCGACAGGTCGTCGGGCGTGATCGACTGGAGCAGGGCGCGGGCGTTCGGCCCCATCACGGAGAGCATCGGCAGGCCGGAGGTGATGTCGGTGACGACGCACTGTTCGCCCGGTTGCACCGCCTCCTTGAGCCGGGCGAGGTCGCGCGTCTGCACGGCGCAGCCCGTCACCACGAGGAAGCGGTTTTCGGCCAGCCTGGTTACCGTCAGGTCGGCCTCGATGCCGCCGCGGGCGTTCAGCCACTGGGTGTAGACGATGCGGCCTTCGGCCACGTCCATGTCGGCGGTGGAGAGCCGGTTCAGCACGGCCAGCGCATCGCGGCCCTCGACGGCGAACTTGGCGAACGACGACTGGTCGAACAGCCCCACCCGGTCGCGCACCGCTTCCGCTTCGCTTCGGGCGTACGGGAACCAGTTCTGCCGGCCGTAGGAGTATTCGTACACCGGCGCAACGCCGGGCGGCGCGAACCAGTTCGGCCGCTCCCAGCCGTTCACGTCGCCAAAGCACGCGCCCGCCGCCTTCATCCGGTCGTAAAAGGGCGAGCGCCGGGCGCCGCGCGCCGTCACCGGCTGGTGGTGCGGCCAGTGCATGGCGTAGAGCAGGCCGAGGCTTTCGGAGGTGCGGTCGCGCACGTAGGACTTCACCGACTGGAACGGGTGGATGCGCCGGATGTCCACGCCGTTCACGTCCATGGGCGGGTGGCCGTCGCGGATCCACTGCGACAGCACCAGCCCCGCGCCTCCCGAGGACTGGATGCCGATGGAGTTGAAGCCGGTCGCCACATAGACGTTCTTCACCTCCGGCGCTTCGCCCAGATAGTAGCGGTTGTCGGGAGTGAAGCTCTCGGGACCGTTGAAGAACAGGGCGATGCCGGCGCTTTCGAGCAGCGGCACGCGGGCGATCGCCGCGTTGAGGATCGGCTCGAAGTGCTCCATGTCCTCCGGCAGCGTGTCGAAGGCGAAATCCTCCGGGATCCCCTCCGAGCCCCACGGCTTCGCCCTGGGCTCGAACGCGCCGATCAAAAGCTTGCCCGCGTCCTCCTTGTAGTAGGTGCACTCGTCGGGCACGCGGGTCACCGGCATGTTGCGCGGCAGTCCGGCGACCGGCTCGGTGACGATGTAGAAGTGCTCCGCCGCGTGCAGCGGGATCGACACGCCGATGGATTTGCCGAGATCGCGCGACCACATCCCGGCGGCGATCACCACGCGGTCCGCGTGGATCGTCCCTTGCGTCGTCTCGACCGCCGTCGCCGCGCCGTTCTCGACGGCGATCCGGGTGACCTTGACGTTCTCGAACACCTTCGCCCCGCGCGCCCGCGCCCCGGCGGCGAGCGCCTGCGTCACGTCGATGGGGTTCACCTGGCCGTCCTTCGGCAGGTGCACGCCGCCCACCACGTTGGCCATGGCGAAGTGCGGCAGCCGCTCGCGGATTTCGCCCGGCGCGATCACCCTGACCTCCAGGCCGAACTGCCTCGCCATGGAGGCGCCGCGCTTCAGCTCCTCCAGCCGGGCTTCGGTGAGGGCGATCGAGATGGAGCCGTTCTGCTTGAAGCCGGTAGCCTGGCCGGTCTCCTGCTCCAGCCCCTCGAACAGCCCGGTGGTGTACTTGGCAAGCTCGGTGAGGTTGCGCGTGGCGCGAAGCTGCCCCACGAGCCCGGCGGCGTGCCAGGTGGTGCCGCAGGTCAGCTGCTTGCGCTCCAGCAGCGCCACATCGGTGATGCCGATCCGGGTGAGATGATAGGCGATGGAGGCGCCGACCACGCCGCCGCCGATGATCACCACGTCGGCGCGCTGGGGAAGGGATTTCGACATGAACGAGACCTGTTGATTTGGCAGGGGACAGAGAGACGCGTTAAGGCTACCAGCCGGGCGCTCGCCCCGGAAGGTCCGCCGCCGACACTGGCGGGCCGGGAAGCGAAGCGGCGAAACCGCTTTGCGTCGGGCGGGCGCATCGTCTAGGGTGTGTTCTCCAAACCGAACGGCTGGAACGAAACGTCATGTACAAGGGTGAAGTGACGCCGCAGCAGGCGTATGAGCGCCTCAAGGCCAATCCGAACGCGGTGCTGATCGATGTCCGCACGCAGCCGGAATGGGCGTTCGTCGGCGTGCCCGCCGTGGAGCGGCTGTTGCGCATCTCGTGGCAGGATTTCCCGCAGATGCAGGTGAACCGCGATTTCGTCGCCATGGTGCAGCAGGCCGGCGTGCCGAAGGACGCCGAGGTCCTTCTCATCTGCCGCTCCGGCGCACGCTCTGCGGCGGCGGCGCACGCGCTCACCCAGGCCGGGTTCACCAACGCCTGGAACGTCTCGGAAGGTTTCGAGGGGGACCGCAACGAGGCGGGCCACCGCGCCACCGTCGGCGGCTGGAAGAAGAGCGGGTTGCCGTGGGTGCAGAACTGAGCGCGCGAACCAACGTATGCTGAAGAAGACCGACAGAGGCGTTCCGCCGATCGAGTGGAGCGACGAGACGAAGCTCGTGCGCGGCGGCCTCGACCGTACGCCGCACGGCGAGACGGCGGAGGCGTTGTTCCTCAACTCCGGCTTCGTCTACCCCGACGCCGAGACCGCCGAACGGCGGTTCGCCGGCGAGGAGGAGGGCTACGTCTACGCCCGCTACGGCAACCCCACCGTGACCATGTTCGAGGAGCGGCTGCGCCTGCTGGAAGGCGCGGAAGCCTGCTACGGCGTGGGCAGCGGCATGGCGGCGGTATGGGGCGCGCTGGCCTGCCAGGTGAAGGCGGGCGATCACATCGTCTCGTCGCGGGCGCTGTTCGGCTCGTGCTTCCAGGTGGTGACGAACATCCTGCCGCGCTTCGGCGTGACGTATACGCTGGTGGACGGCGACGACCGCGCCCAGTGGGAGGCGGCGGTGCGGCCGGGCACGAAACTGGTGTTCCTCGAAAGCCCCTCCAATCCGGGCCTGCAGATTCTCGACATCGCCGCCATCGCCGAAATCGCGCACCGCGCCGGGGCGCTCGTCGTGGTGGACAACATCTTCGCCACGCCCGTTTTGCAGAAGCCGTTGCAACTGGGGGCGGATGTCGTCGTCTACTCCGGCACCAAGCACATGGACGGGCAGGGCCGCGTGCTCGGCGGCGCCATCGTCTCGACGAAGGCGTTCAAGGACGACCTGCTGAAGCCGTTCCTGCGGCACACCGGCCCTTCGCTGTCGCCGTTCAACGCCTGGGTGCTGCTGAAGGGTCTGGAGACGATGAAGCTCCGGGTGATGCACCAGAGCGCGGCCGCACTCGACATTGCGGCGTGGCTCGAAGGCGTGCCCGGCGTCAGGCGCGTGCTCTATCCGTTCCTCGCCAGCCACCCGCAGACGGCGCTGGCGAAGAGGCAGATGGCGGCGGGCGGCACCATGATCACCTTCGAGGTGGAGGGCGAAAAGGCGCGCGCCTTCGAGGCGCTGCGGCGTCTCTCCATCATCGACATCTCCAACAACCTCGGCGACGCCAAGTCGCTGATCACGCACCCGGCCTCCACAACACACCGCAACATCGGCGCGCAGGCGCGCGCCGCCATGGGCATCACCGACGGGATGCTGCGCCTCTCCGTGGGCCTCGAAGGCGTGGACGACCTGAAGCGCGACCTCGCCCAGGCGCTGGGATAGTTAATCTCGTAAAATCTTGATCTCGCCTGTCTCGATATCGGGGAAGAGCACCCGCGCGCTCCAATTAACAGATGTTACTGGGGTGGTAGCGAATGGATTGTGTAATATTACTGCTCGGCGCTTCGTCCAATCTACCATTGCTACAGCAGAAATAGATCAGTTCTAGGAGTAGTAAAAATGACGGTCTTCACCAAAGATAGTATTAACTTTATCTTCTGCTTGCTTGTTTTCA
>DAIODI010000109.1:6709-9811 GCA_036746875.1 Aestuariivirgaceae bacterium | reverse complement strand
AACCCCCGAAAACGCGTCCGCAGCGGTCAGCCTTATCCGAGACTACATCCGGCAAAGCAGCAAATTCTTCTGACCCCGCCCCCACCCCCTACCCGTTCGATGCGATCGCGGCCTGCACGTCGCGGTCGCGCTTCTTTTCGGCGCGGTACATGATGACGCCGGCGATCACCACGCCGGTGGTCACGATGGCGATGATGAGGGTGGCGAGCGCGTTGATGTCGGGCGTCACGCCGAGCTTGATCTTGCCCCAGATGTAGATCGGCAGCGTGGTGGCGCCCGGCCCGTTGGTGAAGTTGGTGATCACCACGTCGTCGAGCGACAGCGTGAAGGCGAGCAGCCAGCCGGCGACGAGCGCCGGGGCGATGATCGGCAGCGTGATGTCGATCAGCACCCGGAACGGCTTCGAGCCCAGGTCCATCGCCGCCTCCTCCACCGAACGGTCCATCTGGACGAGGCGCGAGCGCACGACCACGGCCACGTAGGACATCGCGAAGGTGGTGTGGGCGATGGTGACGGTGGTGAAGCCGCGCCCGGCCGGCCAGCCGATCAGGCTCTCCATGTAGACGAACAGCAAAAGCAGCGACAGGCCGGTGATCACCTCCGGCATCACCAGCGGCGCCGAGACGAGGCCCGAGAACAGCGTCTTGCCGCGGAAGCGCGAGAACCGGGCGAGCGCCATCCCCGCCATGGCGCCGAGAATGGTGGCGAAGGTCGCCGAGAGCAGCGCGATCCGGAGCGACAGCCAGGCGGCGGCGAGCACCTGTTCGTTGTCGAACAGCTTGAAGTACCACTCGGTCGAAAAGCCGCCCCACACCGTGGCGAGGCGCGACTTGTTGAACGAGTAGAAGATCATCGAGAAGATCGGGATGTAGAAGAACGCATACCCGAAGGCTAGACAGGTGAGAAGGAAGGTCGAGTTCTTCTTCATCGCCCGTCCCTCACCGGTCGCCTGCGTCGGCGCGCGACTGATAGCTGTTGTAGATCATGATCGGCGCCACGAGCAGCAGCAGCAGCATGACGGCGATCGCCGAGGCCACCGGCCAGTCGCGGTTCAGCCCGAACTCGTCGTTGATGACGCGCCCGATCATCGGGCTGTCGGCGCGGCCCATCAGCGAGGGGATGACGAGCTCGCCCGTCGCCGGGATGAACACCAGCATGCCGCCGGCGATGATGCCGGGAATGGACAACGGCAGGGTGATGTCGCGGAACACCTCGAACGGCTTCGAGCCGAGATCCATCGCCGCCTCGTTCAGCGTGCCGTCGAGCTTTTCGAGCGTGGCGTAGAGCGGCAGGATCATGAACGGCAGGTAGCTGTAGACGATGCCGAGGATCACCGCGCCGTTGGTGTTCATCATCTGTAGCGACTCGACCGGGGCGCCCGCCCCGATGGTGGCGTTGTAGGCGGCGGTGACGAGATTGTTGAACCAGCTGTTGGTGGAGAGGAGCCCGATCCAGGCGTAGATGCGCAGAAGGAACGAGGTCCAGAACGGCAGGATGACGAGCAACAGCAGGAGGTTGCGCAGCCAGCCTTCGGCGCGGGCGATGGCCAGCGCCATCGGGTAGCCGATCAGCAGGCAGAAGAACGTGGCGATCGAGGCGAAGATGACCGAGTTGATGTAGCCGTTCAGGTAGATCGGATCGGAGAAGATCAGGTCGTAGTTGTCCCGGGTGACGAACGGCCATGCGGGCGCGAACTCCACCGGCGGCTGCGCGATGGTGGCGGAGCCCAGCGAAATCACGACGACGATGGCGAACGGCAAGAGGAAGAACACCACGAGCCAGACGTAAGGAATGGCGATGATGAGATCGCGCCACGCCTTGCGGTCCAGCCACTGCCGCCAGCCGGAAACGCTGGCGGTGACCTCGCTTTCGGGAGCGGCCGCGCCGCCCGAGGATACGACGCCCGCCATCGCCTACTCCGTCAGGATGATCGCGGAGGACGGATCGAACGACACCCACACCTCGTCCTCCCAGTCGGCGACGCGTTCGCTCTCGTGGGCGCGCCGGTCGTTGACGCGGTTCACACGCAGGATGGCGCCGGTTTCGAGCTTCACCCGGTAGAGCGAGTCCTTGCCGAAATAGCCGAGATCGAGAACGTGGCCGCGGAATGCGTTCACGGTGCTGCGCGGCTTCTTGCGGTCGATCTGGATCTTCTCCGGCCGCACCGCCACCGACACCGCCTGGCCGACGGCGGCCCCGGCCGGATCGGCCACCACGATATCGCCGCCCGCCGCCGGCGCGGCGACGATCGCCCGGGTCTTCGACAGGCGCTCCAGCCTGCCCTCGAACTGGTTGATCGAGCCGATGAAGTCGGCCACGAACTTCGAGCGCGGGAACTCGTAAATCTCCGTCGGCCTGCCGATCTGGCGGATCACGCCCTTGTCCATCACCGCGATGCGCGAGGCGAGCGTCATCGCCTCTTCCTGGTCGTGGGTGACGACGATGAAGGTGACGCCGGTCGTGTCCTGGATCCGCATCAGCTCGAACTGGGTCGCCTCGCGCAGCTTCTTGTCGAGCGCGCCGAGCGGTTCGTCGAGCAGCAGCAGCTTCGGCTGCTTGGCGAGGGCGCGGGCGAGCGCCACACGCTGGCGCTGGCCACCCGAAAGCTGGTGCGGCTTGCGCGCGCCGTAGCCCTCCAGCCTGACGAGGTCGAGCATCTCCTTCACCCGCGCCCGGCGCTGTTCGCCGGTCATGGACTCATGCTTCAGGCCGTAGCCGACGTTCTGCTCCACCGTCATGTGCGGAAACAGCGCGTAGGACTGGAACATCATGTTCACCGGCCGCTCGTAGGGCGGAATGCCGGTCATGTCCTGGCCGTCGATGGAGATCCTGCCGGAGGTGGGCGTCTCGAAACCGGCCAGCATGCGCAACAGGGTCGTCTTGCCGCAGCCCGAGCCGCCAAGCAGCGCGAACAGTTCGCCGCGCATGATGTCGAGGGAGACGTCGTCGACGGCGGTGAACTCGCCGAATGTCTTGGTGACGCGCTCGATGCGGACGAACGGCTCGCCCGTTTGCGGTGGGGTCATGCTCGCCGTCCCTGCCGGTCTCCAGAACCACGAAACGATAACGCGGATTTGATCGGCAGGTCTACGGGGTCAGGCG
>DAIODI010000109.1:0-6609 GCA_036746875.1 Aestuariivirgaceae bacterium | reverse complement strand
CGCAATACGGGCGCTCAGCCCGTCTTGATCCTGCTCCACGCGCGGGTGCGGGCGCGCTCCAGCTTCTTGTCGAGCACTTTCGGCGTCCACAGCTTCGCCTGGATTTCCGCGTTCGGGAACACCGCCGGGTCGGCGAGCACCTCGGGATTGGTGAACTGCTTGCCCGGAATGTTCGCATGCGCGTAGTTGGTGAGGTTGGTGGCGCCGGCGATCGCCTTCGGGTCCATCATGTAGTTGATGAAGGCGTGCGCGTTGTCGACGTTCGGCGCGTCCGCCGGGATCGCCCACAGGTCGAACCAGGCCGGCGAGCCGGTCTCCGGCACGAAGTAGGCGAGGTTCACGTCCACGCCGGCCTCGGCGGCGCGGGCCCTGGCGGTGGCGTAATCGCCCGACCAGGTCATCGCCGCGCACAGCGCCTTGTTGGGCAGCGCGTTGAGGTAGTTCGAGGCGTCGAAGGTCTTGATGAACTTGCGGATCGGCTTGAACGCCTCGACGACCGCCTCGTAGTCGTCCGGATTGGTGGTGTTAGGATCCTTGCCGAGATACTTCAGCAGCATCGGGAACACGTCGCCGGGGCTGTCGAGGATGGAGATGCCGCAGCCTGCGAGCTTCTCGGCGAACTCCGGCTTGAAGATCAGGTCGAGCGAATGGACCGGCGCGTTCTCGCCGAGGCGCTCCTTCACCATGTCGAGGTTGTAGGTCATCCCAACCGTGCCCCACATGTAGGGCGCGCCGTACTGGTTGCCGGGGTCGTAGCCCTCGACGATCTTCAGGATCGACGGATCGAGGTTCTGCCAGTTCGGCAGTTTCGAGCGGTCGAGCTTCTGGAAGATGCCGGCCTCGATGAAGCGCGGAATGGTGGAGCCGGCGTGCAGCACCACATCGTAGCCGCTGCGCCCGGCGAGCAGCTTCGCCTCCTCGGCCTCGGTGGTGTCGTAGGTGTCGTAGGTGACCTCGACGCCGGTCGCCCTCGTGAAGTCGTCGAGGGTGGTTTCGCCGATGTAGTCGGTCCAGTTGTAGACGTTCACCTTCCCCTCGGCCCGCGCGGCGCGGGCGAACAGGGGCAGGGCAAGGGCGGCGGCGCCGGCTTTCAGGGCGCGGCGGCGAGTGAGGCTGTGCATCGGACGTTTCTCCCGGATACGGCGGCCCGCGTCCGCCGCGGTTGCGATGTGCGGGTCTGGTGTTGGCGTCGCGCCACGCTGGCGGAAAAACGATGCGGCGGCCGGGCCGGCTCCGTCAACCCTCGCCGAGAGTCCCGGCAGGCCCGCGCCTGATCAGGCTTCTGGCGAGGATCAGGCGCTGGATCTCGCTCGTTCCTTCCCAGATGCGGTCCACCCGCACCTCGCGCAGGAACCGTTCCGCCACATTCTCGCGCGCTGAGCCGCGCCCGCCGAAGACCTGCACCGCCTTGTCGGCCACGCGCCCGGCCATTTCGGACGCGGCGAGCTTCGCCAGCGAGGCGCGGGCCTTCGCCGCCCGGGCCTTCGCCGCGTCCGGCAGCGCAAAGTTCACGCCAGCGCCTCGCCTTCGGGCGAGAAGTGTTTCGGGAAGAACGCGCCGAGGCTGGCGAGAACCGTCTTCAGACCCTCCTCGCGGCTGATCGGCGACTGCATGGTCATAAGGTCAAGCCAGATGCCTTCCATCATCGCCTCAAGCCCGCGGGCGATGCGGTGCGGGTCATACGGGTAGCCGCCCTCGGCGATGATGTCGCGGCAGATGCCGGTGATCGTCTCCTGGTAGTCCAGATCATTGGCGCTGCAATGGTCGAGGTAGACGGGGCGGCTTTGCGCCTCGGCCCAGAACGCGCACCAGGCGGCGAGCTTGCGCGGCGTGCAAACCACCTCGTTGAAGTCGGCGGCGAGCAGCGCGTAGAGCCGGTCAGCGGGTCTGTCGCCGGCCATCGCCAGCGCCGAGCGCCAGTTGGTGCTGTACTCCTGGGCGAGGGTGCGCAGCGTTTCGACGAGCAGCTTGTCCTTGCTCTCGAAATGGAAGTTGACGATGCCGCCGGAGAGTCCGGCGAGGCGGGCGACATCGCCGAGCGTGGTGGCGGCGTAACCCCGGCGCGCCAGCGTGTCGATGGTGGCCTCGATGAGCTGCTGGCGGCGGACCTCCTTGGAGGCCTTGCGCGAGGCGGGAAGCTGGACGACGCGGTTGTGTTGCATCAGATCTCCGGCGAGGGCTTCAGCGCCTTCAGGTGGTGCGGGCAGTGCTCGCCCGTGTCGAGCGCCACCTGCATGCGCTCCCAGATGTCGATATTGTGGTCCACGAACGCCTTGCCAAGCCGCTTCACCGCATCGGCGTAATGCTCGCCCTTCATGGCGGCGGCTTCGCGCCTCGCCACCTCGCGGTACCATGCGTTGCGGTTGACGGTCTCGATGGCGGTGAACCCGGCGGCGGCCATCGCCTTGCGGTAACGGTTCGGCGAGGCCATGCCGAAGTCGAGCCCCTCGGCCTTGATGTAGGCGGCCATCTCCGGCGATGGCGGCCCGTCGTGGCCGATCAGCCAGTCGGAGGCGACGAAGCGGCCACCGGGCTTCAGCACCCGGAACACGTCGGCCATCAGCGCCTCCTTGTCCGGGATGTGCACGATGGCGTCCTTCGAGAACACGATGTCGAAGACGCCCGGCGGGAACGGCAGCGGACCCGGCGCGACCTTGGCGAAGCCCGCCTTCGCCTCAACACCGCGCGCCCTGGCCCGCGCCCGCGCCGTGGCGAGGACGGTGTCTTCCACGTCGACGCCGGTGACGTAGCCCGCCCCGAAGCGCTCGATGAGCAGGAAGTCTATGCCGCCGACGCCGCAGCCGATGTCGAGCACGCTCTTCTCCGAGAAGTCCACGCCCTCGACGAGGCGGGCGACCTCCTCCGGCCCGCCCGGCGACAGCCAGCCTTCGCCCCAGACGATCTCCAGCATCGAGATCAGGTTGCCGCCGTAAAGCTCGCTTGATGCGTCCGCGGTCACGCGCTGCACCTCCCTTGCTCGGGCAGCGTCCTCGCCTTCGGCCTTGAGACTGGCGGAACCCGGCCGATTCGGCTGCCGTTCCGACTACTGTTCCTTCATTCTGATTGACCGTTCAAACAGAATTATGCCATTCAGGATGCATTCTGAATGCTCATTCAATACCGCTTGAGGACGTCCATGGCCCGCTCGCTCGATCGCTCCCACGCCCATTTCCGGAAGGCGTCGACCCGTCTCCCGCTCGGGGTCGCTTCGAACTTCCGCTACTGGGGCGACGACCGCACGATCTATGTGAAGCGCGGCAAGGGCGGGCGGACCTGGGACATCGACGACAACTGCTACGTGGATTACCGGCTCGGCTACGGTCCGGCGATCCTCGGCTACGCCGACGACCGGGTGGACGCGGCGGCGCGCGCCGGCATGGAGGTCGGAGGAGTGTTCGCGCTCTCGACGGAGCGCGAGTTCACGGTCGCCGAGCGCATCGCGAAGATGGCGCCTTCCGTCGATCTCGTGCGCTACTCCAACTCCGGCACGGAGGCGGTGATGGCGGGCCTGCGGCTGGCGCGCGCCTACACCGGCAAGGAGTCCTATGTGCTGATCGAGGGCGGCTACCACGGCCTGTTCGACGCCGCGCTATGGATGAAGGACATGGGCTCCTGGGACCCCCGCTCCAACGCCGATCCCGTCACCGTGCCCTACAGCCAGGGCGTGCCGCAGGTGACGCGGCAGCTTCTGCACCTTACGCCGATGAACGACCTGCAGCGGCTCGAAGACATCCTCAGGAAGCACGCAGCCGAGATCGCCTGTCTGCTCATCGAGCCGATCATGGGCAACTGCTGCGGCATCTCGGCGAGCCCCGCCTTCATGCACGGGGCGCGCGAGCTGTGCAGCCGCTACGGCGTGCTGCTGTTCATCGACGAGGTGAAGTCGGGCTTCCGCGTCGCCAGGGGCGGCGCGCAGGAGCTGTACGGCGTCGAGGCCGACATCTGCACCTTCGCGAAGGCCATGGGGAACGGTTACCCGATCGCCGTGGTCGCGGGCCGCGAGGAGATCATGCGCAGGTTCGGCCGGGGCGTCGCCCACGGCGGCACCTACACGGCGCACGCGGTGTCGCTCGCCGCCGCCGAAAAGTGCCTCGAAATCCTTGACGAGACGCCCGCGCTGGCGACGCTCGCAGCCTATGGCGAGCGCCTCAAATCCGGCATGTCCGAAATCCTCGACGCGCGCGGCGTCGTGCATTCCTTCGCCGGCCACTCTTCGATGTTCGGGCTGTTCTTCGCGCCCGAGCCGCCGCGCGACTACCGGGCCTGGAAGCGCTCCGACTACGCGTTCTACGACACCATGGCCCGCCACATCCAGGACGCCGGCGTGATCTGCGAGCCGGACAGCCGCGAACCGTGGTTCATGTGCGAGGCGCACGACGAGAGCTGCCTGAAGGACACGCTCAAGGCCTTCGAGCAGGCGATCGACCTGACGCTCAAGGACGTGCGGCCCAATCGCTTCCAGCCCGCCGCCGAGTAGGCCAGGACCCTCCTTCGTGGCCGCGAACCGGTACGACGCCGTCATCATCGGGGCCGGCCACAACGGCCTCGTCACCGCCGCCTATCTGGCGAAGGCCGGGCTCAGCGTTTGCGTGGTGGAGAAGAACGCGTGGATCGGCGGCGCCACCACCTCGCGCTCGCATCATCCCGGCGTCGTCTACTCCAACTGCTCCTACGTCTGCTCGCTCCTGCGCCCGGAGATCATGCGCGATCTGGACCTGCCCCGGCACGGGCTGCAGATCATCCCCTACGAAGGCGGCGCGGTGCTGACCCGCGACGGCGGCTACCTCGCCACCTACCGCGACCATGAGGCGAACCGGCGCGAGATCGCCCGGTTCTCGGCGCGCGACGCAGAGGCCTACGACCGCTACGCCCGCGACGTGCTGCGCCAGTGCCGGTTCATCCGTCCGCTGCTGATGCGCCCGCCGCCGGACCCGACCTCGTTCGCGCCGCGCGACGTGCGGGAACTGCTGTTCCTCGGCAAACACTTCTGGGGGCTGTCGGAGATGGAGATGTACGACACCGTCCGGTTCTGGACGATGTCGATCGCCGACTTCCTCGACGAGTACTTCGAGACCGACGTGGTGAAGGCGTATCTCGCCGTGTCCGGCATCATCGGCACGGCGTTGGGGCCAATGTCGCCGGGATCGGCCTATGTTCTCCTCCACCACTACATGGGCGAGGTGGACGGCAACGTCGGCGCGTGGGGCTATGCGCGCGGCGGCATGGGATCGGTGTCGCAGGCGCTGGCCGGGGCCTTCCGCTCCTTTGGCGGCGAGGTCCGCACCGGCCACGGCGTCGAGCGCGTGCTGGTGAAGGGCGGGCGTGCGACCGGCGTCGTCCTCGACAACGGCGAGGAGAGCGCCGCGCCGCTGGGCGTCTCCTCGGCCGACTTCAAGCGTACGTTCCTCAAGCTCGTGGACCGCAACGACCTGCCGCCGGCCTTCCTCGACCGGGTGCGGCGGTTCAAGATCCGCGGCTCCTCCGGCAAGGTGAACATCGCGCTCGACGGCCTGCCGCGCTTTCCGGCGCTGCCCGACGATTCGCCCTGCTACCGCGGCGACCTCCACTTTACGGATTCGGTCGAACGCATGGAGAGGGCCTACGACGACTGGAAGGCCGGGACCTGGTCGCGCGATCCTTTCCTCGACATGATGATTCCAACCACCATCGACCCGACGATGGCCCCACCCGGCAAACACTTCATGAGCTGCTTCGTGCAGTACTGCCCGCCGAAGATCGGCGGCCAGGAGTGGACCGACGCCAACCGCGACGGGTTCGCCAGGACGGTGGTGGACCAGATCGCCGACTACTCCCCGAACTTCCGCGACCTGATCCTGCACATGGAGGTGCGCACCCCGCGCGAGCTCGAAGCCGAAGTGGGCCTCACCGAAGGCAACATCTTCCAGGGCGAGCTCACCTTCGACCAGCTGCTGTTCAACCGCCCGGCGCCGGGGTACGCGAAGTATCGTTCGCCGGTGAAGGGCCTGTGGATGTGCGGCTCCTCCACCCATCCCGGCGGCGGGGTGATGGGCGCGCCCGGCCGCAATGCGGCCGCCGAAATCCTGCTTGAGCTGAAGAAGCCCTCCGGCATGAGCGAGCCCTATGCCGTCGTCTGACGCCGTCGTCATCGGCGCCGGCGTCAACGGCCTCGCGGCGGCGCTGACGCTGGCGCAGGCCGGGCGCTCCGTCACCGTGGTCGAGGCGGCGGACCAGGTCGGCGGCGCGGCCGTGACGATCGAGTTCGCGCCCGGGTTTCGCGTCCCGCATGTGGCGCATCTGCTGACCCAGATCGACCCCCGCCTCGAGGAGAGCCTGCGCGGGGAAACGCTGCTCCCGGTCGCCTCGGTCGCGCTCGGGCGCGACGGACGGCACCTTGCGCTCGACGGCGTGTTCGGCGCGGCGCTTTCGGGCGACGCGCCGCCCGGCGAGGCCCGGCGCTGGGCGGCGTTGCGGTCCACGCTGCTGCGTCACTCCGGCGTCCTCGCCGGGTTCCGCAACGAGCTGCCGCCGCGGCTGGGCGGGGGGGGGGGGGGGGGGGAAAAAAAAAAAAAAGGGAAAGAACGGAGAGGCAAGGCGGCGGAATCGAGAGGAGAACATGGGGAGATAAAA